>JAUPUE010000034.1 GCA_030917725.1 Patescibacteria group bacterium
CATTGTTCGATGAGGCCGCATCGAAACTGAGTCAGATTCCTTCGGAGTGGGGTGCTGAGAGCGCGACCCGAGCACAGAAGGCCGAATACGAAAAGACCAGGAAGGAATATGACACGCTTCGAGCGAGGGTCTTGTTCATGAAACAAGCTCAGACGGGGAACGATGTTGAGAGTATGTTGTGGATGAACGGGGTCGACGAGCGTGTGCGATTCGATCAACTCATCTCGACGAGTCCCAGGGTAGCCGAGGAGATGCAGAGTATCCAAAACCCGAAGCTGTGGACGAAGATCATCCAGAATGTCGGTGGTACGGAACGCCTCGGGTACTTCGTTGGTGGTGGCGTCACTCGAGCACTTACGGTATCTCTGTTTGGAATGGTCGGAGCACCGGTGCTTGCAGGTCTTATTGGTGGTTGGCAGGCCCGCAAACGCGCTCAAGGTGCTCTGCGCGAAAGTGATCAACTCGCACGTCGCGGTGTTAAAGACACGAAAGCAACCGCTCTCAACATGCTCGACGTGACGAAGAACAAGACTGCTGCAAAGCTCGAAAAGCTCGCTCAGCAGGTTGTTCAAGAGACCGACCCAGCAGAGCGAGGAAAGCTCATTGCAAGCCTTCGTGAACGCATCAAATACACCCAAGAGAAGCTTGAGAGTGGCAAACTGAACTTCGGCACATTTTCTGAGCGTATCAAAAATCAGCTTGATCTCAGTCAGGCACTGGGACATGCATCAGTTGTGGCTTTTGAGAATGCTGCTGACACAGATGCGGACCATGAAGCGCGGCTTTCGAAAGAGCTTGATCAGTATCTCGATTCGCGCCAGGGTGCCATTGCGGGAGAACGTGCTGATGCGGTGTGGGAGGCGACTAAGAAGGGTGCAAAGATAAGCGCCGGCTTCGGCCTTGCAGGTTATTTGGTGAGCAACTTTATGCATGGCGGTAACACCGTCGACGGGCTCTTTGATTCAAAAACGGCTGATGTGGCACACCAGGGAGCTGGGGGAGGTACTCCTACGATGCCTGAAGGTGGAGAGTCGACTGTTGATGTCGTGTCGGCTCACGGACCCGGCTCAGGTGCCGCAGGGGCACAAGAACTCGCAGCGGCACAGGCAGAAAAGACTGCCGAGAGCACAGCAACGGTTCTTGAGATAGGGAATCGTGGTCCAGAAGGCTCGCTCATCAAGTATTTCACCGAACACAAAGATATCGCAACGAAGTTTGATTGGGATGGTAAAGAGGATATCAAGGTGTGGGCGGGTAAAAAGGCTCACATGCTTTGGCGCGACCATGCTGTGGAAGCGCTCAAAACCGACGAGGTTAAAGCTTCGCTCACGGAGCTCGGTTATACCAACGATCTCGAGGGATACACCAAGATGATGACGCGCATCAAGTCGGGCGGCGTCGCTCTCGATATCGAACATAAGGGCGTAACGCTTTCGGGCATGGAGTATCTTGATAACGCACGATCAGTCGCTCCCGCAAGCGGAGAGCTCATAGAAAAGATGGACTTTGAACCTGCTCCTTTTGAGGGCGCCCAGTCAGCAGTTTCTGTGGAATCAGGTGTTGCGTCTGGAGCGGATATCGAGGCTTCACCCGACGCCACCGAAAGTGAATCAGCTCAAGGAGGAGTCGATGATAGCCAACTATGGAAGACGCGAGAGCCCGCTCTCCACGCAGAGCCCATAGATGAATCTCAGGTTCTTGATACGAGAGGTATGAGCGTTCCCGAAGCCGTTGTCGAGCGTATGAACCACGATCTGACAGAAGTCCTTGGTCCGGAAGATAAAGGAAAAGAAGTCTGGGACAAGTACAGCATTTTGGGGGCTCGTCGGTTCCAAAATCTTTCTCTTGATCCAGGGCAGGATCCTGATGCAGCGCGGTTACAGGACTATCTCAAAAATCTCGAGACTCGCTCAGGCGTTCGCCCTCGTGCCCGTATCTTTTGGTTCAATCAGACAGTCGATGAATATATTCGTCTTGCGCTGAAGACCATCGAACAGAAGAGCCGATCATAAGAGCTCCGCAGCCACCCCTTCTCAAATCGTGGTCGTACTTTCGCTGCGTGGTCCGTGTTTTGTCCTCGCAGGCTCGGAAAAACCCGGATCCACTTCGCTCTGCGCCATAGATTTTGAATCTGTGTTTAGAAGCTAATCGCCAATCGCTAAAAGCTGTATACTGTTCCCATGGAACGCTTCTCAGTCACCCCCGAAGCACAGCTGCGAACACCGCAGGAAGAACTCACGTTTTTGCGTGAGCGGCTCAAGACGCTCGAGAATGATCTCATCGAGAAACAAGAATCGCATGAGCATGTTGTACATGAGGTTGTTAAGACCTACGCACAGCACGAGCCCAACAAAGTGCTCGCAAAAGGTCACGAGATGCTCAAGACTGAAGTCGATGCAATTGTTCTCGACCTCGTGCCGGAGGCTCACGATGCTCAAATGGCCGAGCTTCTCACGATTCTCCAAGAGCGTGGTGTAAAGAACGCACTTTCTGTTGTCGAAAAACTCGGTGATCTTCACATCCAAGACGACTTCCACCGATTCTTGGCCGAATACATCAAGGCTGGTTACCGTGCACAGGGGATTAAAGAGCAGGGTCCGCTCTGGAAAGCACTTACGATGACGCTCTTCGAAGTGTCGTTGCCATTCTCTGACAAAGACGCGAAGGAGCGCCCACTCAAAGAGATGATCTCATCGATGGAACAGCTCTATGCTGGTTTGGGTTCCATTGCTTCTGGATCTGACCCTGATGTCTTCACCTTTGAAATCGCGGTTTCCGGTACGGGGGAAGAGGCGACGGTCTACTGTGCGGTGCCGACCGCCAAGCGGGAGCTTTTTGAAAAGCAGCTTCTTTCGGTTTTTCCACGAGCACATTTGGTTGAGACTAAGAACGACTACAACATCTTTTCATCAAAAGACGCTGGTACCGCAGCTTCGGTGGCCAAGTTCACCCGTGAGAGCGCGTATCCTCTCAAGACATACGAGCAGTTTGATTTTGACCCGATGAACATCACGCTCTCTGCTTTTGCAAAGCTCGCACACACTGGCGAGGGTGCAGCGTTGCAGCTCATTGTGCGTCCGGTGGGTGATAGCTACGTCAAACGATATGGAAAGGCAATCGACAAGCTCCGCAAAGGAGAGAAGGCCAAAGAAGTACTCGCCGATGAATCAATCGTCAAAGATATTGCTATTGGCTTCAAAGATTTTTTCATAACAAAGAAAAAGGATGATAAGCCTGAGGAGAAAATTGTCGACGAGCGCGCGGTTGAGGCAGTAACAACGAAGATTGCATACCCAATTGTCGAAACCAATCTCCGCCTTGTCGTTTCGGCTGACACTCAAGCACGCGCCGAAGCCATTCTCGATAACCTCCAAGCAACATTCAACCAGTTTGAGCTCTCAACTGGTAACAGCTTTAAGTTTAACCGTATGAAGAAGGGGGGCTTGAACAGCTTCGTCAAAAATTATACCTTCCGTCTCTTCGAATCGGGCGAGACGTTGCCGCTTAACCTTCGTGAACTTTCGACAATCTTCCATTTACCATCGGGCAATGTCGATTCATCACGCGAGCTCAAGCGCGCCAAGTCCATGAGTGTTCCTGCACCCGTTGGTTTGCCAACCGAGGGTGTTTTGTTGGGCATGAACATCCATGGCAACGTTCAAACACCTATTCATATGACGGATGGCGATCGTTTGCGCCACTTCTACTGTGTGGGACAAACCGGTGTCGGAAAGACGACAATCCTCAAGCAGATGATTATCCAAGACATCAAAAATGGAGATGGTGTCTGTATGATTGACCCGCACGGGTCGGACCTCATGGAGGTGCTCGCTAATATTCCACCCGAGCGTGCGGACGATGTTATTTACTTTGATCCCGCATACACCGACCGACCGATGGGTCTCAACATGCTTGAGTATGATGTGACCAAGCCTGAGCAGAAGACGTTTATCGTCAACGAACTCTTCAGCATCTTCCAAAAGCTGTATGGTGCGAACCCTGAGAGTATGGGTCCGATGTTCGAGCAATATTTCCGTAACTCAACAATGCTCGTCATTGAAGACCCAGAGACCGGCAACACACTTTCGGACGTTGGTCGTGTCATGACCGACAAAGCCTTTCGTGACCTCAAGCTTTCACGTTGTAAAAACCCCATCGTTGTGCAGTTTTGGCGTGAGGTTGCCGAAAAGGCCGGGGGAGATGCGGCGCTCGCGAACATCGTTCCGTACATTACCTCGAAGTTTGACGTGTTCTTGGCTAATGACATCATGCGGCCAATCATCACCCAAAAGAAATCTGCGTTCGATTTCCGCGACATCATGGACAATCGCAAGATTCTTTTGGTAAATCTCTCAAAGGGCCGCCTCGGAGAAATCAATGCGAGCCTCATTGGTCTCATCATTGTCGGCAAGATTCTCATGGCGGCACTGTCGCGTGTCGGGATGTCCTCGGATGACATGCATCCGTTCTATCTCTACATCGATGAGTTCCAGAACATCAGTACCGATTCGGTTGCACAAATCTTGTCTGAGGCGCGTAAGTACAAGCTGAGCCTCAATATGTTCCATCAGTACATCAAGCAGTTGAGTGACACCATCAAAGATGCTGTGTTTGGCAACGTGGGAACGATGTGTGCGTATCGTGTTGGTTTTGAAGACGCCGAATTTCTCGAAAAGCAGTTCAGCCCCGCCGTTTCGGCATATGACCTTATGAACGTCGACAACTTTAATGCCTTTATCAAAATGCTTGTGCGCAACAAAGCCGAGCGTCCCTTCTCAATCTATGTCCCCAAACCAGATGCTGGGGATCCGATGATGATTGAAAAATTGAAAGAGCTGTCCTATCTCAAATTTGGCAAGCCACGCGAGGAGATTGAAGAAGAACTCCGAAAGACATACGGGATGTAGGGCAAAATAAAAACAACGACCGAAATCGTTGTTTTATTGTAAGACGCCCCTCCTAGGCCCTCGTTTTTAGACGTTCCCCTCGGAAGGTTCAATAACTCCTTCAGTTTCTGACATGTCGGGTTTCTTGCCAGCAGAACTTTCTTGTTCAGTTCGTCTAGCTTCTTCCTCGGCTTCCATCTCAGCTCCTGTGGTTTTATCAAAGTTCTCGACCTCTTTCCGTATTTCTGGGTTAGTACGCATTTTTTCAGCCCATGCAGCAGCATCTTTTTCGTCGTTCCTCATCCGTTCCTCCTCCAAATCCTCAGGAGTTCTGTGTGACATTCCTTCCATATATGTAGAATATGATTACTTTCAATACCCAAAGAATATCAATAATCCATTTAGTATCCAAATAACCCCAAGGGTGCTTGTTCTGCGACATATATCTAGGATTTGTACATGGTTTTTATAGGGGGGTTATTTAGAGTAAGCTTTAGGGGATATTATTTCAGACTATCTTAGTTATCTATATGAACTTCGAATCAGCGCCACAAGAGCCAACATCAGAACGATTTGGAACAAAAAAAGAAGAGTGGATGAACCGTTTAGGAAAACAACCGTCCGGTGAGTTACCAAAGACAGAACAAGACTGGACAATCGATCCAGAGGCGTTAATGGAACAACAAGAAGAAGAAAAGAAACTAGCAGCACGAATTGAAGAGTATTTTGCAAAAGAAGGAACTTCTAAAGAGGAGGTATATAGAATAGTTTCCAAAATGTTACAAGGCTGGGTCGGTATACACGATGGGTTCCCATATCTTGTAGTAGAAGGAGAGGGGACTGAGGCTTACGAAAAAAATAGGCCGCTTCCTCCTGAGATGACGCAGACTATCTACAGAGCACTCATAAGGGTGCAAGAAAAAACAGAATCTCCACTCGGGGCTGCTGAAGATTTGTTTGAGCGAGATTTGAAAGATGAAAACAGATTTGGAGGGGAGGAGTCTAAATAAGTCCATAGCTTAAAAACTTTAGATATATGAAATTTGAATCAGCACCAGAGGAAAAAGAACCAACGAAGGAAATTCCTAAGCAGGAAACTACCGTGGAGGACATTGAGAAAGAGGTTGTAGGTGTAGATTCTGAGAAAAACAGAGCGGAACGTTTAGTCATTCTTCGGCAGAAGCAAATCGAGTTAAAAAAGGTAATGGAAATACTCGATGAGAGTTTCCTCAGAGAGGATAAGGGGGAGGAACATGAAAAAAAGAAAGTAAACGGTGCTGAGACGTCGTTTTATATTAAAACCAAACTTCTTCCTGAGATGATCGCGTGGACCTTAAAAAGGGAAAAGGAAGGAAAAGATATCGATTTTCTTGAATATGTTCAAGAAGAGGACCTCTCCGACTTGGATCTGGACATCATCATCAAAGAAATAGATCGATACAACAATCGGAAAGAGGCGGTTCCAATGAAACAGGAAGCAATGCTGGCAAAAGCAGCTTTGTGCAACGATTTAAGGTCTGATGCGCATATGATTCTTGCGGAAATCGGAAATATCGATCCAGTCATGAAGGAGATAAAATTGGGACAACTAAAGGAGGATTTTGACGAGTGGTTCGATCGATTTTTCGAGAGACTGGAAGTAAAAATTGAATTGTGGCAAGAAGGCGTGCCCTTTTTGAATGTGATTTTTGAAAAGTTTTGGGATGGTCAGGGTACGATTGATAAGATGTTCGCCAAGCTAAGTAAAAAGAGAATGGGTCTCATCAAGCACACATTCATGTTACGCGGTCTCGCTAGAAGAATTGAAATGGTGGTGGATTTTGCTGATAAGAGTGACAACGCAGAGGAAGTTAGACACTACGCCGCCGAGGCTAAGGGGTACACCAAGCTGATGGTTGAATGGAATAATGAATATCGACGTTTACATAGATCCTCCACAAACTCAAATATTGATGGGGCATATGATGGGATTGTAGAGGGGGCCAACAAACTGGATGAATTAGCAATCATGGAGATTTATCCAGACCAAGAAGGAGGGCGTGGTTACCGTAAATCACCCGAATTACCTCTAGGCCTAGATAAAAGAAAAAAGGAAATTTGTGGTTCCTTGTTGGTACAAATTAGAGAACACTACGATAAACGTTCTGGCATCGAAACACGGTTTGGTTTGAATGTTGGCGAAGACGAAAAACGCAGAATACGTCGGATGTTGGAGAATGAAGCTACAGATTTTTCAAAACTGGTGACGGAGATAAGTGATGAAAATAAAATCGACAGTCTATCTGAGGAAATTAACTTATTAAAATACTCTGCACACCAAAAAAGACTTATTTTAAGGGAAATTTCTGAACTTGATCAATTAATTTTAGATGCAAAAAGTGGATCTGTCGTGAAAACAGCGCAGGAGAAACCCGGAATTGAAGAACCCGAAGCGCAGGCAGCATAAGACTGCTTAACATATGAGTTCACACGAATCTGGGCAACAAGAGGGTCAGCCTGAACCTGCAGAAAATAGGGAGGGAGTTCCTGGCGAAGACTACTCGAAAGAATTCGAGCGTAGGATGCTTGTGGTTGAGTCCGTCGATCCAAAGACCTACACGGCAGAGATGCGGGACGAAGACCTCAAATATTTGGATGAATGGTTTCGGTATGAACTCGGGAGACATAAGATGTTGTTGAAACAACACGCGGAGGAACTGAGAAAAAAGACACGAGAAAGTTCAGGGGATGCTGTTGCGCGGCAAGAGGTTATGGAATGGACTCAAGAAACACTTGAGGGGCTTAATGAAGCGCTTAATTCGAAGAAAAAAGAAATCTGGAGTTTAAAGGATAGAGTTTTACAAACCTTCCTATATAAAAACACCCCAAAAGAAGAGGGAAAGAAGGAAGAGAAACCAAATAATGAAAAAGAAGGTGAAGTGGATAGTGCGCAAATAGAACAATCTGTCCTAGACAGCTTCAGTATTACCAGTGGAGAATACAAGATTATTCTTGAGAGTATTAGCACACTGAATAATGCTGATTTTCGACGATTACTTACAAATGTGATGGAAGTTGAAACGGCAGGTGCAAAAGAAGTGAGAGATGCGTATTTGGAACTTACGCGAGAACTCCATCCAGATACGGCGAAGACACACCTTGAGAGGGAGATTAAAGGCGCAAAGATACAGGTGGTCAATAATATGTATCAGGAGTACAAAAGACGTTTTGGAAAAGAGGGGAGTTTTGTTACGTGGGAATAAAATCAAGAATCCATCATTGGTTGTTGGTCATTGGTTTTTCTGGTACGATGCCCTCGTATGAAAAACCCAAAAGAAGAACTCACGTATCTCATGATTAAGCCAGATGGCGTCCGTAAGGGCCTCATCGGAGAGATTATCCGCCGTCTCGAACAGCGGGATCTCAAAATCGTCGCACTCGAGATGTTCCAGCCGACGCTCGAACAGATTGACGAACATTATCCAAAAGATGAGACATGGATTGCACGCCTCGGTCAAAAGACCTTTAAGACGTGTGAGAAGTACAACGTTAGCCCTAAGGACGAATTTGGCACCGACAACGAACTCGAGATGGGGAAGTTGGTCCGCGGATGGCTTGTGAATTACATGGTCTCTGCGCCGCTCGTCAAAATGATTGTGCAGGGTACCCACGCGGTTGATATGGTCCGCAAGATTGTTGGTCCAACGCTTCCAAACCTCGCCGAGATGGGAACAATCCGTGGTGATTTCTCAGTAGACTCTCCACTTATCGCAAATGCCGAGCACCGTGCGGTCATGAACCTTGCCCACGCATCAGAAACACCCGAAGAAGCTGCTCACGAAATCGAACACTGGTTTGGCAAGGATGCAGTTCACGCATACAAGCGCTTTGGAGTGGACGAATAGGCCACTGAACTCCAAATCTATGGCGCAGAGCGGAGTGGATCCGGGTTTTTCCGAGCTTGCGAGGACAAAACACGGACCACGCAGCGAAAGTCATACCAAGATTCGTTAAAAACAAACGATTTCTTGATTTGAAGAGCCTGTCGCGAAATAGAATCCAAAAAACCCTCCGCTACACGGAGGATTTTTTGATGCCGGTTTACATTTCATCCCACACGTATCGTGAAGAGGGTCTTTTCTTGAATTGTCCTGTGCAAGGTCTACCATTGTGGCAGGGTCGTCTCGGGCAATATCTAGATCAAGTAGATTTTTCCGGGAATCCGAATTGCCCGTCCTCCGTGGAGGATAAGCTGAGGATACCCACCTAGCTCACGCTAGGTATCACGTCTGAGATGACCCCACCAAAGAACCCTCCCTCGATAAAACTCGGGAGGATTTTTTGTTATACTAATGTCACATGCGGATCGCAACGACTCGAGCACTCATAGGCCTCCTCCTCCTCGCCGGGGTCGTTTTTATTTTACACACCGTCGCAATGGACCACTTTTTCTACTGGCGATTCTGGTGGTATGACATCATGATGCATTTTACTGGCGGCATTTTGATCGGGGGGCTCATCCTGTGGGGGATTCTCCGTGTCCGTCCGAACGTATCACGTGGAAATCTTCTTCTTATGCTGGTCATTGGCACCATCATCGTCGGCATTGGTTGGGAAGTAATGGAATATGTGGGTGGTATTACGCAGGGTGAAGCGGGATATGTTTTTGATACAGTCAAAGATTTGATAATGGATACCCTTGGCGGTCTTGTTGCGTGGGGTATCTACACGTTTACTACTCGCAGCACATCGCCCAAAGAAATTATATGAATCCAAAACCAGCACAACTAACATTTTGCGGCGGTGTCGGCTCGGTGACCGGCGCGAATTTTCTCCTCACTACCGAAGCAGGAAAGGTGCTCGTCGATTGTGGTATGTTCCAAGGTCATCGAATGTGCAGTGACGACAACTATGCGAAGTTTCCATATGAGCCGAGCGAAATGACCGCGCTCATCGTTACACATGCGCACATCGATCATATTGGTCGTATTCCAAAACTCGTCAAAGAAGGATTTACTGGCAAAATCTACTCGACACTTCAAACCAAAGACCTCGCTCGTATCATGCTCGAGGATGCTGCGCACTTGGTCGTCGAAGAGGCTCGTATCTGTAAGACAACACCTCCGTACACCGAAGCGGACCTTGCTCATGTGTTTGATAACTGGGAGACAGTAACCTACCACACACCATTTCCCGTAGGTGACCTGATGGTTACGTTCCGCGATGCGGGTCACATCCTCGGCTCTGCCCTTGTTGAGTGCGTTCACCCTGTGTCGGGCAAAATTGTGTTCACGGGTGACCTCGGTAATTCGCCAACACTTCTTCTTCGCGATACAGAAGTCATCGACGACGCCAAGTATATGGTCATCGAGAGCGTCTACGGTGACCGTGTACACGAAGAAACGGGGGATAGGAGTCGTATCCTCGAAACTGCCATTGAAGGCATCATCCAGCGCAAAGGGACGCTCCTCATTCCTGCGTTTTCGATCGAGCGCACCCAACTCATCCTCTATGAGATCAACAATCTCGTCGAACAGCACCGTATTCCTGCGATTCCCGTCTTTCTTGATTCACCGCTTGCGATTCGCGTGACGGATATTTACAAAAACGCGACAGCGCTCTTTAACGAAGAGACCAAGAAGGCTATCGATGCTGGTGATGACGTCTTTTCATTCGATAAACTCACCTTTGTAACATCTGGTCGCGACTCGCGTTCGCTCGTCGCTGTCGAAGGTCCCAAGATTATCATCGCTGGGTCAGGTATGTCGCACGGTGGTCGCATCATCCATCACGAACGTATCTATTTGGGCGATGCCAAGAACACATTGCTTATTGTTGGGTATCAATCACCGGGGTCTATTGGCCGTCAGCTTCAAGAAGGTGCCAAAGAAATCACCATTGGAGACGAACGTATCTCGGTTGCCGCAAACATTGAGACGATTCACGGCTTCTCGGGTCACCGGGATGTAAATGGTCTCATCGAATTTATCAGCGGAGCAGCAGGATCGCTCACACGTCTCTTTGTTACGATGGGGGAGCAGAAGTCGTCGCAATATCTTGCACAACGTGCGCGTGACTATCTCGGTGTTGATGCGGTTTGTCCTCAGTTGGGTGATACTGTCGATTTGCTCTAGCTCGCGTGCCACGTCATACTGTCTTTAGATATGACTAATCCCAACATACCAAAAACTCGGCAGATTAAACTCTGCGTTTCCGGTGCAGCAGAGACGAGCCACTGCGGCCCTCGCGCATACGAAGTCGCCAAGGAGCTCGGGCGCGAAATCGCTCGCCAAGGCGCGGCTCTCAATACCGGCGCAACAACAGGTTTTCCGCTCTGGGCGGCAATTGGTGCTCACGAAGCTGGCGGGCAGTCTATTGGTTTCTCCCCAGCCGCATCTGAACGCGAACACACCGAAGCGTACCGTCTTCCCATCGACTACATGGACCTCTTGGTCTACACAGGATTCGGCTACTCGGGCCGCGATCTCATTCTCACGCACTCATCTGACGGTATTCTCTTTGGTTGCGGACGCATTGGTACGATTCACGAGTTCACTACCGCTTTTGAAGACAATAAGCCCATCGGTATTCTCCAGGGAGAGTGGACGATGGACGAGACGCTCAAGACCATTCTTGAACGCAGCAATCGTTCATACAACAAGGTGGTTTTCGACACCAATCCACATGACTTGGTCGCCAAAGTGATGGAGCTCGTCAAAAAAGATCAAATAGAGAACAAGATGACGTATAGCGCTCGACCGACTGAGGAGGATGGGGTCGTGCACGGATAGATGTCTATGAAAAAATCACGCAAACTGAATATCATCGCGACAGTGGTCCTTTTGTTGCCGGTTTTTCTCGTGCTCTACGTTCGCCTTGCGGATATGGGTATCGGAGGCTTTGCGTTTGTGCCGATAATCATCGTTCTTCTGCCGGTCAGCTTTTTGCTTGCCTTCGTATTTTATTTCTTAGCTGCGCGGGCGCATCACAAAGAGATGATTTCTCAGCCAGCAGTGACCGCCACAGGACTACGTCAACACATCAACCCCATGCTTGCTGTCGGTATCATTTTCGTTGTGGCTTGCGCTTTGTGCGGATACTTCATATTTAGTCCGTTGATGTTTCTCTTTTCCAATATCTTTTAACTGACCACAACAAAAACTCCCCCGCTGAGCGGGGGAGTTTTTGTTGTGCTTACTTCGTGACTTCTTTGACGATTCGTTCGAAGACTGCTGGGTATTGGTGAGCGATTTCTGAAAGGACTTTGCGGTTCAAGAGGACGTTCTTCTTTTTGAGGAGGCCCATGAACTTGCTGTACGAGAGGTCGTATTTCTTGAGACCTGCCGTCATACGAACCTGCCAGAGCTGACGGAAGTCTGCCTTCTTGTCGCGGCGGTGTGCAAAGGCGTGGAGGCCGGCCTTCACCAAGTTTTCCTTGGCAAGCTTCTCCTTGCTCTTGCGGGTGTTACGGAAGCCCTTTGCTGCGCGAAGGACGTTCTTTCGGCGCTTGAGCGATGTTTTTCCTCGTTTAACTCGTGTCATAGGTCGTTGCTAACTATTAGTGATTTAAGAAGTCTTCTTTTTCTTCGCTGCTCCTGGAAGGAAGCGGCCTCGGTCCTTTGCACTCATCTGCATCGGCTTGTTCGACTTGCGGTTAAGCTGGGTCGAGCGCGATTCCTTGGCGTTGTAGTGGTTTCCGCCTGACTTGCGTCGAAGAATCTTGCCGTTCTTGGTGACACGGAGACGCTTGGTGAATGATTTGTTGCTTTTCATATCGATATGTAAATTGTTGCCTTGCTATTGTCGCCTTACTTTCCTTTCTCAATCACCAACGTCATGCCCTTCGGTCCGCTCGACGGTGGTTCGGCCACCTTGTATTCGACGGTCAGGAGTTTGAGGAATCGTTCCATGCGCTCCTTGAGAAAGTCCTTGTCGAGATACTTTGCTCGTCCCTGAAGGTACAGACCGAATTTGACGCGGTGGCCTTCGGTAAGCCACTCTGACGCCTGTTTCGCTTTGATCATAAGGCTCTGCTCGCTCGTACCGATGCGCATCTGGAGGGCTTTGGTCTCCGTCGCGTGCGATTTTGCCTTATGCTCCTGCTGTTTCTTCTTCTGTTCGTACTGGTATTTGCCGTACTCCATGATCTTTGCGATCGGAGGAACGATACCTGGAGATACCTCGATAAGGTCGAGTCCCGCGTCGCGAGCCGCCTGAAGGGCGTCTGCGCGCGAGAGAACGCCGAGGTTCGCTCCATCCGAGCCAATCACGCGCACTTCAGGTGCTGAGATGTACTCGTTGATGCGTACTCGTTGCGTTGTTTCTCTACTCACGTGGTATCTAAAGAAGTTATAAACAGCCTAAGGGAACAGGGCCAAATGTACCATGTTGTGGCCTTGAAGGCAAGGATTTAGGCCGTGGTTCGGATTCTGTGGGGTGTCTGCAACCATTTTGTCCATGAACTCGAATATGGGCTTCTTTGGGTGATTCGGGTATGGAATGGTAAGGTGTTTTTAGCCTTATGTTGGGGTAAAGACGAGAATCAAGTTTCAATTAAATTTTCAAAAATGGACCTATCAATAAACCTTGAAAACACCACTCTCTATATTCGGGTCGCTGGTCTAGTTAAAACCAGTAAGGGTTTTTTGTTTGAAAAAAGCCACAAGGGGTATATCTACACCGTTGGCGGCAAAATAAAATTGAATGAATCTTCAGAAGATGCGATAAAAAGGGAAGTTATGGAAGAACTGGGGATGCGTTTTGAGCACTTTGCTTTGCGTTCGGTCATTGAAAACTTTTTTGTAAAAGGGACCGAAAAGGTGCACGAAATCTGCTTTGTGTATGACATAGAAGATCTGTTCGAAGGTCCGTTACCCGAAGGTTTTATCGAAGTTCCGATTGAGGATCTTGATAAACACGATATCCGGCCGGATGTCGTCACCCCTCTTCTCAAAGAGGGCGGAGACACAATTAAGCATATTATAAAAAAGTAGATCCGAGTATGGAAACAACTATGGGTTTTTCTTCCAACTTCAGGACTGTTTACAGCAACCTCTACAAGCTTCACCCTCAGCTTGATAATGAGGAATTTCGCTTCCGCTATCTGCGGGTAGATTGGTTTTTCCCTCAGCATATCAACAATGTTTTGGAGCAGATCAAGCGGCTAGGGACAAAATACTTTCCGGAGGTTGATTTGGAAGTGGCTCTTTTTGCCGGACTTATGCATGATGCCGGTTTGGTTTATAACAGAGAAACATCTTCGCCGCTGGGTCATGAACAGAGGAGTGAAGAATATGCAAGAAGAGAACTGAGCGCCCTTAGTTACTCGGAGGAGTTCATTGGTCGGGTTTGTGAATGTATTAAGGCAACTGAACCGGCGTATCAAGCGTCTTCTCCCGAGGCACTTCTTGTGAGAAATGCAGACGCGTATGCACACATGATATCGATGCACTTTTTTGCGAAATCAAATTTCAGCAAAGATATAGCTTCCTTCGTTGATTGGTTTTCAGATAAGCTCAAAACGACTCATTCAAAAATCACTATTCCAGAGCTCAGGGAGGAGTTAAAACCAACGGTTTCTTTCTATGAAAGTTTGATCGAAAACTATAGGAGAAATAGAGACATAGAGGACTACTGTGTTTAATATCTAGTCCGAAATCAACTTCGCGATCTCACCAGCGGTCTCCAAGGGCGTTTTTCCATCCGTATTCACGATGGTACAGGAGTGTTTTTTGAAGAGGTCTCGCACCAAAGGGGCATCCGCCACCATTTTGTCGATGAATTCGGACACCGGCTTTCCAGAGGCTCGTTCTATCTCTGCGATGCTCTGAGGGGTCGTGTGACGCCCCATAAGGCGCGAACGAAGGGTGTCGTCTGATGCATCGAGCATGATGGGGCAGACCTCGAGATCTCCCTCCAGTCCAACTTCCGCCAAACCTTCGGGTTGTGCGAAACCGCAGATGATTGTTGAAACACCTCTCATTGCGTTTTCATTTCCCACATCGATCCAGTGACGCATCTCTTTGTCATGCCACTCTTTTCCTCCACCATCAGGAACACCACGTTCATCGAGATCGTGAACGTCGTATTGATTAGCAGGAAGCAGTGCCCGTAGATGGGGGATGAGGGAAGATTTACCAACCCCCGAGACTCCCGAGATGAAATAGATTTTAGGCATTGCTCCTGAGCTCTTCATATGCGCGCAAACAATCAACGAGATAATCTACTGTTTTGTAGTCTCCAATCGTTGAAGGGCTAATCCAAGCATAAGTATCGTGATCTTCGGGGGAGACGGTCACATCCGTGGCCGATGTTCTTGCATGAAAGACGAGTGTTATGAATTGCTTGTTTTTTGATGTATCGACATTCGATTTCTGGAAGAACAGGCGCACATCTGAGACATCGAGGCCGGTCTCTTCTTTGGTTTCTCGTATCGCTCCCTCGGCAGGATCTTCTCCATCCTCAAGTGTGCCTCCGGGTATATCCCAATAGCCGGGGAGTACGTCGTCGTGCTTCGAGCGTTGGAGGATGAGTACTTCGCCACGGTCATTTGCTATGACCGTGTGTACGATGAGTCCTTTATGCATATATTACTTTTGAACGAGAGAGCTCAACGTGGGGCGGAGGTTGGTGGGCAATTCGACGAAGAATGTCGATCCGGTGCCTCGTCCGGCTGATTCAGCCCAGATCTTGCCTTGGTGGGCATCGACGATTTGCTTGGCGATGAAGAGACCGTATCCGGTCGAGTGAGGGTTCACGAGGCGCGACTCTTTGCCGTGGCCACCTTCGGTAAAGAGAACCTTCTTGTCATCTTCGGTGAGACCGATACCACTGTCTTTGACCGAGAAGCGGAGCATGTTGGCGTTGTGTTCGAGATGTACGGTTACATCGCCGGTAGGGGTGTAGTTGATCGCGTTGTTTACGAGATTCACGATGACGTGGTTGAGGACCTGATCGCCGTCGCCGACCATGGTGTAGTCGGCAGGCGCGATATCGAGGTTGAACGTGAGCCCCTTTGCCTTTGCATTTTCTGTAGGTGTGACGAGTGCATCATTGAGCAGCTTCTTGAAGTCGAACTGCTTCATAGCGTACGCCACTTTACCCGTCTTGAAGTCTGCGATGCGGAGGAAGTTCTGGATTTCACGAACAGCTGCGCGGTTTTTGACAAGCGCTTCAGACGTCATGGTGCTCATATCGGGCGTCATCGGTCCAAATGCACCCGTTCTGAGTGCGTCGAGCGCAGCGGCACCGTCGGTGAGGTAACCCTTAACTTCATGTGTGATGAAGCGCATGGTCTCTTGCTGTCGCTTGTTCGCAAGCTCGAGCTTTTCACGGAGACTGATTTCATATTTCACGCTTCGAACCAAGAGGAATCCAAACCCAAGAGATAAGGCCAGCGTGAAAACATTGAGCACCTTACTGACGGGATTTCTTATAAAAAAGAATTGAAAACCTATGAGAAGGAATAGAGATACCACTAAGGCCTGTGTGGCAATTAATTTAACATTGAATGCTTTATACCGGACGATGATATACGCAAGGAAACCAACAAACACAGTCATACCAAAGTATCCGTATTGCTCAAGCGTGAATGTATCAGGGGCACCACCGAGTAGATTTACAATACTTGCATAATAGGCCGTGCCAGCAAAGGCAAAGAGAAAAAATGAAATCCCCAGAGTCGCAAATATCGTCCTCTTTCTTTTTGTTGGGTCAGTAATTTTAGGAATGGTTATAAAAGCAAACGAGATGATTGCGAAGAAAATCAAAAGTGAAAAACCAAAAATCAGATTGAGTACTAGGGTTCCTTCTGATGCGCTACAGTTATAAGTGTCAAAGAACTCCAAATTTAAGTTTGTTGATGAGAGTATAAGAACCCCAATAAGTGATAGTGCGGAAATAGCTTTCGTGAAAAACGGCACGTCCACCTCTTTTATATAGACATAAAGGAAATAGGCCGCTAGGAAAAATACCGCTATGAACAAGAAGATCCAAAATGACCAAAGGAACATCAACCAACTGCTATCTATAAGTATCCATAAGAAGATATCCAATATTGCGAGGATGGAAAAGACTGACGAAAGTGCTAGCAATATCCGAGAGGGGAGGAAACTCTTGTTTTTTATGAAAACAAAGAAACTGAGGAAAAGTGAGACAATGATGGCCGTAAGGTGGGAGTAGTAGACCAAGACAGGGACACCTGTCGAAAATATGCCGAATCGCAGAGAGTTGACTATTAAAAGAGATAGTTCATCGGTACAAAACATGTGGATGTCCTAGTGATTATTGTGTGAGCTGTCTATGAGGTCTTGTACGTATCTCGAAAAAAAACCGGCGTATCTTTTTTGAAGTTCGGGAAGTTTCCAGTCTTTTCCAATAATAACCGTCTTGCGACATTTATCAGATCCACACAAGCATGTTAGGTTCTCCCAGTCCTCGTCCTCAGGTTGTACGTCGCTCATCGCATAATCAAAGGTGATTTCTTCACCCACAGCTATGTCTCGCATACTCACCATAGTGATTTGTCCTTTGAAACCACATGTGGGGTCGCAAGAGTGATTTACAGAGAAGATACCATCCTGCGCCTCTTTTGATGTGTTAAGAGGACATATATAAACATCTTTCTCTACTTGAAAAGCATGGTACCAGAATGGTTCAAATTCTTCGGTGTCAAAACGTGTTTTGTGAATCATTCGACCACCTTGAACAATAAGGATTTCACCCGCAGATATTTTTTCGGTTGCAAAAGTTCCGAGTCCAATCTTTCCTTCCTTTACACAAATTTTGTTACTTACCCAAGAGCCAAGCATTACCAAATTTTACCACAGAATATAGTGGAAAACAGAAAAGGGGGGCGACGATGTGCCGCTCCCCCTTAAAAAAATTCTACGAACCGACTGGCCCAAGCGTAGCCCTCGTGTGCCGACCAGTAAATGGCGGTCCAGACGATCATTGCTACAAGTGTGGACGGAAGGGTGATTCTGTAACCGTTTTCCCAGAATGACGCCCCCTTATCTCGGAGAAACAGGGTGACATAATCGGGATCAAGGTAGAACCAGCTTCCAATCCAGAAGATTGCCACTCGGCGACGAAGCACCCAACGACGGAATCCTCCCTTTTCCTCTGCGTCCTTGCGCATCTCGTCGATGCCGGTCATGTCCTTCCCGCGCTTTGCAAGTAGATCGTTCGTAAAAACTACGAGCGAACAGAGAGCAAAGTTGAGAGGGGTGCAGATGAGAAAGGCCTTCAGAACTCCGTAATGCGGATCGGTCCAGATGAAGAAAATCATCAGTCCATCGATGAGTCTCGTCGGAACAGTCAGTGCTCGTTCGATCAGGAGGTATTTCCCCCCGACCTTAAACCAGGAAAACCAGGTTTTCCAGCTCATGGGGGGGCATCTCCTCTGTGGCGCCTGTTGGAATGTGCGTGGTTGGATCCTATATCCAACCTCCTCTTGTATTATAGCACAAGAAAAAGCCTTTTGTCAAGGCACCGATTAGGCCTTATTTAAGGGCTTAAACGTCAACTAGGCTTTCTTTTGGGCGTAGATAAAGGCGTTCTTCTCGCTGTAACTAGGGATGAGGACGTCCTTTCTCTTGAAATTGCCGAACTCTTCTCGCATGACCTCCTCCATTATTTTTGCTGAATTGAGGTATTTAGGTGTGACTTTTGCTGCTCCTGCCTGTGCACTGAACCAACCACCACGCTTGAGAACGCGGTTTGAGAATGAGAACACCTTTTTGTAGAAATCTGCGACGCCCTTTGCGGCTTTCTTGCTTCCGATGGGGTTATCGGTTAGATCGCTCGCGACACAGTCGAAGAGTCCGTTTTTTTCGGTGTCGTATGTCTTAACATAGTGAAGCGCGTCACCGATGATGAGATGAACGTTCGGATGGGAGAAGATTTTCTGATTGAGATGTTTTTTTGAGAAATGCACGACTTCTTGGTCGAGATCAACGACGGTGATTTTGATATTTGGATTTATCTTGAGTGCCGTTTCAGCAACATATCCATCACCACCACCCAAAATGAGTAGGTTTTTTGTCTCGGGCGTGATCTTGTCGAGAATCGCCTTGTCGTATGTTTCATGGTCGAGTTCTGAGGTTTGAACAAGTCCGTCGATGACCATACACCGTCCGTACTTTTCGGTATTGATGATGACAATCTTTTGGAATCCCGAGTCTACTTCGGCGAACTTCTCGGTCACCTTGATTCGTTCTATCTTTCCGTTCGCGTAAATAGGGGATTCGAGATACTCCATGACCACATATCCACGTCGTATCTTGTGGAGCTCGGTTCGTTTGTGGCGAACGGCTTTTTTGAGGTACTCAACCGCTTTGAATGTTTCTTCATCGTGACTACAGCTGAAGATGTCGCACGCCACATAGTTATATTCGGGCCATGTATGGAACGATATGTGAGAAGAGGACAGAAGGAGGAACCCAGTAATTCCTTGCGGATTGAACTGGTGAAAATAGCTATGGAGAATTTCCATGTCAGCAGCGGCAGCGGCCTGCGGAAGAGATTTCTGCCAGAAATCCAAAGAATCAAGCTGGTGTGGATCGCATCCGAAGAAGTCGACCGTATAATGCACACCCTTTGGTTTCAATTGTTTTTTCATACGGTTTCTATTGCTCGATTTCGGAAGAGGTTGCTGATTCCTCCGATTCTTGTGCATCGGGACTCTCCTCGGGTTCGATGGGGTTTATGATTGCCTCTGCACATATTTCATCCTCATCGATGGTTTCCGAAGAACAATATGTAATTGCACAGCCGACCTCACTTTCATCACACGAAAGTCCAGGGCATTCTTCCGAAGGTCCACATTCCTCAATATTCTTTGCCGACTTTAATACCTTCTTGTACGGAGTGATGTCGCACTCAGGGTCGTCTTCGGGCGAACAGTCAGCGACAAAGCATGATTCGCTTTGTGGATCGCAGGTGACATGGGCGAGGATGTCGAAATTCCTGTCGATGACGAACGCTTTGTACTTGTAGGCTCCGACGGCAAGAATTGCCAAAACGACAAAGAGGAAGAGATAACGGGAGGCCTTATCCATATCACGGTAAGTATACATTCAAGCATCAAAATGAAAATACCTTTGGGGGTATCGTCATAAGGCCTCTTTTTGGGTTTTGCAATATAAAAAGAGAGAGGGGCAGTCTGGCGACTGCCCCTCGGGGGTGGGTGGTTCTTCGGTCAAGGGATGACCGGAACCTTGATCTTTCCGCGGGTTTGAACGAATGAAAACGTGCCATCCGGCCAGGTCATCATGGCGGGTTTGTACCGCCACTCCTGAATCGCCTTTTCCGCGGCCTGGATGAGGGCTGGGGCGAGCCCGCGCTTGACGGGCCCATACGAGATTACGCGCCCATTGTCCTTGATGAGGACCCGGAGCCAGATCTCCTTCTGGGGGGAGACTCCCTCGGGGAGCTTCACGGGGACGCTGACGGTCAGCTCGGGCGAAGCGAGTCCCGGGGTCGGGATGTTGAAGGTCCGGCGTCCCTTTCCTGCCTCGGCCGTGATGGGTAGGAGGAGGGAGAGGGCAATGAGGACGAGAACTGATTTCTTCATGGCAAGCCTCCTTGCAACTGAATGTGTTGGTGTCCTCCATGAACACCTATCAGTATTATGACATTGCGTATACCACTCTGTCAATAGGATTGGTTTAGTAAACATATCGCCCCATCGACTTACCCACAGCAAAAACTTGCCAAGGTGTGAGAGGTGCTTGGTATACTCATGACTCCGTTCTTTTAAAAAATCAAAAATTCATGCGTTTTATAAATAAAAAAGTTAATGTCTTGCTCGTTGACGACGATAGTTTCCTCGTAATGCTCTACAAGAAAAACGCAGAGAGCTATCTCGTGGATCTCAACACTGCACTCAGTGGGGAAGAGGCACTTGAGCTTATTCGTACAGGACTCGAGCCGCATGCCATTCTTTTGGATATCAATATGCCCGGCATGAGTGGAGTGGATGTACTCCGGACGATACGGGGCGAGAGGCTTGTGCCCTCGACGGATATCATTATCGTTTCGAATGCCTTTGAGGAGGAATATGCGCATGACTTCAAAGAGTTTGGTATAGAGGATTTCATCCCAAAAACACATCTTTCCCCCTCACGAATTCTTGATCGGGTGGTGAGCCGTTATGTGACACCGTCGCATGTGGGGGAGAGTTTTATGAACTCCACAAGGGTTTTCTAGAGGATTTCTCGTGCTATCCTTAAAGCCTAGATATAGGCTCCTTGGTTTTTCCTCATTATCTAAGCTTACTCATATGGACACACAAGCACCTGCACAGAAAAAGAAAGTCCTCCTCATCGATGACGACCAATTTCTCGTCTCGCTTTATAAGAAGAACGCTGAGCAATATCCGATTGAACTCACGACAGCGATCTCTGGCGAAGAAGCACTCGAAATTCTTCGTGGTGGATATGTTCCCGACAATATCTTGCTCGATATCAACATGCCCGGCATGAGCGGTGTTGAGGTGCTCAAAGCCGTTCGCGATGAGAAACTCGCACCAAATGCAGACATGACGATTCTTTCGAACATTCACCAGGCGGAGCACGAAGAAGAATTCCGTAAGCTTGGCATCCAGCGCTTCGTTCCTAAATCATTCCTCCTTCCGTCACAGGTGCTCGGGTATGTGGTCAACGGCTTTGGTGCAGATTGGTCCGAATCAAATCCTGTCTAACGCATCTGCTTACGAATATGGAAAACGAATCACTAAAAACCAAGGCTCTTATCGTGGATGACGACACATTTCTCGTGTCGCTCTATAAGAAGATGGGGGAGGAGACCGGCATGGACCTCCGCACCGCATCGAGCGGCGAAGAAGCACTCGCGCTTCTCATCGATTTCGTCCCAGACATCATTGCACTCGATATGAGCATGGCGGGTCTCAGTGGGCTCGATACGCTCAAAGAAATCCGCGCTAAGAACCTCGCACCAAATGCGAAGGTCATCATCCTTTCGAATACCAACGAAGACGATGCCGTTGTCGAAGCCAAGGGACTCGGTGTTGAACACTTCATTGTCAAAGCGTCACTTCTTCCATCGCAGGTGATGGAGGAGCTTACGAAGATTGCCCGCCTTCGCTAAAGCTTCGGTGGGCAGGCCCGCTATTTTAGCGGTATCACCGGAACCAGCCTTTTACGAGCAAAGGCAATGCCGGAGCCAGTTTTAAGATATTTTTCAAATCGAATTGCGATTTGTTCGTCGGTGAAAGCGGAATACCAAACAAGGTGGTAGGGGATCCTCCCTTTTGTTGGAGGACTCATCCCTTCGTTGTGTTCATATAATCTTCTACGAAGATTGATGGTTGTTCCGGTGTAGTGTGATCCATCTCGTAAACTTTTTATGATGTAGACATAATGCATCGGTAGATCATACTTTTGTTAAAATGAAGTAAGGATAAACAAAACACACCCTTGAGAGGTGTGTTTTGTGCTTTGCTTTGAAGCGCTGACTTTTGTGAAGCCTGCACTACGAAGCTTTAGCGTAGTAGTGGAGATGGCGGGTTTGACCCCACGTCCGTTGTGTTGTTCTTGACGCATCTACATGACGTAGCAAGTCTTGAATTCTCGTGTCATATCTCGAAGACAGGCGAAACGATATGACATAGAGCTTTGAATCTTAAGCTGATGATCAAAGCGGCCTCATCAGCAGCGGTTCGAAGGTTTTACGCCTCACGCACTCTATCGAACAGTCGAATGTGGAGACGTCCGTTACGCGTTAGCGTAAGCGAATGTGAAATCCTTAGCAGTGAAGTAAGGACTTACAGATCCTGATTTTGCAGGTAGGTTTGCGCCATTGGTAAGGAAGGTAGCGCGCTCCCGCCACGCACGAAAAGAAGCGAACACAGCGTCGAAACAAGACATCCCCCGTTGGGGAAGAAAGATCCAATGGACAAATCCCATGGGCCGAACAAATCTCAAACTCTAAAGTCAGATCTGCTGTTGTTGAGTGTTCGGCACACGATTTCTGATACGTGATAGTTCCACCCCTGCGGTAAACGTCTTGCTGTTTGTATGTGTCGGTTTGGTTACCGATTTTTCAATGTACGCCCGGTATCGCGACGAACGGCCTCCTTTTTGAGAGCTTCGCGCTTGTCGTAGTTCTTCTTTCCTTTCACGAGGGCAAGGGAGACCTTGATATACCGTCCTTTATTATAGACCGAAAGTGGTACTATTGTCAACCCCTTCTCTTTTTTCTCCATGGCGAGCGTTGTCAGCTCTTTCTTTGAAATGAGGAGGGGGCGAGGTCGTTTGGGGTCATATGACTCCGAGATGTTCTTGGGTTGGTAGGGCTCGATGTGCATATTCATCAATTGAGCCGAGGTTCCAGAGAATTCGACATAGGCGCCATCAAGGGAGGCGCGGTGGGCCCGTATGGACTTCACCTCACTGCCTTCCAAAGCGATACCAGCCTCGATGGTCTCAAGGATGCTGTAATCGCGGCGCACTTTTCTGTTCTCAATCCGTTCCATGGGGACATGATACCTGAGAAAATGTATAATCCCCGCATGTCCCAACGCGCCACCAAGCAACCAAAACAGCCTCGCAAGGAGCCACAGCCAAAGTTCCCCAAGAGCTTTATTACGCAGATTCTCATCACGGTAATCATTTTCTTTGTCATTTCATCGGCGTACACGCTTTTCACTGATCAAAAAGACGCCAACGAGATTCCGTTCTCTCAGGTTGCTCAAGATATTTTGACCGGCTCGATCACGTCGATCGTTGTCGAAGGTGACACACTCACGATTATCCGCGCGGATGGTTCGGAGCAGACATCACGCAAAGAAACGGGTGTCGGTCTGTCGGAATCATTTGCTGCATACGGCGTGACACCTGCCGAACTCGCATCAACAACCATCTCCGTGCAGAGTGCATCGGGCTTTTGGTTTTGGGTAATCAATCTCGCACCAATCCTCATCCCGCTTCTCCTCATCGGATTCTTTATCTATATGATTACGCGCTCTGCAAAGGGAACAGGAATGCAGGCGTTCTCATTTGGTCAGGCGCGCGCCAAGTTCTTTGATCCCAAAGACAACAAGAAGGTCCTCTTCAAAGATGTGGCTGGTGTAAAAGAAGCAAAACAAGAACTCTTGGAGATTGTTGACTTCCTCAAGAACCCCAAGAAGTTCCTCGCAATCGGCGCGCAGATTCCAAAGGGAGTTCTCCTCATGGGAAGCCCTGGTACTGGTAAGACATTGCTTGCTCGTGCAGTGGCAGGGGAGGCAGGCGTTCCGTTCTTCTCGATTTCTGGTTCGGAGTTCGTTGAGATGTTCGTCGGTGTCGGTGCATCCCGCGTGCGCGACTTGTTCCAAACGGTGAAAAAAGCAGCCCCTGCGATTATCTTTATTGATGAGATTGATGCTGTTGGTCGCGTTCGCGGTACGGGTGTTGGTGGTGGCAACGACGAGCGTGAGCAGACACTTAACCAGATCCTTGTTGAGATGGATGGATTCGAGCCGACCGAAGAGGTGATTGTCATGGCAGCAACGAACCGTCCTGACGTGCTCGACCCAGCGCTCCTTCGTCCGGGTCGTTTTGACCGCCGTGTTCGTCTTGACCTTCCTGACCGCGCCGACCGCGAGGCAATCCTTGCGATCCATGCACGCACCAAGCCGCTCGCCGAAGACGTCGTTCTCAAAACAGTTGCTGAGCGCACGCCAGGGTTCTCGGGTGCCGATCTCCAATCGCTCATGAATGAAGCGGCGATTCTCGCGGCACGTGAGGACCGCATGAAGGTCGCACAGTTTGATCTTATCCGTTCGATCGAAAAGGTCATGATGGGACCGGAGCGTCGCAGCCACATCCTTTCTGATAAAGAAAAGAAGATCACCGCATACCACGAAGCCGGCCACGCCCTCGTTGCGTCGGTGCTCACCGAATCTGACCCAATCCACAAAGTATCAATCATCGCGCGTGGGCACATGGGCGGTTACACGCTTTCGCTTCCGCTCGAAGAGAATCGTTTGTTCACGCGCAAAGCGTTTCTCGATCGTCTCGCGATGACGCTCGGTGGATACGCAGCAGAAGAGATGGTCTTTGGTGATATTACAACCGGCCCGTCGAACGATCTTCAGGTCGCATCATCGCTCGCACGTGACATGGTCACTCGCTACGGTATGTCGCTCGAAGTCGGACCTGTCGCACTTGTTGAAGACGTGCAGCACCAAGGTGGCATGTCAGAAGTGCGTGACTACTCGGAGAAAATTGCTGCAAAAGTCGACGATGAAGTCGGCAAGCTCCTCAGCGTTGCGCGTGAACGAGCTGCAAAGGTTCTCACTGACCACAAGCATGTTCTCGACGCGATCGTGAACGTTCTCATCGAAAAAGAGACCATCGAACAAGACGATTTTGAGGCTATCCTTCGCGCCCACGGCATTGCTGTGAAGGGGAAGGAGAAGGGGGTATCATAGGGCTGCTTACAACCAATAACTTATATCTATGAAATTCGAATTAGGAAACTTTTTTGGCGGCAATAAGGATACTGGTCGTACTCAAGAGGAAGCAAAAGGACGTTCAGCAAAAGGCGCGGTCGATATCGCAGAATCGATAGGGGAACAAAATAAAGTGGTAATGGAAAATGCGATCGAAGTTGAAACCGAGGAGGAGCGGGAGGCTCGCCCAGAACGCCAGGAACGTATTCAAAACGGACTCGAAATGCTGTGGAATCGTTACCACATGCAGCGTGGTGAAATGAAGGGCAAGACTGACATGATGACGGGTCTTCTTGTTAAGGCAGGTGTTTTAACACAGCACGAAGCTAAGCTGGACAGCAGTCGTTCCATGGTCGAAGAACTTTCAAGTGCCCTCGATGATTCACGATCCCAAGTCGAAGCTAGCGATAAGAACGCTGCTCAGATTAACTAGATTTGACGAATCTAACGTAATAGTGTACAATCCTTTCCAGAAAAGGAGGTGCCAGTGGACCCCACTGTCCTAGTATTTGTTCGACCGTCACCGCCTCAGCTCTCCGAGCGAGCAGCAAGAACCAAAGAGCTCCTTGATAGGGCGGGGCTCGATCTTCTTACTGTCGACGTAAACAGGCTTTGCCTTTCTCTGGCGGAACTCGGTAGCGAGTTCCCGTGGGAGAAGGAGACAAGACTGCTCGACGACATCAAGGAAATCAGAGAGTACCAAAGACGTCTTCGTGTGTACGAAGACGTGCGCCGACGCCGACGTTCTTAACCGGCCCCCGTTTTTTTGGGGGCCGTTTTAGTTTCTCCGCCGAAGCCTTGGCGAAGGAGGACGTTCCTGACTATTATTTATTTTCTATCCTGTCGAATGCGAGGAGCTTCCCGCCTTCGCCAAGGCTTCGGCGAGGTTCTCCTACTCGCTCATTCTGTCGAATGCGAGTAGGGAAGAGATGTTGTGTTGAACGTAGTCGATGCGCACTTCATATTCATCGAGGCTTTCGTGGAAGGCTCCCACTGCGGTCGGGTCTGCATCGAGTGCTGCGAGCTGACGCGCAGTGAACTGTGTACGAAGCTGAAACTCGAGCGCTTTTTTCATAATATCTTTTGCGTTCATCGCTGATGCTTCATCTCCTGCTTGCATGAAGAGCTCATATGCAGCACCCAATCCTTCGCTTCGTGTAGCTGTTGGTGTTGAGCGGGGAGGATTGTAGAATCCGCCGTTCCAATCGACCTCATCGCCAGTCTTGTTGTGGTGTTGGATTGCTGCAATCGATTCAGTAATCCTTCGTGCGTGCGCGAGGTACGTTTCGTCCGCGCGGTTTGTGTAGAGCTCGTTTAATCCATAGAGCAACCAGTGGTCGTGGTTGAGATCGGGGGTCGCAACATCGGCATCGCGCACTTCAATGAGCCAGTGCGCCGCTTTGTGCGCTGTGTCGATCCACACATCGTTGCCATCGACGTCGTGCAAACGCGCGAGTGCAAAGATCGCTTCGCCGGGGTAATACCCGGATGTAAAATCGTTCACAGTGCCAGCACTATCCATCTTATGGATCGAGAACTCGCCGTCGGGGTTTTGTGTTGCGACCATGAACTGAGCGAGAGCTCGAGCCTGAGGGAGATATTCGGTTGAGCCGGTTACCAGTGCGTGTTCGGCAAATGCGAGAACAGCGAGCCCGTTTCCACCGAGTTTAATTTCGTCTCCTTCTTTGACACACGAAGCATTGGCGATGCCAGGACAAGGAACGATTTGATCATTCAAATAAACAAGTGCGCGTTCTCCAGCACGGAGATAGCGCTCGTCTTTGGTCGCTTCATACAAATCGATGAGAGAATATGCGGTCCCTGCGTGGCGGAGGATATTGTACGAAGAAGATTCATCACCGGTGACAGGGTCGTATTCATAAACAAAAGAGCCGTCGTCATACATGTGGCTCACGAGATAATCACCACCGGCTTTGGCCGAGCGGAGATACTTTGACCCATCGAGATTGGGAAGAATGAACGCGAGCAGTAATACGATGACGCCAAGCCCGATGAGAAGATGGGGTGTTTTCAATTTCATGCTCGTAACGATACATGAATCGAGGCTTCGAGAGAACAGTCTACTTTTTGAGTGTTTCGTGGACGATGCGGAGGGCTTCTTCGAGAACCTCGTCTTGTGTCCTGTGAGAAGCGTCGAGGATATGCGCATCCGGAGCGGGTCGAAGGCCTGATTCAGGACGTTCGATATCCATACGGTCTCGCTCTTCTAAGGCTTTGCGGATGTTTTCGAGCGATTCCTCAATGCCTTTCTTCTGTCGTTGGAGATGTCGCCACTCCGCACGCTTCTCGATATCAGCTTCAAGATAAATCTTTACCTGTGCGTTGGGGAATACCACGGTGCCGATGTCGCGCCCTTCGACAACTGAATCACCCCAATCGCGAACGATTTTGTTTTGCCATCCTCGAACAATCTCGCGGACCGCGGGAATCTTTGCGACAGCGGGTGTCATGCGGTCGGTGCGTGGTGAGTGTGTGAGATCGGTGATGTCTTGTCCGCCAAAGACCACGTGCTGGTCGGGGCGATACTCGACTGTCGCATTTCTCAAGAACTCGAGACATCCTTCGAGGTCATCATCAATCTTGTCCGCTACTTCTGCTGCGACCATGCGATAGAGGAGTCCGCTGTTGAGGTGACAAAAAGAAAGCGCCTTAGCAAGCTCTTTTGCTAAGGCGCTTTTTCCGGAACCAGATGTTCCATCGACGGTGATGACGGCCACCGCATTCTGCGGGGCCACGCCAGAGGCGGTGGTGGGGTCTTGGGGATGGTGGGGCATGGGGTAATGACTAGATAATAACATCTTCTACGAGCCAATAAAAAAGAGCGCACATGCGCTCTTTTTTGGAAACACTGTCCGTCCCCATGGACTCGAACCATGAACCGCCGAGGTATAAGCTCGGTGCTCTAACCATTGAGCTAGGGACGGGACTCATGCGAGGCCATTGTGATATCCTTGCCGAATGAATGCAACTCCCAAAAAAGCCTCAACGGTAAGCACCGGTAGGATTTTTGCTGTCTTCTGGGAGCAAATACAGCGACGATTGCCTGCCTTTTTTGCACTTGTTCTGATGGTTGTTGTGGCTATCGTGGCAAATACGGTTGCTCCAATCTACTACAAGCGGTTTTTTGATGTCCTTGGAGCAGGGAAGCTTGACTCAGCGTTGATACACACGGCCATGGTTGCTCTGATTATGGCGTTCTTCATGAAGTTCGTTCGTTGGGGTGGGTGGCGTATCGCTGACTTCATCGCGAACCCTTTCACTGCGGGCACGATGAAAGACTTGGTGATGATGGGGTATGAACGTCTCCTCGGACATTCATATAAGTTCTTCAGCGATACGTTCGTTGGGACGCTCACACGTAGACTCACAAAATTCTCGTACGCATTCGAGAGTATTTTTGACCAGCTGTCCTATCAGCTCGTGCCGCTCGTCGTCTCGAGTATCGTCATCTTCTTTGTGGTCAATCAGCGTTCGCCAATGGTCGCATACATACTGTTTGGATGGATGTTTCTGATGGTCTTCGCGAATTATCTTGTTATCAAGTGGAAGCAAAAATATGAGGAGAAGCGCAGCGCGGCAGACTCGAAGCTCTCGGGGACACTCTCTGACAGCATGACGAACAGCAGCACCATCAAGCTTTTTGCCAGCTCAAAACATGAGATGTCGTTGTTTGAGGCTGTAGCAGAGGATGTGCGAAGCATTCGTTTGTGGACATGGAACATCGACTCACTGATTCGCACGGTCCAAGGTTTCCTGACGATCATCGTTGAGATCGCTGTGATGTTCTCCGCGTTCAAACTCTATCAGAAGGGTCAATTGACGCTCGGTGACTTCGTGCTCTTCCAGACATACATCCTTACACTCACCGAACAGATGTGGCAATTCGGATGGGTGCTTAAGCATCTTTTTGAAGCTTTTGCCGATGCAAAGGAGATGGTCGAGATAATCGACAATCCATACGATGTCCAAGATGCACCTGGTGCCGGTGTCCTTAAGGTGACAGAAGGGAAGATCGACTTCGCTGACGTCGTTTTCAACTTCAACGAAACACGCAAAGTGCTCGACGGTTTCTCGCTCTCAATTACCCCAGGAGAAAAGGTTGCGCTTATTGGTCCTTCGGGTGCCGGCAAGACAACAGTCACACGGCTTCTTTTCCGTTTCCATGACGTCACCTCAGGTTTGATAACAATTGACGGGCAGGATATCTCAAAGGTCACACAGGATAGTCTGCGCAATGCTATCGGGCTCGTGCCACAGGAGCCAATTCTCTTCCACCGTTCGCTCATGGACAACATCCGCTACGGACGCCGCGATGCGACCGATGAAGAGGTTCTCGAAGCTGCTAAGAAGGCACGCTGTCACGAGTTCATCTCATCGCTTCCTGATGGATACGAGACCATGGTCGGTGAGCGCGGTGTGAAGCTCTCGGGTGGTGAACGTCAGCGCGTCGCTATCGCTCGCGCGATTCTCAAAGACGCTCCGATTCTTGTGCTTGACGAAGCAACATCAAGCCTCGACTCCGAATCGGAACACCTCATCCAAGAAGCGCTCAACATCCTTATGGAAGGGAAGACGGTCATCGTCATCGCGCACCGTCTCTCGACTATCATCACCATGGATCGCATCATCGTCATCGAAGGCGGCAACATCCGCGCGATGGGTACCCACGACGAACTTCTTAAGAAAGACGACCTCTACAAAAAGCTTTGGTCCATTCAGGCAGGAGGGTTCTTGAAGGAGGAGTAATGTCTATATATGGATCCCGAAGAAATAAAAAAATTAATAGATGGGGATCCGGACACGTTGATCAAACGAGCCGGAGAATTGGGTATAGATTTCTCCGATATGGGCAGAAGTCTTGCTAGAGGAATGGTTACAGGAAAGTTCTCTTTAACGGATGAGCAATTCGAAACCATTGATTTTGTATTCTGGATTTCTTATTTTGTTGAACGTGCCGCTGAGGAGTTTATAACTTTTCCGGAAGTTAGTGTTGGAGCAAGAAAGGAAGCAATGGACGTATTAATTGGCAAGTTACACTTCGGTGACAAAATAAAGGTTATCGAGGAGCTTTATATGGGGAAAAAAGACAAACTCATAATCTTGATGCGCAAAATACAGGATTTACGAAATGATATTGCTCATGGGCGTTTTGATAAATTAGATTATGGAGGTTATTCCTTAAGTGATAATAGAGGCAAATTAAAATTGGTTGCAAACTTAAGAGACGCCCTTCTCAAAAAGTAACTCTTCCTACTCAAAATGCACCTCGCCTCGCTCGGCGAGGGCTTTTTGTAATTCGGGATATTTCTTAAGGAATACGTCTGATTCGACGATTCGTTTTGCTTCGGCACGCGCAGCTTCAACAAGCTTGAGATTCTTGAGCGCTTCCATACCGATATCGGAGACACCCCACTGTTTCTTGCCCGAAAGATCCCCAGAACCGCGGAGCATGAGGTCGTGCTCGGCGAGCTCGAATCCATTGGCGGCTTTGGTGAGTGCTTTGAGACGATCGAGCGTCGGTTGTGACTTGGATTCGGTGAAGAGATAACAATATGCCTGGTGATTACTGCGGAGAACGCGGCCGCGGAGCTGGTGGAGCTGTGAGAGACCAAAGCGCTCGGCACCTTCGATGAGGATGATCGTCGCATTCGGCACGTTCACACCAACCTCAACGACTGATGTTGCAACGAGGATCTTGATCGAGCCTTCGGTGAACGCTTTCATCATGTCTTCTTTCTTTTCCGATTTCATCTTGCCGTGGAGCACACCAACCGAGAACTCGGGGAAGACCTCTCGCGCGAGACGCTTGGCTTCTTCTTCAACAGACTTTGCTTGGAGTGCCATCTCGTCGGTCTCGTCCGGTGCGTCGATGCGCGGGCAGATAACGTATGCCTGTCGTCCTGCTTCCAATTCTTGTCGTAGGTGTTCATACACTTCTTTGCGTCCCGAAGGCGGCACGTTCTTTGTGATGATCGGTTTACGTCCTGGTGGCATCACATCAAGCAGCGTGAGATCGAGGTCTCCATATATGGTGAGCGCCAACGTGCGCGGGATCGGTGTCGCGGTCATGCTTAAAAGGTGTGGGAGGTTCTTGTCTTTGCGTGCCAAGGCCGCGCGCTGTTTGGTGCCAAAGCGGTGCTGCTCATCGATGATGATGTAGGCGAGATGTTTCCATTCGACCGTCTTTTGAATGAGCGCATGCGTGCCGATAAGGATTGGGATCTCACCGTTCGCGACCCATTTCAACAATTGAGAGCGAGAGATATTGGTCCAGCCGTTTGGGTTAAGTTTGGACGGGAACTTTTTGCAGCCCGATGACGTGATGAGTGCAACGTTAATCGGCAGTCCACGATAGAGCTCAACAAACGATTCAAAATGCTGTGTCGCCAAAATCTCTGTTGGTGCCATGAGCGCAACCTGCAAGTTGCCGAAGTCTTGTTTGCCATCAGCAACCTGCGCCATTTTCTGCAAATCAGATTTCTTTGGGAATGCTGGACCGCTTTGAACCATCTTGGGTGGGCGTGTGGTGACAACAGCAAAGCTCGTTGCTGCTGCGACGAATGTTTTTCCCGAACCGACGTCTCCTTCGAGGAGGCGTGACATCGCGCGCGTGCCTGCAAAGTCAGCAAAGATGTCTTCGAGCGCTTTTGACTGCGCGGATGTTGGTTTGAAAGGGAACTTGGAGAGGAAACCATCAACACTTTCTTTTGTTGGGCGAATGTCCCACGTTGGGAGCGAGTCGGTCATGTGTCGCTCCTGCTGTTTTTTGAGTTGGATGAAGAAGATTTCTTCGAATGCAAATCGTTTACGCGCCGCGTCAGCATCTTTGTTGTTCTCGGGCGCGTGAATCCACACGAGCGCTGTGCCAAGCGATGGGAGATTGAGACGTTTGAGAACATCGGCAGGCAGAGGATCGACAATCTGTTTCCCCGCCTCTGGCGGGACCCCGCTGGAAGCGGTGGCGAGCGCTCCGCCTTTGATGAGCTTTTTAATCGCGTAGTAGATCCAGCGCGAGGTGACACCACGGCTCTCGGGATAGACAGGGAAGAGTGTCCCGGCTGTTGGCTCGCCGTGTTCATCTCCATCCTCTTGAACAAAGAGCGAGTCGGTTTCGTCAGGAATCACCGATGCGTGCGTTATTGCGGGGTTCGACAGATAGAATTCACCACTGCGCTCCGAGATTGTTCCCTCGACTTTCACCGTTGCGCCTTCGGGGAACATCTTTGCGATGTAGGGTTGATGGAACCACACGGCTTTCACTTTGCCGCTCACCGTGTTGATGGTCGCCTGTGCCATCGGGATCTTCGACTTCCATCCTTTTGAAACTTTTGCTTTCGAGATTGTTCCGTAGAGCGTTACCTTTTGTCCTTTTGCGAGACTTCCTGTTTGCGTCGCGCCTGAGAGATCGTCGTATCGGGCAGGGAAGTGATAGAAGAGATCGCGAACAGTCGTAACACCAAGACGCGTGAGCGCTTTGGTGTGGGATTCGTCCACGCGCAGGGTCTCACTGAGCTTGTCGGAGAGATTCATATATCTATTGTAGCTGATGGGAGATGAGATAGTTTTTAAGCTCTTGACAAAATGTCCGACCACTTGACTTATGCTTTAAAAGCGTTATAATACAAGGTAGAGTTTCAATTCTGTTCCGCTTTGGTCCTTACCAAAAGAATGCTCAGAAATTATTGAGTTGAAGTCATAGACTTCCAACAGCTTTCGACGCCCTCAAGGAGGGGGCCACAATGAAGAAAGTCTCTCGCGTAGTTGCTCTCGTGCTTTTGTTGGCGATGGCACCCATCGCCGCATCGGCGACTGAGGGCTTCTCGATGGCCCTCACGGATTCGTCCGGTGAGAAGGTCATCGAGTTGAAGCGGTTTTTCGCTCAGTTCGACTGGCGGAGTGACGGAAGTGGTGACACGATTCGTCGTGTCCGCCCGTTGCTCTACCTGGGCCACGGCACCTGCCGTGGCAAGGTGGAGATGAACTTGGCGGCCACCGAGGTCGCAAACGACGCCAATGGAAATTGGTTGGAGATCGCCACTCTTGAGTGCGCGGTTTCTGCCAACACCACTGTGTCGGTGGGCCGGCTTTTCTTGTCCGGTCCTCGTTCGACTCCTCCGCCATTCCTCTTGAGGACGGTGGAGTACCCAAAGTCGAACACGTTTGCCGCGTATGCGTACGGAGTGCAACTCCAACGCACATTTGGTGAATGGAATTTCGTCGTCGACGTTACCGGCGATTCTGGCCGGCAGTTCAATGACGACGGCAACTTCGATCGAATCGAATCGTCTTTCCGGATCGGGCGCAAGCTCGGTTCGGTGGGAACGCTCTCATTCACGTCACAGCTTTCTCGGGACTTTACCCGGGTCGGCCTCGACTGGATGAGTTCCTCAGACCAGAAGCTCAATGTGTGGGCCGGCGTCTACTACGACGACGGCACCACCGAGAAGCTGCTCGGGATGGCACAGGTCTCTTATCCGCTCGGACGGTACATCCGTCCGCACGTGATGTGGGACCATCGCCCCGATGGTTCGGAAGAATGGACCGTCGGCACAGAAGTTTTTGTCACCCCGCACGTTCGCGTGCTTGGTGACTACGAAACCCGTGCTGACCGAATCCTCGCTCGGCTACAGTTCCACTGGTAACGACCCCAAGGAGGGGAAGCGATGAAGCTCAACAAGCTCGTGTTCATTCTCGTGCTCGCCATCGTGGCGGGTATCACCGTCAACAGCGCTTCGGCGCAGACCAACTACACCGTCACCACGAAGCTCATCGACAAGTACTTGGGATCGAACGGAGGGGTCTTCTTCGATGGCCCCGTCGTTCAGTCCGATGTTCTCAGATGCTTCGAAAACGGCATCTGTGCCAACCTCTGGGTGTCGCGAGGTGATCGTGGCCAGTGGGGTGAGGAGACCGATTCCGAGGTCGACATCAACGGTGAGTGGTCGGATGAGAACTTCAACGTTGGCATCCTCTACATCTTCTCGCCACCGTCAGCGAGCAACGTTCTCAACCTGTACGCCACGGCGACGACCGACGAGCTCGTGGGTGGTGTCAGGGCTTACTTCAAGCTCGAGCACTATCTGGCGATGGAAGGAAACGACCCGGGTCGCGGGTCGTTCACACACCTCGGCCTCAAGGGTGATAGGACGCTCGGCAACTTCAACTTCGGTTGGACGGTCGAGGTGTTCTATGACACCGGTGCGTTCGGATTCTCCGATGGCACCTTGGCCGCCGCGAAGGCGACGCTGCTCTATGATTTCGGTCAGCTTTCGCTCGGGCCGATGATCAAGGCGACGACGCCCATCCACATCGCCAACGACGACGGTCGCGAGTTCGACTATGCGGTCGGCCTCGTCAGCCAGTTCACCTTCTAGGAGGTGCTCCATGCAGACCTTCTTGATCATCCTCGCGGTGGTCTACGTCATCGGCGGATGCTGTGCGGTTTGGGTGGAAGAGTCACTTCACTTCACTCACAAGCCCGGCCGCATGGCCCGCCGATTCATCCTCTGGCCGATTAACCCGATGTGGGCGATCGCCATCACGTTTCCTCGCGATTACTGAGCATTCTGAACGTATCAAAACAGCCCCCAAAGGACGGGGCAAAAGAGGGCCGGTTTCGCTTCGTGCGGACCGGTCCTTTCTCTATCTCGACGAAGCTTTGGCGGAGGCGGATTCTCTTTTCCACAGGCCATCCCCAGCCCAAAAGCTCTTTCTTGACACAGGTCTTTTTATGAGTACAATCTAGGGCTCCGGTCAGGGGATTTTTTATTGCCTGGTCGGGCTGCGTACTTTGATAATCAAATATGTAGATTGAGTACAAGATTTTCGGCGCTTCGAATAAAGCGCCGGAGTACTCGTCTATTCCTAAACATATCCGGTGTGTATGAGCTACGCACCGGACCAAGGGATGAAAGAGGACCCTCCTTCGCGTAAAGCTTCGGAGGGTGAATGCAACTATGATTCGTTGTGTTTTTTCTTTTGTTCTGCTCAATTATGAAACATGGTGACATGTTTTTTATGTAGAGTTTGATCCTAGCTCAGGATGAACGCTGGCGGCGTGGATAAGGCATGCAAGTCAAGGGGGCTCGCAAGAGCAACCGGCAAACGGGGTAGTAACAGGTGGGAACGTACCTAGAAGTCAAGAACAACCAGTCGAAAGATTGGCTAATACTTGATAGTCTCTTCGGAGTAAAGATTTATCGCTTCTAGAACGGCCTGCTTTGTATCAGCTAGTTGGTAAGGTAATGGCTTACCAAGGCAATGACGCATAGGGGAGGTGAGAGCCTGACCCCCACCACTGGGACTGAGACACTGCCCAGACACCTACGGGTGGCTGCAGTCAAGAACCATCCGCAATGCACGAAAGTGTGACGGTGCGACGCCGCGTGGTTGATGAAGCACTTCGGTGCGTAAAGGCCTTTTATGAGGGAAGAAATTTTGACGGTACCTCATGAATAAGAGGCTGCTAATCTCGTGCCAGCAGCAGCGGTAATACGAGAGCCTCAAGCGTTATCCGGAATTATTGGGCGTAAAGGGTGTGTAGGTGGACATGTTAGTCCTGTGTGAAAGCCTGTTGCTCAACAACAGATCCGCATGGGAAACGGCATGACTGCGAGGGTGCGAGGGGTGAATGGAACTCATGGTGTAGGGGTGAAATCCGTTGATATCATGGGGAACGCCAAAAGCGAAGGCAATTCACTGGCGCATACCTGACACTGAAACACGAAAGCCAGGGTAGCGAATGGGATTAGATACCCCAGTAGTCCTGGCCCTAAACGATGATCACTAGCTTTTCGGAGTATCGACCCTCTGAGAGGCGAAGCTAACGCGTTAAGTGATCCGCCTGGGTAGTACGACCGCAAGGTTAAAACTCAAAGGAATAGACGGGGGCTCGCACAAGCGGTGGATCATGTGGTTTAATTCGACGATAAACGAAAAACCTCACCGAGGCTAGACATCCAGACGAATCTCAGAGGAAACTTTGAGAGCCTTCGGGCGGCTGGACAGGTGATGCATGGCTGTCGTCAGTTCGTGGCTTGAGCTGTTCCCTTAAGTGGGGTAACGAACGCAACCCCTATTGTCTGTTACAAGTGTCAGACAAGACTGCCCAGCACTTTGCGCACAAGCGCAAAGAACTTCCAAGTAATAAGTATCAAGTTCCAAAGAAATTTGGAATTTGGAACTTGCGATTTGGCACTTCTTTGTTCGCTTGCGAATAAAGTGCTGGGAGGAAGGCGGGGATGACGCCAAGTCAGCATGTCCCTCTGATGCCTCGGGCTACACACGTGATACAATGGATGGTACAGCGGGAAGCGACGGGGTAACCCTGAGCGGATCCTTTAAAGCCATCCCCAGTTCGGATTGAGGTCTGCAACTCGACCTCATGAAGTTGGAATCGCTAGTAATCGTGGGTCAGCATACCACGGTGAATACGTTCTCGAGCCTTGTACTCACCGCCCGCCAAGTCAAAGGAGCCGGGAGTGCCCGAAACTCGCGCATTGCGCGGACTAAGGCAAGTTCGGTGACTAGGGTTAAGGCGTAACAAGGCACGGGTAGCGGAAGCTGCTCGTGGATTTTGTCAAATGACAAAATGCTCTGATCCCGAAAGGGTAGGAGTTTAGGCGGTCGATATCATGTGCCTCAATTGAGCATGTGATGGATCATGATTGAAGATCCTACGAAACAATCTAGACACTCGGGAAAGACTGAGATTGAGCAGAACAAAAGAAAGGACATATTTCGATACCAAAAGGCCGCCTAACAAGGCGGTTTTTTGCTACCTCAGGGTACTTGACAGCAGTCTTTTGGATGTTATAATGTAATCTGAACAGTACCTTAACTCTGGGGGAGAGAATCGTGGAGCAATTCGATTGGCCAACTTTTGTTGGCAGGGTACTCATCGCCGTCACGGCATTTGGTATCATCCTTCGTTTTCTGTTCTTGCTGGGCGCTCGTAGCGCTCGGTGGGCAGAAGACAACAAACCGAAACTCACGAAGGCAAAGGAGAAGCTGTGAGAGCTGCCGTCTCAGGTATCGGCATGAAACTCATGCCGAGCGATTTGCTGGAGGAGGCGAAAGCGAACGAGCCGTTCGCTGTCGTTTCATCTCCAGCATGTGATTGTGGACACATCCTTGCGGATGATTTCACCGCACACCACTTCACGTGTAAGTCACTCTGGAAGATCATCCAGCTTCCGAGTGGTTCCAAGAGAGTTCACACCGGACTGATCAAGGGGGTCTCATGATTCCGATTCTCATCGTCGTCATCGGTACCATCGCGTTCGTCGCGATGGCCAAGTACCTCAACCGTCGGGACGACAAGCGCCTCGCGCGCCGTCTCCCGCCTAACCAGCGCCACTTCTTCACGGGGCGCTAAGGAGAAGCCATGAAAGTGGCCAAACTGATCGTTGTCGTCTGCAAGGCCGGGATCTTCGGAGTGCTTGTGTGGTTCGCTGCGCTTCTGTTGGCGGCTGTGAACAGCACACCCACTGTGGCTCAGCAGAATCGTTTCGACAGAGAGATGCCGTCGAATATCCTCTATGTCGAGGACGAGGTCGGTCTCTGCTGGGCGCACTTCTTCAAGTACGGCCAGTGGGTCGACGTCGAGCCGATAGCGTGCACTCCACGAGTGTTGGCTCACCTCGACAAGCACGGCTCGCCTCTGCGGTGACCATCACCGACCGGTTCGATTCCGGTCAATGCAGTCCGTCCCCTCGGGGAACGGGCTGCTTTATTTTTTCATTGAGAATATGGGCGCTTTTTGGTATAGTCTCCTCGCTAGGTAATGCGCGTGTAGCTCAGCTGGTTAGAGCACGTCACTGATAATGACGAGGTCATAGGTTCGAATCCTATCACGCGCACTTTAGTTAATCTTTATTTTATGAAGAAAATCATATTCGCTCTCGGTATCGTCCTCATTATTCTGGGCGCTTGGTTCTTTATGCGGCCTAAGGAGACAGTCACCCAAGACAACCTTGGCCCTAACCCTGTCTCTGCAAAAGAAACCAAAGTCGGGGATCGAGTCGGAGCGTTTGAGGTTTCAGAGATGCAGGTAGGCCCTACATCTATCACAGCAACATTTGTTGGCACAGCTACAGTCAACGTTGTTTGTTCATACGGTGATATGTTTGGGTATGTTTGTACGCCTGATGACGAGTCGGCAAAACAAGCGATTCCAAGATTTACAGAACTTGCAGATATTGGAAGCCAAAAATCTTTCTCTGTTATTGGTGAAGGTACTCCATTTGATTCTTTTAAAAAGAACTTCGAGATCGCCTCAGGTGCTAATGGGTCATCAGTTCCTCTGCGCATAACAATCACCGATTATGTGACTCGTTCCGGAGATACTACCATTATGTCCCGCGCAAGATTGGTGGAGGTGGTTGAATAGCGCTTGTTGATTTTTTATTTAAAAGATCAGCTGCACCCGGGGGTGCAGCTGGGACTTCGCGCGATACTGTGCGGAAGCTTACTTGGTCGCGAGGACCTGATAGAAGGCCCTGTATCCGATTGACCCCGATGCGTTGCAGGCGATAAGTACATCCTGGGTCATGAGCTGGTGGAACACGCGCGTCGTCACGAAGCCTTCCTCCTTAAGCTGTTTGGGGAACAGAGAGGCCGGATGGTACCACACGGTTGAATCGAAGATGTTGCCCTCCGAATCAACGTAGCGTTCTGCGAACCGCTGACTCTGCGTCATCGGTGCGGTCTCCATCGCCTCATACTGCACCCAGGATGCCTGACCCGTTCGTGCCGGACTGTCCGCCTGAAACAGATCGGGGTGCATTATGGAGACGATCAGGCGACCCCCATACTTGAGTACCTGGTAGGCTTCTCGAAAGAAGCTCTGGCACTCTTCTGGGGAGTCATGGATGAGGACCGCGATGCAGGCGATGCGGTCGAACGACTCAGACGGGTACGGCAACTCCTTGGTGATGTCGGCTTCATCATAGATGATGCCGAGGGGCTCGAGCGTCTCGTGTTCGCGGGCGCGGGAGAGCATCGTGGGGCTGCGATCACAACCCAACACTACCGCTCCGTGGTCGCGAACCAGTCTTCGGGCGATAAAACCCGAACCGCATCCAGCGTCGAGAACGACTTCGCCGGGTTGCGCGTCGAGAATCTTCAGCGAAGGCAGGCGACCGAGGTGGTCGCCAACAACGGTGAGACGGTCGCCTTTACCCGTCCACATCACTGCAGAACTGGATTCATAAGGCAGGGTTTCGTCGGGATTCATGTGTTCCATCCTTTCAAGGTTGTGGCGGTCCACGGGTACTTTACATCACTTTTCAATATAGTCAACGTACGTTTCTCTCTTTGAAATGGTACGCGCACAGAAGTCGATTGTTCGATATACTCACCAAACGGGCACGTGGCGGAACTGGACTTATAACTTTTCCGAGGCTAAGTGAGCGCGTGGCGGAACTGGTATACGCGTACGTCTCAGAAGCGTATGGAGCAATCCTTGGGAGTTCGAGTCTCCCCGCGCTCACTTAGCCTCGGATGGCGTACGTCTCAGACCTGTTCGAGTCCATGCCTTGCCGAAGCTTTAGCGAAGGCAGGTCCCCGTGCCCACAGCCCTTATCACCAGTATGTCTTTCGAAAAATCCTCAGAAGAATCAAAAAATGAAACGGCAGGGGTGACCCGCCGAGACTTTTTGAAAGGGGCCGCTGCTCTTGTTGGATCGGCAATGCTTGGACCCGAGATTGTGAGTGCTGATTCTAATAAAGAAACTGAATCTCTTAACGAGGGCGAACCGGGACCTGAGTACATGCGCGGAATGCAAGAATTGCATGAAAAAGCAAAGAC
>JAUPUE010000020.1 GCA_030917725.1 Patescibacteria group bacterium
CATGTCTGTTAGAATCTCGTGCACATATGTTGAAAATGCGATTACAGCGATTCGGACGAAAGAACGACCCATCATTCCGTGTGGTCGTCCTTGAAGCTACCGAAGGCCCAAAAAGCGGTAACCACGTCGATCAGATCGGTTCATACAACGCCATCACCAAGCAGAAGAGCCTTGATAAGGAAAAGGCAAAGCACTGGCTTTCAAAGGGTGTTCAGCCTTCTGACACTGTGTATAACTTCCTCGTAAGCGAAGGCGTCATCGAAGGTAAGAAGAAGAACGTTCTTCCAAGCAAGAAGCCTATCGTCAAGGAAGAGCCAAAGGTTGAAGCTCCTGTCGCAGCCGCTCCGGTAGCTGAAGCACCAGTTGAGGCTGTTCCTGCAGAAGAGGCTCCTGCGGTTGCTGAAGCTGAGGCTCCAGTAGTAGAAGAAGCAGCTCCTGCACCTGTCGAAGAAGCTCCAGTAGCAGCAGAACCAGAAGCACCTGCAGCAGAAGAGACTCTAGCCGCGTAACATTTCATACGTTTTCAATAAAAAGAGCTTTGGACGAACCAAGGCTCTTTTTGTTATACTCAAACGTGTTAGCAACTAGCCGATAATCCCACACATGACACAGCAATTCGCTGACGCTGAATTCCTCGAACTGGTAGTAAAAGCTCTTGTCGAAGTCCCTGAAGACGTCAAAGTAAACCGCACAGTCGACGAGATGGGTGTCCTCATCACACTCCAAGTCAATCAGAAGGACATGGGTACCGTCGTTGGCCGCTCGGGCAACACTGCCAAGGCGATCCGCACGCTCCTCCGAGTCGTTGGTATGAAGAACAATGCCCGCGTGAACCTCAAGATCCTCGAACCGGAGGGATCGACACGAATGGGACAGATGACCGAAGCAGCCAACATCGACGATGCGATGGCAGCTCTCAAGGAGGTTTAAACACAAGACTCCAAACAACAAACCGCTCTCGAAAGAGGGCGGTTTTGTGTTAAAGTCACAGAATGAAAGCCAAAACCCAAAAGTTAAAAGCTAAAAGCTTTAGCATCATCACCCTTTTCCCCGATCTCGTAGCACCCTACGCTTCTTCGTCGATTCTTGGTCGCGCACAACAGAAGAAATTGATTACGGTTAAAACAGTGAATCCGCGCGATTTCACCAAGGATAAACACAACACCGCTGATGATCGTCCGTATGGTGGCGGTCCGGGAATGGTGCTCAAAGCAGAACCGATTCTCAAAGCTGTTGATTCGCTTGGGAAAGCAAAAGGGAAGCGCGGCATCTTCATCATGTCTCCGCGTGGCAAACAATTTGATGATGCCGAAGCGCGTAAGCTTGCAAAATCATTCGATGAGATTGTTTTGATCTGCGGACGCTACGAAGGAATCGATGCGCGTGTAAAAAAGATTTTGAAATCAAAAGACATCTCAGTCGGCCCTTATGTGCTGACGGGAGGAGAGCTTCCTGCGTTGAGCATTCTTGATGCGGTCGCTCGTCACATTCCTGGCGTACTCGGTGATGCGAACTCGCTCGAACACACACGCACTGCTGCAGAAGACACCTACACGCGCCCCGAAGTGTTCACGTACAAAAAGAAAAAATATACCGTTCCGCCAATCCTCCTTTCGGGGCATCATGCCGCAGTTGAGTCATGGAGAGGGAAGACAGGTATCAAAAAGAAATAAAGCGTCAACGACTTATCCACAGGACAAAGTCGTCTATTTGACGTCTAACTATAAATAGACTATATTAAGGCACGTATTGAGGGGTGAGTGAGTAGCGCCTGAACTCTCTTTATTTTTATACAGGCTAATATATTCGGCTTGCTAGACGCATCTAGCAGATAAAAGGAGGGGGAAACCAGCGGCCCACGAGCGTTGCTCGTGACGGTTTCATGTCTTTTTATTTGTTGGAAAAGCGAAAGCATCTGCCATACCCGCGCACGTATGAAGCAAAAGCACTTCGCAAAGTTCAAGCCTGCGCTCGCTCCACTTCCGAATCTCACGGAAGCTCAGCTTGCGTCATTCCGTTGGCTCATGGAGAAAGGTGTCAAAGACCTCTTCAAGGAGTTCTCACCAATCACCGACTACGCCAGCAAGAAGTTTGAGCTCCACATTGGAGATGTTTCTTTCACCGAGCCTGTCCACGACGAATACTACGCAAAGGAAAACAAGCTTTCATACGAGATCCAGCTCAAGGCGCGCGTCAAACTCATCAACAAGACGATGGGTACCGAGAAGGAACAGGAGATTTTCTTCTCTGACTTCCCAATCCAGACCGACCACGGTACGTTCGTCATCAACGGTGTCGAGCGTGTCGTCGTTCCACAACTCATCCGATCATTCGGTGTTCTTTTCTCGTCTCAGGAATTCCGCGGTAAGGAGTACTTCGGTGCCAAGGTCATTCCATCGCGCGGTGCATGGGTAGAAATCGAGACCGAACCAAACAAATCCCTCCAGGTTCGCATCGACCGCAAGCGCAAATTCCCTGTTTCTGAGCTCCTCCGTGTTCTTGGTGCTTCAACTGATGAAGAAATCAAGAACCTTTTCAAGGGCGAACCAGCAGCACTCGAATACATCGAGAAGACTATCGCTTTGGACGCTGTCCACACAGCAGACGAATCATTTGTTGAAATCCACAAGAAGCTCCGCGACGGTGAGCTCGCAACAATCGAGAATGCACGTGAATTCGTTAACTCGATCTTCAATGCAGAACGCTACGACCTCTCAGAGGTTGGCCGTTTCCGTTTTAACCAGCGCTTTGGCGGATCACTCGACAAAAAGGGACTCAGCGAGCGTGCGCTTACCCTCAACGACGTTGCAACAATCATCAAGCACATCGCAAAGCTCAACACGACTCCAGGCGCAGAAGCAGACGATGTCGACGATCTCGGTAGCCGTCGTGTCCGTTTCATTGGTGAGATGCTCCAGCAAAAGATGCGTGTCGGTCTCGCTCGCATGAAGCGAAACATCCAGGACCGCATGTCGATCATCGAGGCTGAGACAACGCTTCCGATCCAGATCATCAACCCTCGACCGCTTCAGGCACAGGTCAAGGAGTTTTACAGCACCAACCAGCTCTCCCAGTTCATGGCCCAGGAGAACATTCTCTCTGAGCTCGAGCACTTGCGCCGTCTTTCGGCACTTGGACCCGG
>JAUPUE010000028.1 GCA_030917725.1 Patescibacteria group bacterium
ACGGCGCCCTTTCTCTTTTTGTAAATGTATTAAGGACGTGTGGTATGACCTTCGCTGCACCCGCCATGGCGGGGTCCGCTCTGCGCCATAGATTTTGAGTTCTGATAAACTTCATCCATGACCAAAACGGACGAACTACAAAAAATCGAAAAGGAAATCCTCAAACTCAAGAAGTCTCCACTCTATGAGTATCGAACATCCAATAAATACTTTCCGGTAATCGGAGAGGGAAGCCACGATGCGCACATCATGTTCATTGGTGAAGCGCCCGGAAAGAAAGAAGCAGAAACAGCAAAGCCTTTTTGCGGCGCGTCGGGACGCGTGCTCGATAAATTGCTCGCATCTGTTGGCATCTCACGCGCTGACGTGTATGTGACGAACATCGTCAAAGATCGTCCACCCGAGAATCGCGACCCATCGCCGGACGAAATACTTTTGTATGCTCCGTTTCTTGATCGACAAATCGATATCCTTCAACCCAAGGTGATCGCAACGCTCGGACGCTTTTCGATGGTCTACATCCTCAAACGATTCGGTATCGCCGCGGATCCCATTAGCAAGGCCCATGGCACCGTGTATACTGCCAAAGCGCCATACGGTGAGGTGAAGATCATACCGCTCTATCACCAAGCCGCAGCCCTCTATAACGGTTCGATGATGACTACCCTCGAAGAAGATTTCAAACAACTTGCGATTCATGGCATTCCCAAAACCACATAAAACCACGCTCCCGAACGGCCTCCGCATCATTGTTGTACCAATGAAGGAGAATCCGACTGTCACTGTGCAAGTGCTCGTCGAAGCGGGTTCGCACTATGAGGACAAAAAGGTGAACGGCATCTCGCACTTTTTGGAGCACATGTTCTTCAAGGGGACGACGAAGCGTCCGGGTGCGCACATCATTTCGCACGAATTCGATTCGATTGGTGCTGACAACAATGCGTTTACCGGAACCGAGTACACGGGTTACTGGGCCAAAGCTCGCACAAAACATTTTGAGCGCATCTTCGACATCATCGCCGATGTCTATCTCGACCCACTTCTTCCTGAAGCAGAAATCCAAAAGGAGAAGGGTGTCATCATCGAGGAGATCAACATGTATGATGATCAGCCAACATCTCGCGTGGGCGAACTCCTCAACGCAACGCTCTATGGTGATCAACCAGCCGGACGAAGTATTACGGGACCTCGAGAAAATATCCGCACAATGAAGCGTGAGGATTTTGTCGCGTATCGCAATGCTCACTACATCCCATCAAAAACCCTCGTTGTCATCGCTGGTGGAGTCTCGGTCTCACACGCCCTCAAGCTCGCAAAAGCGGCATTCGGAAACCTTTCTGCAAAGCGCGTCGTCAAAAAAACTCCTGTCAAAGAATCGCAAAAAGCTCCTCAGGTTGCTCTTGAATACAAAAAGACAGAACAATCTCATCTCGCACTCGCATTTCGCGGTTACAAGGTGGGCGACAAACACGAGCTCGCGGCCGGGCTCCTTGCGGGCGTGCTTGGTAAAGGTATGAGTTCACGTCTCTTCCAAAAGCTTCGTGAAGAAATGGGTGTGTGTTACTACGTTGGTAGCGGTCATGGTGCACAGACAGATGTTGGCGCATTCAAGATCCGTGCCGGAGTCGACAACAAACGTCTTGAGGAGGTCGTAAGTGTCATCCTCAATGAAGTTCGCAAGCTTCGTGACGAATTGATTCCACTCAAAGAGCTCAACAAGGCAAAAGAGATTTTCATCGGCGGTGTTGAGATGGGTCTTGAGTCGTCAGACTCGTTGGCAGATTGGTACGGAACAGACGAGTTGATCCGCCGGAAGCTCGAGACTCCCGAACAGGCTATCAAGCGCCTCCGAACCATCACCTCCGAAGATCTCCAAAAGGTCGCGCGCGATATCTTTGTCGATGCTAAAATGAACCTCGCTGTGGTCGGGCCTACCAAAGACGCCACACGCCTCAAAAAGCTTTTGAAGATATGAAGACGAACGACATCCGAAAGAAATATCTAGAATTCTTTGCAAAACATGGGCACGCCATCGTGCCTTCAGCTCCGCTCGTCCCTCAAAACGATCCAACAACGCTCTTCACGGGTTCCGGCATGCAGCCAATGATTCCGTATCTCTTGGGTGAGAAGCACCCGCTTGGTACGCGCGTAGCCGATTCGCAAAAATCATTCCGTGCAGAAGATATCGAAGAAATCGGCGACAACCGCCACACAACGCTCTTTGAGATGCTTGGCAACTGGAGCTTCGGTGACTATTTCAATAATGAGCAGATTCGATGGATGTCGGAATTCCTTTTTGATGAGATTGGTATTGATCCGAACAAGCTCTACGTAACCGTCTTTAGCGGAGATGAAAAGAACAATCTCCCAAAAGATATTGAGTCTGCAGAACTTTGGAAAAAGATTTTTGCCGAAAAAGGCATCGATGCACCTATCGTAGAGATCGGAAGTGAGGCCAACGGTGCAGAGGTCGGTATGCAAGGAGGCCGCATCTTCTATTACGAAGCCAAGAAAAACTGGTGGAGCCGTGCAGGTATCCCAGACAACATGCCCGTAGGTGAACCAGGAGGTCCTGACTCGGAGATGTTTTATGAATTCTCTAACGTCGAACACGATCCAAAGTTCGGTAAGCAGTGTCACCCGAACTGCGACTGTGGGCGATACCTCGAAATCGGCAACAACGTCTTTATGACGTACAAGAAGGTTGGCGAAGGGAAGTTTGAACTCCTTCCAAACAAGAACATCGACTTCGGTGGAGGATTGGAGCGCATGAGTGCAGCTTCCAACAATGATGCTGACGTTTTCACGATTGATATCTTCACGTCTATCATTGGAACGCTTGAAAAACTCTCGGGCAAAAACTATTCAGATAAGGCATACACCGCATCGTTCCGTATCATCGCGGACCACATCCGTGCGTCAGTATTCCTCATCGGTGACGGCGTGAATCCTTCAAACACAGAACAAGGCTATTTCGTCCGCCGACTTTTGCGTCGTGCAATCCGCTATTGGGACAAGCTTGGCATCGCAGGCGAAGGTTTGTCACAACTTGTTGGAACAATCACTGATTTCTATCAAGAAGCATATCCAGAACTCGCTTCAAAAAAGGTTGAAATCACTGAAGAGATTAAAAAAGAAGAGGAACGATTCCGTCAGACACTTGAACGAGGTCTCAAAGAGTTTGAAAAACTCCCTGTCGGAGCGATTTCTGCGGCTCAGTCATCGATGCTCTACCAGTCGTACGGTTTTCCTTTCGAACTCATTGAAGAGCTAGCAAAAGAAAAAGGTAGCACCGTCAGCCGTGCTGAATTTGATGAAGAGATGAAGAAGCATCAAGAACTCTCCCGCGCTGGTTCAGAACAAAAGTTCAAAGGCGGTCTCGGCGATACGAGTGAAATGTCGCTTCGCTATCACACTGCAACGCACCTTTTAAATGCAGCGCTCAAACGAGTGCTTGGCGAACATGTCAAACAGCGTGGAAGCAACATTACTCCCGAACGTTTGCG
>JAUPUE010000003.1 GCA_030917725.1 Patescibacteria group bacterium
ATCACCAACATCGATGAAGACCACCTCGACTATTACAAAGATCTCGCCGATATCGAGAGCGCTTTTTGCGAAATTGCACGCAAAGTGCCTGCCGACGGTTTTATTGTTGCAGATATCGAGAATGACTCGGTGAAGCGTGTACTCAAAGATGTGGTTGCAACCGCCATCGACTATCGAAAACTTTACAATCCTCAACGTGAGCTTGCAGTGATGGGAAAGCACAACCAAATGAATGCTGCGGCAGCACAGGCAGTAGGGGATATCCTCAACATCGACCCCTCGCACCGCGATGAGATGCTCAAGAAGTTTGCAGGGACGTGGCGCCGATCCGAGCTTAAGGGAACGCTCGCCAATGGTGCGTTTGTGTATGACGACTATGCACATCATCCCACCGAGATCACTACGACAATCGCCGGCTTCGCCGAGCGATTTCCTAGCAAGGAGCTCATCGTCGTATTCCAGCCACACCTCTATAGCCGTACGCGCGAGCATTTTGACCATTTTGTCACGAGTTTCGGACAGGCGAATCGGGTCATTGTTGCGCCGATCTATGCGGCGCGTGAGCAGGACGACGGTATGGTGTCACATCACGACCTTGTGCGCGCCATGCAGGAACAAGGTGTCAAAGCGGAAGCGTTTGATTCACTCGATGCAATAACTGAGGCACTTCGATCATCGCTCGGCCCTGATTCACTCGTGCTTACGATGGGGGCAGGGGACATCTACCACGTCGGTGAGGCGCTTCTCAAAGGCTAGTGCACATCGGGTTTTTCAAAGTGCTGCCAATCTTTTCGCTCCCAATCTCCACCCCAACCCCATCCATGCGATGAGAAGAGTGTGACGACTGGCCCGTCTTTGGTTATCGTTCCGGGTTTTGTGGGATCATAGTTTGCTCCGAGCGGTACAATAATGCCGTCTTTTTGCGTGTAGGGATTGAGCGCAGGATTGATATCGATTGCCAGTCCGTGCGAATGATTTGAAAGACGATTGGTCCCAGCGATGAGTCGGTAGTTGAAAGCAGATGAATTGTTCGCCACCATCGAGCGGTCATCGTTCCATTGGTATGCGACAACAGGCACGATGCGTTCGATGGGGAAGCGCATCTCAAGGAGCTTTTCAAATATCTCGGTAACCTCGGGTGTCACTGCTTGATGGATGACGAGCTGACCTTGGTGAAGCTGTCCATCGAAGCCGAGATGGCGTACATCGATGAGCGCGAGGGTCGCACGGATGTCCTCGGGGAATACGAGCCCCTCAAGAGCTTGCTCAAGCGTCATGGCGCTGTCGATGATGGGTTTCATGTAATGAGTATACCAAGGTCGTTTTTGCCTGTAAGATGGGCCTATTATGACCGAAAACCCGATTCTCTACGTCATTGGAACCCCCATAGGCAACCTCGAGGACATTACGATCCGTGCCCTTCGTATTCTCAAAGAGGCGGATGTGATCTTTTGTGAGGACACGCGCATTACTAAGCGATTGCTCGAGCGGTACGACATCACCACGCGCGTGACGAGCATCAATGCGCGCACCGAGCGCGCAAAGACACACAGCGTGTTGGGCGCGCTCACCGAAGGCAAGAACACGGTCATCGTCACCGATGCGGGAACGCCGGGTATCTCTGATCCGGGCTCATATGTCATCAACGCGGTCCGCGAACAACTTCCGCATATTAAAATCGAAGCAATCCCTGGTCCGTCGGCGCTCACTGCTGCGCTCTCGATTGCTGGCGTCGACGCCGCTGAGTTTCTCTTCTTGGGATTTATTCCTCACAAAAAAGGACGACAGACTATCGTCAAAGAGCTTGCTGAGACCGAGCGCACCACCGTGCTCTACGAATCGTCCCATCGCATCATGAAATTCCTCAACGAGTGTAAGGAGTTCTTCCCGCCAAACAGAATGATGGTTATCGCGCGCGAGCTCACCAAGATCTTCGAAGAAGTCGTCCGCGGTACGCCCGATGAATTGATTGCATATTTCGAAGCCGATGAGGATAAGCAACAGGGGGAGTTCGTCGTCATCGTCCCTCGTTTTGATAAAAAGGGTTCTCGTGAGGAGGAAGAGGGAGAAGGGGAATAGCCTCTTTTTGGCGTCGAGCGCTCGGCACGCTATACTCCTTTCATCTTTTATATGTCCTACGCCAATCCAAAACCATCTCACGCAAAACACCTCATCGTGCTCGTCGGCGCATGCGTCATTGTTTTTGTCGCGATTTTTGCATTCGTTCCGCACATTTTCTCATCAACATACACGAGCCCGCTCGCAGCAGCAGATAACGACAAAAAGAAAGACGTTGCGGAGGTGGTTCCTGAACTTCCCAAAAAACCGCAGGTTGCACACATCGAAACACCCACAGGAGTGAAAGCAATCTACATGTCTCAATGTGTCTCGGGTACGCCATCGTTCCGTGACAAGCTCGTGACGCTCATTGACGAGACCGAACTTAATGCGGTTATCATCGACATCAAAGATTTCACCGGCAAGCTTGCATTCACTCCCGAAAATCCTGAGCTTGCGTCATCGGTCTCTGACGCGTGTGGCGCGCGCGACATGAAGAGCTTTATCGAGACGCTTCATGCAAAAGACATCTACGTGATTGGACGCATCACCGTCTTCCAAGATCCTCACTATACGAGCTTGCATCCAGAATTTGCGGTGAAGAAAGAAAGCGATGGCACCGTGTGGAAAGACCACAAAGGCTTGGCGTTCATCGACGTGGGCGCGGAGGAGTACTGGAAATATATTGTTGATATCTCACGCTCGGCCTACGAGATTGGTTTTGATGAGCTCAACTACGACTACATCAGATATCCTTCGGACGGGAACATGAAAGATATCGCTTTCACCTTGTCTGAAGGCAAACCAAAGGCAGAAAAACTTGAAGAGTTCTTCTCATATCTCCATGACGAGCTTTCGGAGCCGTGGGGTGATTTTGAAACAGTACCAAAACTCTCTGCCGATCTTTTTGGATACACCACAACCAACACTGACGACTTGGGAATCGGACAGGTACTCGAGCGCACACTTCCGTACTTTGATTACGTGATGCCGATGGTGTACCCATCACATTACAATGCTGGATTCATTAACATTGCTAAACCAGCCACATCTCCATACGAAGTCGTGCACTATTCGATGGAAACTGCGGCAACTCGCGCTAAGGCAATGATTGCGAGTGTCAATTCAACCGCAACAACAACCGAGGTGGCATTCCTTCGCGAGCAGGTCAAGAAGGGAAGAGGTCACATCGAGACATCACAGCTTCGTCCATGGCTTCAAGACTTTGATCTTGGTGCGACGTATACACCTGAGATGGTTCGTGCGCAGATGCAGGCTACCTATGATGCTGGTCTCGACTCATGGGCGCTCTGGGATGCAGGAAATACGTACACGCGCGCTGCACTCAAGTTAGAAGATGTGGCGTCTCTCGACACAGTTCAACAATAGTGGTATTGTCTTTCTCGGAACAATAACCCTGATGCAGGTGAGAGGAGGTGATGGACTGTGGAAAATCCAGTTGTGAACAACCGGTCCGTCATCATCACGGACCATGCATTCGAAAGGATGCTGCAGGTGTGGCCACATGTTGCTCGGCGGTATGAGCGGCTTACCAAGCCACGCCAGCAGCTCCACCAAATGTTGGAAGAGGCTCGTTTAACACCTTTCCCAACCTTTCGGGCATTCTTTCGAGAAGAGGCCTACCAGCAGTACGCTGAGTGTTGGTCATGCGGTTTCCTGGCGTTCATCCTTGTCCCAGCCGACGAACAATACGTGCTCGTCACTGTGGAGATGTCCGAGGAGGGGCGTGAACGTCTGAGAAGGCGGGGTCGCGCTGCCGGCGACGTGTATGCGTACATCAAACGGCCTCGGGGGGAGGCAACTGTCGGCTAAAGGCGATCTCGTTGCACGCGCAGCGGGGTCGCCCTTCTTTTTTAGATTACATCTTTGACATGCCGATGTGTGAAGCATAAAGTGTTCATCGGACCGCTGTCTTCTTTGAGAGGAGATGATTGATTGTTAGATCGCGGATTTGTTTCAGATTTTTCCCTGATGTCGTGTGACGTCAAGAGGCATGCCTTCTTGCGGTATGTGTTTTGGTGCCGACAGCTTGGCATCCACCACCCGCGGAGTTCTTGGGTCTATGAATTGAATGCTCTTCTTGCTTGTGCGGTGCCGTGTCGGTCGATTGCGTCGACTCACCGTGAGCGGAGGGAGCGGCGTTTCAAGAAACCTGCGGAGTATTTTCACGCGGAGGGATTCAGATTCGTCGTGGTTCGCGAAAACGGGATAGGTGTCATCGTGACCGTGGAGCCTGATATACACCCAGGCGATAGGGGGGTATGGGAAAAGGTTCTCATGGATTTGTATAGACGACGGAACCAAAAGTGCGATAAGTAAGACAAATCCTTCGAGAAGCCCGACACATCTTGAGTGCCGACCCGATTCCATCCTGCGAGGTGGATAGGGACGGCGCTTCTTCTTTTCATACAGTGTTCTATACTAGTTTCATCCATGTCCTTTGATCCAAAACGAATCACCTACATCGGCGAGACCGATTACCGCAACAAACAAGTGAAGTTCGGCATTCGTGCCAACGACCGAACGCGTCACATGTACGTCATCGGTAAGACTGGTACCGGTAAATCGACGCTCCTCGAGAACATGGCCGTTCAAGATATTCAGAACGGCGAAGGTTTTGCATTCCTCGACCCGCACGGTAAGACGGCCGACCTCCTTCTCGACTACATCCCTGAGCACCGCATCAACGACGTGCTCTATTTTGCGCCATTCGACTTGGCGAACCCTATCTCGTTTAACGTGATGGAAGACATCGGTCCCGACAAGCGTCACCTTGTGGCATCGGGTCTCATGTCGGCTTTCAAAAAGATCTGGGTAGACGCATGGAGCGCCCGCATGGAATACATGTTGAGCAACACGATTCTCGCACTCCTCGAATATCCTGACTCGACGCTCCTCGGTATCAGCCGTATGTTCGCCGACAAGGAATTCCGCAAAGAGGTTGTCTCGCACGTCACCGACCCCGGTGTGAAGTCATTCTGGGAGAATGAATTCGCCAACTACACCGACAAGTTCGCTGCCGAAGCGACGCCGGCCATTCAGAATAAGATCGGACAATTTACTGCAAACCCAGTCATTCGCAATCTCATCGGACAGCCACGATCGACGTTCAACATCCGCGAGATGATGGACCAGCGTAAGATCATCATCATCAACCTCTCGAAAGGTCAGGTCGGTGAAGACAGTGCAAACCTCCTCGGTTCGATGCTCATCACCAAAATCTATCTCGCGGCGATGTCACGCGCTGATATGCGCGAACCTGAACTCGCCAAGCTCCCGAACTTCTATCTCTACGTCGATGAATTCCAATCGTTCGCGAACGAGTCGTTCGCCGACATTCTTTCCGAGGCCCGCAAGTACAAACTCAACCTCACGATTGCGCACCAATACATTGAACAAATGAGTGACGAAGTTCGTGCTGCAGTGTTCGGTAACGTCGGTACGATGATCACGTTCCGTGTCGGTGCGACAGATGCTGAATATCTCGAAAAAGAATTCGCACCGCTCTTTACCGCAGAAGACCTCGTGAACATCGGCTTCGCGCAGGTGTATATGAAGCTCATGATCGACGGCATGGCATCGGCGCCGTTCTCGGCTCATACGCTCGGTCCAATTCCACCGCCACACATTTCATATCGTGATGTCGCCATCGCACGCTCACGTGCGCAGTTCGCTCGTCCACGCCAAGAAGTCGAAGACGAAGTCATCGCATGGCACCAGAAGTCGTTCGGTAGTGGTGGTTCTCGAGGAGGACAGGACCAGTCAGGAGGGAAGGGTGGCGACCGCAATCGTCGCCCTGATGATCGTGATGCACGCCGCCAAGCTCCTCCACCGATGAGGGATATGGGTGGGGGACGTCCGCCGGTTCACACAGAGAAACCTCAAGAGTCGCGCCCACCACAATCACAGCCAACTGCTCCGCAACAGAATTCTGACAGACCACGCACCGATCGCCGGCCTGAACCACGTCGCACCCAGACCCCAGTCGAGCGTGAGACAGAATTGCGTAAAGTGCTCTCACTCGACCGTCTCAAGGCCGAACAAGCTCCGCGCCGTGATATGAACAAGACGAAAGACCCCACGCCCGAGAAGCTCTCGGATTTGAAAAGTGCTTTAGCAGCCCTTCTCGAGAAAGCGACGGAAGGCGAAGATAAGGATACAAAGATACAAGGATACGAGGATACAAAAAAACAGGATACGAAGCCTG
>JAUPUE010000031.1 GCA_030917725.1 Patescibacteria group bacterium
GAGGCTGGATCATAAAAGTTTAGACAATCTTGAAGTGCTTAGTCTTTGAGATAGGACGAGTCTCCTGAATGGTGACCTTGTCACCGATGTGCTTGGTGTTACCAACATCGTGTGCAGCGTACTTTTTGCGCTTCTCCATGTACTTGCCGTACTTAGGGTGCTTCACGAAGCGCTTTACCATGACGACGGTTGTGTCCTTCATCTTGTCAGACACGACGATGCCGCTCAATGTTTTGATCTTCTTTTGTTCTGGAGTTGTCATAGTATTTTGTATCTTTGTTGCCTGGTCGCCTTGTTGCCTTATTTCGGTGCGTTGGCTGCAGTGAAAGCGCGGGCGATGTCCTTCTTGGCTTCGCGCATCTTTTTGACATCACGTGCCTTGCTACCAGCAACCGCAAAGCGGGCCTGGCGGAGCTCCTCACGCTTCTCAGCGATGAACGTTGAGAGCTGGTGGGCGTCTTTCTTTGTGATATCTGACATTGTGGTCATGGTGTTTGGCACTATACGTGAAGGAATCGTTGAGGACAACTACGCGCGTTCGACGATCTTTGTCTTAACCGGCATCTTTGCACCTCCCTTGCGGAGCGCTTCTTTTGCAGCTTCGGCTGAAACACCGTCGATTTCGAAAAGCATGCGACCTGGGTTCACTGGGGCAACGAATCCCTGTGGATCACCCTTACCTTTACCCATGCCCACTTCGGCAGCTTTCTGTGTGAACGGACGGTCAGGGAAGATACGCATCCAGATGGTGCCGTTCTTACCGAGTTCGCGGCGCATAACGCGACGTGATGCTTCGATTTGGTTGCTTGTGATGCGACCAGCCGCCATAGCCTTGAGGCCATACGAACCGAAGGCGAGGGTGATACCACGAGTAGCAACACCAACACGCGCAGGATTGCGACGGCCAGTCTGCCACTTGCGGAATTTTACTTTCTTAGGAAACAACATGACTATTTCTTATCTTTATCAAAGACTTCACCACGGTAGATCCAGACACGGATACCGATCTGACCCTGTGGGATGTGTGCTTCGTCGTGCGCGTAGTCGATGTCAGCGCGGAACGTCTGAAGCGGGATACGACCACGCTTAATAGCTTCGCGACGTGCCATGTCGGCACCACCCAAACGGCCCGAGAGGTGGATGCGCATACCCTGAACATCGCGGTTGGCCATAACCTTCTCGGCAGTCTGCTTGAGAACACGGCGGAATGGAAAACGCTTCTCGATGCCTTCGCGCGCCATGATAGCAACGATAGCTGCGTTTGCTTCAGGTGAGCGAATCTCTTCTACTTCGAGTTTGAGTGCATCTGCGCCAACGAGCTTCTTTGCTGCGATGAGCGCGTCGAGGTTCTTCTTGATCTTAGTGATGCCTTCTCCGCTGCGGCCGATGATGAGACCTGGACGTGATGTCTTGATGAGGATCTTGAGGCGAGTTCCCTGGCGTTCGAGATCGATACCACCGACGTACATATCACGAAGAGCCTTCTCGAGGTGCTTCCTGATAAGAATATCGGTCTTGAGGTACGCCTGATAGTCATTGCCGCGCGCGAACCAACGTGACTGCCAGTCGCGGAGGATGCCCAAACGGTGTGCAAATGGATGTACGTGGTGTGTCATATACTATTTCGTTTCTTTGACGGCTTTCTTAGTTGTCTTCTTAGCTGCTGGCTTTGCTGCTTTCTTGTCAGCCTTAACAACAGGAGCCTTGCTACCAAGCACGAGTGTGACGTTGCTTGAGTGCTTGTCGTAACCCGATGCGCGACCCTGTGCCTTTGGCATGTAGCGGCGCATCTTGAGGCCCTTGTCGACGCGGATTTCCTGAATGAAAAGGCCATCGGTTGAAATACCACCGTTGTTCTTTGCGTTCGCAATAGCAGACTTCACGAGGTTCGTGAGCTGACGAGTCGCACGCTTTGGTGTCGTGTCGAGAATGAGAAGAGCACGTGAGACTTCCTTGCCCTTGATGAGATCTGCGACGATGCGGACCTTGCGAGGAGCCTGACGATAGTTTTTAAGATAAGCCTTCATACAGATTCAGTTTATTTCTTTGCTGGAGCGTCAGATGCGCCCTTAGCCGCCTTTGCTGCGTTGATCTCGGCTTCCTTCTTTGCGGTATCGAGGGCCTTCTGCATCTGACCACCGTGACGCTTGAAGGTCTTAGTAGGTGCAAATTCACCAAGCTTGTGTCCCACCATTTCCTCGGTCACAAAGACGTCGAGGAACTTGTTGCCGTTGTGTACAGCAAATGTAAAACCAACCATTTCAGGGGCGATAACGCTTGCGCGTGCCCAGGTCTTGATAGAAGGGCCACCGGCTTTGCCGGCTGCAACCTTCTTCATAAGTTTGGCATCAAAATGAGGGCCTTTTTTGAGTGATCGGGTCATCCTGGTGGATTTTAGCAATGCCTTCGCATTGCTCTGCGAAGAAAAAGAGCCGTGAGGCTCGTGGAGCGATAATAGCAAAAAGCAAGCAGATGTCAAATGCCTCTCTGCCGGACGAGGCCTTTTTGAAGCCACTTTTCCACTCTCTGTCCCCACCCTATTGCTTTTTTCAAAAACAAGGGTACAATCCTTCGGCAGTTACTTCTAGCGTTCTCGTGTTTCAACCTGAAGCCAGTTGTTTGCTCTTTCTGTAGTTTTGGTTACATCCGGCAACGAAGCCGGTGTATATACGCGGGAGAAGCTCATGACGTCGATGTCCCGAGTTGGTTGCTGGTGCAGTGAGACGGGCTACGGCCTTCCTCATCAGAACGAGCAGAACCGCATCAAGGTGACGCGCGTTTCGAACCCCGTTCCGCCAGGCAAAGCCGCCCGACGTCGTCAGCGAATCCGTAGGGCCCTCAAGGGCCTCTTGGGGAGGATCTGATGAAGACGAAGGCACCGATCAGCATTCCGGGGAATCTCTGGCTTCTGACCGGCCAGCAACTGTCGGCCACCCTGATGGTTCACCCCGACGGGAGCTGCCGCTTCGTCGGCGAACGTGGGGAATGCTTCCACAGCAAGCATCTCCGTCGCTTCGAAGTGGACCGCCCGACCCAGCAGGGAACCGAGCAGTAACACAGCACCCCCGCTGGGCTCCCCAAAAGAGCCCGCAACCCCGAGCCTAGCCACGACCAACGGTCGTCTATGCTCACCCCAAAGGACCTCGTGCCAATTCCACGGTACGCGGTCCTTTTCAATTTATGGACAACAAACAAACCCGCCTTTCGGCGGGCTCATTTTTTGTATCCTTGTATCTTTGTATCCTCGTATCCTCGTATCCTTATTTCGTCTTCTTCCCCCCAACGCGTCGGCGTTCGACGATGAGGTGGTTTGAGTACTTCTTTGGAGTACGTGTCTTGTGACCCTTACCGGTGTTCTTACCGTGACGGGTGCGTGCACGACGGTGACCACGGCCCTGAACACCTTCACCACCACCGTGTGGGTGGTCAACTGGGTTCATGGCAGTACCGCGGACCTTTGGACGTACACCGAGCCATCGGTTGCGGCCAGCCTTACCGAGGTTCTCCAAGCGGTGCTCTGGGTTCGAAACTTCACCAACTGATGCCCAGCCGATTTCGTCGATGCGACGGATTTCGGTCGAAGGCATCTTGATGAGTGCGTATCCTGCGTCGTGAGCAACAACTTCTGCGTAGTTACCTGCTGAACGTACGAGCTTTGCACCACCCTGAGGCTTGAGTTCAATGTTGTAAACAAAAGTACCAACAGGGATCTTTGCGAGTGGAAGACGGTTGCCCGCCTTTGCAGGAGCACTTGCTGAGTTAATCATCGTGTCGCCAACCTTGATGCTCTGAGGAGCGATGACGTAACGGCGTTCACCGTCGCTGTAACAGATGAGGGCGATGAATGATGTGCGGTTTGGGTCGTATTCAATTGATTCAACACGAGCAGGGATAACCTGTTTGTCGTACTTGAAGTCGATATCGCGCCAGCGACGCTTATGACCACCACCGACTGAACGAGTCGTGAGACGACCAAAGGCGTTGCGTCCGTGTGAACGTGTGTAGCCCGCCGTGAGTGGCTTGTGAGGCGTGTCTGTCGTGAGGATTGCGCGATACGAAATCACTGACATTCCGCGGCGTCCTGCTGATGTTGGTTTGTGCTTTTTCATGAAATGGATGCTAGACGAGCTCGATGCTGTCGCCCTTCTTGAGCTGAACGTAGGCCTTCTTACCGCCACCTGATGTGCTCTGAAGACCGCGACGTGACATGTAGCTCTTTGTTGGGACAGTAACGATGCGTACTGCTGTTGGTGTTACACCGTAGACGTCCTTGATGGCAGCCTTGATGGTCGTCTTGTTTGCTGAACGTGCGACGTCAAAGGTGTAGACGTTGTTCTCTGCGACCTGTGATGCCTTCTCGGTGATGCGAGGGTTGCGAAGAATGTCACCGCTGATCTTTCCTGCAGCAACCGTCGTCTTGAACGTCGTATCAACGTCCTCCTTGGTCTTCACAGCAGCGACAACCGGCATACTCTTTCGCTCGTCGTTCTTCTCCTGCGCGTCTTCTTTCTTCGCCTTAGATGCGAAAAGAGACGTCTTTGCCTGAGAGCTCGAGTTTGAATCTTTTTTCTTGAACAACATAAAAGTAGTGTGAGGAGGAGTTATTTTGTCTTAGGCTCGAAGAGCTTGAGTGAAGCCTCTGGGTTTTCGATGAGAAGGTACTTCGATGAGAGCGCGTCGACGACGTTGAGGTTACGGAGTTCATCGACTTCGACGTTGCCGAAGTTACCGAAGCTGCGCTTTGTGTTCTCGTCGTTCTGTGAGAGCGCGATGAAAACTGCGTTCGTCTTCTTTGAAGTGATCATCTCGAATCCCTTGATGCCAGCAAATGTTTTGAGCATCGTGCGAGCTTCGGCAGTCTTTGGAGCCTTGAACGAGATTGAGTCGA
>JAUPUE010000040.1 GCA_030917725.1 Patescibacteria group bacterium
CGAAGCGTGTCATATTCCTTCCTGGTCTTTTCGTATTCGGCCTTCTGTGCTCGGGTCGCGCTCTCAGCACCCCACTCCGAAGGAATCTGACTCAGTTTCGATGCGGCCTCATCGAACAATGCGGCCTGACGAGCCTGTTCCGGATTCTCTGCCTTCAGACCCGATGTATACGATATGTTGAGAACGCTAAGGTCACCCTCCTTGTCGAGGGTCGCTTCGTCTTTGTTCGCCTTTGTTGCCGCAACGAGCTGTTCGAGTGTCGCGCGGTGCATATCGATACCACCTTCGGAAAGCTTCCCCGCAACAGCCTTTTCGAGTTCAGCAATGCGTCGAGTTTTGAGGAATTCTCCTACAAACTTACCGAGTCTGCCCGCGTTTGCCTGTTGTTCTTTTCGCTCACTGTTCGCATCTTCACGAATCTTTCCAAGCATCACCTGCTTAAAACGCTCTTGAACGAGCGCGCGCTGCCCAAACGTAAGATCCTCATACCCTGGGATCGTCTTGAGATCCTTTTCAGAGATCTTGAGATCGGATTGGAATTTTTCAGAGAATACTTTGAACTCTTCGGCTCCGGGAGTCTTAGGTTTACCAGGTCCTCGGGCAGCCTTAGGCGCACCTGATGGCGTAGGGCCACCAGCACCTGGTGGTGGTGGGGTTCCAGTTGGTCCACCAGCACCACCACCCGCAGCGTGCGGGCCTCTTCCGGCACCTGATGGTGGCGGTGGGGCTCCGTGACCGCCCGCATGACCTCCTGTTTGAGTGCTGCCAGACGACGAAGACGGTGGAGGTGGCGCATATCGTGATTTCTTTCCCTTCCCTTGAGCATTGGCATACGCCGCATTCACAACCTTGAAAGCTTCCTCAAATTGTTGCTGTTGAGGATGTCCATTCCTTTTATCGGGATGATATTTTTGAGAAAGACGTCTATATGCATTACGCAATTCCTCTTTGGTAGCGCCCCTCGACACTCCAAGAATTGCTTCCCAGTCGCTTGGGTCAGTGCTTGGAAGTGGTTCAAAGACGTCTGGTGGCTCAGGAGCTTTTTCTTTCTTCTTTGAGCCCGCAGAGGTCTTTGATCCAGTGGCTCCCGTTGTTTGATCAATCGGAGGAACCCCAACCTTTGGATCAGCTTTTTTAGAAGCTTTAGCAGCATCTCTTGCATCCTTCTCCTCTCTGTTAGCCTTTCTTCCTAGCGCGTCCTTGAGTCCTTCAATCTTGTCTTTATAAGCAGCAGCCTTTTGAGGAAAGAGGGTGGCAAAAGTATCCCACGCCTGCATATTTGCAAGATTATGCATTCGCATCCCGAAATCGAATGAGTCCGCATCTTTACTGCCCTGAGCTCTTTTAGCCTCTATCCGTTCATTGGCGATTCGGGTTGCACGACTTTCTGTTTCTTGAACAGCAGGGTCTTGGTTTGGATCATCGTATATCTTGGTTTTTTCGTCTTGGGCCTCTGTTTTGTCGTCTGCCATTGCTTCGGGGGCGTCCTGAGCTGGCTCAGCTTCAACAGGCACCTCATCGGTTTCAACAGCCTCGTCACCCGCAGCAGCTTCTTCTGTCGTAGTAGAAAAACCAATCACTCCCGCGTCGTAGAGGAACTTGAGAGCACGCTCTGCCCGTGCACGCTGACTCTGGGATGTCTTTTTGTTGGGGTGATTTTCAAAAGAATCAAGGATATTTTCTAGCTTAGAAATAGTATCAAGACTTTTAGTCTTTTTTTCTCCTTTCATTTTTAGCTCATCCGACTCGAGAATGCGTGTCCGCAGATCAAGAAGAAACTCTCGAGCTTTATTAAGACCGTCACCTCGCTTGTTCAGGAACTCTTCAAACATCATCTCTTCGAGGATATTTTTCTTCGGCTGAAAGAGTTCCTCCTCATCGACAGTTTCTTTTGTTTTCGCTGCCACGCCGTCCTCAGTAGGAGGGACAGGTTCAAATTCTGCCCCAGCAGGCTTCGGGGTTTCGGGCGTGGACTCTGTTGGTGGAACGGTCGATGAAGTATCTTCGACGGGATTTATTGGTCGTGGGGGTTTTTCACTCATATATACCCCTATCTTCGCCTATCTTATGGCAATGTCAAAATTTCGGGTTCTCCGTTGGTGATAACGATGGTGTGTTCGAACTGCGCAGTGCGTGATCCATCGATTGTTTTGTATGTATAGCCATCCTCGGCGAGCTCGATATCGATGCTGCCTTCAGAAACAGTCGGTTCGATAGTGATGACCATGCCAGGGACGAGCTTGGCTCCGGTTCCAGCTTCGCCAAAATGAAAGATGTGCGGTGCCTCGTGCACCTTGTGTCCAACGCCATGGCCTCCAAGGTCAGGAATGGCCCCAAAACCGGTCTCATCGAGCTCTGCGTCGATGGCTGCCCCAATGTCGCCAAGGCGGTCACCACCACGCGCCGCGTGGATTCCCGCCATGAGTGCTTTCTTGGCCACAGTGATGAGTTCGAGACCTATTTCATCCACCGTGCCGACCGCCACGGTCGTACACATATCGGTAATGAGACCTTGATGAGTAAGACCTGCGTCGAGGCTCACAATGTCGCCGTCTTGGAGAACATAGTCGCTCTCGGTCGGCACTCCGTGCACCGCCTCATCGTTAACCGACACACAGAGCGAGGCTGGAAAAGGACGCTCAGCGCCTGCTGGCGTATAGCCGAGAAAAGCCGGTGCATCACCAGCAGCACGAGCCTCGCGCTCAAAAAGCGCGTCGAGATCGCGAATGGGCACGCCGACCTTGGTTTCTGCTTTCACAAGCTCAATAAGTCGAGCAAGTCGCCTCCCCCCTTCGCGAAGGATTACTATCTCTTCTGGTGTTTTAATTGTCGCCATAATTATTCGCCAAGAATAGCTTGTTTGATATCAGCATGAATCTCTTCAATTGATCGCTCGCCATTTACTTCGATGAATCGGTACCCGGGAGCATTTCGATACCAGTCGATAGCCGGACGCACATCGCTCTCAAACCATGCGAGGCGTGTTGAAACATCATCTTCACTCACATCATCAACGCGCTTACGCGCTTTAAGACGATCACGCGACCACGTCTCCGAAACATCAATATGGATGATTGTCGGCGTCGGACGTTTGTAGTAGGTAAATGCCGATTCAAGCACCATCGCTTCGCGCTGTTTACGTGGCACACCATCGAGTACGAGATGTTCGGAACCCGTGATTGAATCGACAAAAACGTTTGACCACATGTAGACCGCGAGAAACTCTGGCTGGAGCAAACCTTTTGCATAGATATCGCGTGAAAGCCCCGCGGAGTACGAATCTCCCTTAAGGAAATTGCGGAAGTTCTCGCCTGTCTCAACGTAAATAACCTTTCGCTCAGCATCGCGCTTCTTGAGCTCATCAATCATCAATTTGGCCTGAGTGCCTTTACCACAGCCCGAACGGCCTATAAAAATGAGTGTTTGGAGGTCCATGCCGAGAGTATAACGCAAAACCCCCAAAACCGGAGTTTTGAGGGTTTTATCTAATTGCCAATTGCTAGTTGCTTCTAGTACTCCCGCAGTGACAACTGCGCATCGACCTTCTTGATGATGTCGATGATAACCGAGACCACAATGAGGAGTCCTGTACCACCGATTGCGAGCGACTGGATGCCCGTTGCTGCCTGCATGATAAGCGGGAGAACAGCGATGATACCGAGGAAGAGGGCGCCGAACATCGTGAGACGAGTGAGGATGCTTCCGATGTATTCAGACGTTGATTGTCCAGGGCGAACACCAGGGATGAATGCACCACCACGCTGGAGGTTCTGCGAAATCGCATCAGGATCGAAGGTGACGGCCGTGTAGAAGTACGTAAAGAGGAAGACCAACACGAAGTAGAGAATGCCGTAGAGCAAGTTGTTGTTGAAAAGGCTCAAGAGAACCGTTGAAACCTTGAGAAGCATCGGGTTTGCCGATGTCGCAAGGAAGTTACCAATCATCTGTGGGAAGAGGAGGATCGAGAGAGCAAAGATGACCGGCATAACACCTGCCTGATTGAGGCGGAGTGGGAGGTATGTCGAAACACCACCGGAAACCTGATTGCCCCGAGTACGTCGTGCGTAGGTAACAGGAATCGGGCGTTCGGCTTCGGTGATGAACACAACGCCGAAGATAACGAGCAACGCAATCACACCAAAACCGAGGTAAAGCGGAATCTGTTCAGGCGTGAACGTAAGTGCAAGCTGTTCGACAACACCCGGAAGACCGGCGACGATACCAGCGAAGATGATGATCGAAACACCGTTACCGATGCCAAATTCGCTCAAGAGCTCACCAATCCATGCGAGGAGCATCGAGCCGGCGGTGATAATCGCGATGTTCGTACCGAGCTCCATTGGAGAGAGCGGCAAGATGATGCCGTTCTTCTGGAAGAGCGTGATGAATGCAAATGCCTGGAGCGCCGCGAGTGGAACGGTGAGTGCACGTGAGTACTGGCTCACACGCTGACGACCTGCCTCACCCTCTTCGTGATACATCGCCTTGAGACGAGGTGAGAGAATCGTGAGGAGCTGCATGATAATCGATGCTGTGATGTATGGTCCAACACCGAGCATGACGATTGAAAGGCCTGAGAGACCACCTCCTGAGAAGAGATTCAAAAGACCGAAGAATTGGTTGTTCGCGAAGAACTGATCGAGTGCAAGGAGGTTGATACCCGGAATCGGGATAGCCGCGAGAAGACGCGAGATGAAGAGAACAAAAAGCACGAAGAGGATCCGATTGCGGAGCGATCGGTCCGAGAAAAGCGTATTGAGTTTTTGGAAGAAGGAGTTCATATCGTCTTATTCATGTCGTCTCCCGTTGCCGTCGTCTATTTGGTTCGTTCTCCAACTGACTTGGAGACCACGACACCCTCAAACGAGACTTTCTTGACGAGCGCACCTGCACCGAGGATCTTCACCGACGGAACCTTACCACCACGGCGGCGGATGAGACCCTTATCGAGCAACGTCTGAGGATTGACGGTCTCCCCTGCTGCGTAGTGCTTCTCAATCGCCGAAAGGTTCACGATAA
>JAUPUE010000047.1 GCA_030917725.1 Patescibacteria group bacterium
GGTCTTCTCCTCGAACATGTCTGGGACGAAATGACCGACCCGTTTTCGAATACTATTGAAGCGCACATCATGAGCGTCCGCAGAAAACTCAGACTTAAAAAGTCCCCACCACTCATCCATACCGTGCCGGGTTTGGGATATAAGCTCTCGCTGGTCTCTTAAACACCCATGACCACACCGGAACCGACAAATCTTGTCTACGATGTGGCCCACGATCTTCAGACTCCCCTTACCGCGCTCAAAGCGCAACTTTCCCTCATCACCAAGACCCGGCGTACCGATGAAATAAAAGCGTGTCACGAGATCATCGATTCGATGTCATCCATGGTCAGTGACCTTCTTGCGTATGCACGATCAGGTACAGGATTTGAAACCGTCAACCAAAAAGAATTTGACTTGAGTGCACGGATTATAGAAGCGCTCGACTATGTCGAGACAGTCGCACACTCATGCCGAGTAAAAATCACTTCAGACATCCACCCAAGAATCATCGTCAACGGCGTTCCAGGAAAAATCGACGAGGCATTCCTCAACTTGGTGAGCAACAGTATGAAGTACCTCACAACATCCGGACCGCGCGAGATATCGATATCACTAATAAAAACAGGAAAGAGTTGTTGTCTGTCGGTCGCAGACACCGGTATCGGAATTCCGCACGATGAACTTGAGCATGTCTTCACTCGCTTCTATCGCACCCGCCCCGCCACACAACATGCATCCGGTTCGGGCCTTGGTTTGGCCATCACCAAAAAGATTGTTGAGCTTCACGGAGGAACAATCGCGATCGAGAGCGCGGAAGGAATCGGTACGAGAGTGGAGATCAAATTCCCTGTCGTTCAGTCTTGACGATACAATCCAAACCTGTCATATTCTCCCCCAGATAAAACCCTGTACAAACGATGCTGCGAATCCTCGCACATCACGAATCCTAGGAGGGAAAAATCATGTGGAACATCGTCGGTCTCGCGGCCATCGGGTTTCTGATTTCATTGTGGTTCCTCGTCAAGGAAGCTTCTTCCGACAATGGCAAGACGGAATGGTCAGCAATGGGTTTCATTGGTTATGCCGTAATCGCCGCAACGGCAAAGTTCCCGAACGTCACGATGGGACTTGCGGTAATCACGGTAGTCGTCACCGTATGGCTCATCATCAAGTCCTTCAGGATGCGCGAGCTCTGCATGATGTGCATCCTCTCGTGGCTCGTGAACGTGCTCATCACCGTCGTTGCGTTCAACCGCTGATCTGCAAGGAGCAAAGAAATGTGGAGCATCATTGGTATCTCAACCATCGGATTCGTAGTCTCAGCGTGTATCTGGAAGATTCTTTACACTTCCACATCCGACGACAACGAAAGAGCACCGTGGGCCTTCCTGGGCATGATCGGTTACATAGCGATCGGCGCGACCGCGGCGATCCCACTTGTCACCCTCGTGTTGGCGATCGGCGCAGTGGGCATAACTCTATGGCTCATCTGCCTCTCTGCCAGAAATGGGGAGTTTTGCCTCTTGTGCCTTGTCTGCTGGATTGCGAACATCGCCCTTTTCCTCCTAGCGTGCATCCCCTACTACATCTAGAAGGAAGATGCGTCGAAGTGTCGCGCCACAACCCGCCTCATCACCGAAGACCCCTTCGGAGGTGGGGTTTTCGTTTATATAAAAACAAATTACTTTTTGCGTCCAACAATCTGAAGCCATTCTGCTCTACCGGATGTAGTACTGGTCTTCCAGACAACTTCCATATCCAAGTCCTTGAGAAGAGTTTCCAATTCGACGAGGGTGAAAAAGCTGAAAAAACGCTCGTATTCGTATCCATAATCATCCTCTTTTCTCACCGCTTCTTCTATTCCATCATCGTGCATCCCTTTGACAGCGATATAGAGCAGACCATTTGGGTTGATCTTTTCTTTGAGTTTCAAGAGCACCTCGCGAACCCGATTCTTTGGAATATGGAGAAGGACTGCCTGAGCAAAAACCGCGTCAAAAACTTTCGGGTAATTATCTATTTCGTATACATCAACAACATCAAATGGAATCTCGGGTGATTCTCTCCTGGCGATCTCGATCATCTTTTCGGAGAAATCGATGCCAGTGACCTTAAGGCCTTTCTTTGACAAATAGCGAGATTTCAAACCTGCTCCGCAACCCACATCGAGAATCGTGGCCCCCTTTGAAAGCTCGGATACAAATCTATCCGTTCCTTCTCGCCACCATGTATCATCGTGATGATCTTTTGACCAATCTTCTGCGATTTTGTTATACGTCGCTTTTAAATCCATAAGGATTGTCTACATGCCCTTTGCCGTCTGCAACTTGTCGGAAACAACCTGTCCATCTTCGAGTGTGATGACGCGCTCTGCAAAAGCAGCGTACTCAGGTTCATGGGTCACCATAACGATGGTCTGACCCTTGGCGTGGAGATCGCGCATAACCTTGATGACGTCTTCGCTCGACACACTGTCGAGGCTCGCTGTTGGTTCGTCAGCAAAAAGAATATCGGGCTTCTGGGCGATCGCACGTGCAATCGAGACGCGCTGTTGTTCGCCACCCGAAAGCTGGCTCGGACGGTTGTGGAGACGATGACCCAACCCCACAGCTTCGAGTCCCCTGCTTGCCTTCTCGCGAGCTTCCGCGTTCGTGAGACCAAGCATGAGAAGCGGCACTTCGACATTCTCGACAGCATTGAGCTCGGGCAAGAGCGCGTAATCTTGGAAAATGTACCCAAGCTTCTTGAGACGGAACGTCGTACGCTTCTTCTCATCGAATCCGTCAGTAACGACGTTGTCGAGGATGACACTTCCTGATGTCGGTTGGTCGAGAAGGCTCATCTGATACATGAGTGTCGATTTTCCTGCTCCCGACTTACCCATGATTGCAACAAACTGCCCTGCAGGAATCGAGAGGTCAATACCGCGTAACACGCGTGTAACGACGTCTCCTTCTCCATAATTCTTTATAAGATTTTTAACTTCGATCATAGATAGGATTTAGCGGCCCAAGATTGCATCAAGCGTATTACGCTTCACAATCATGCGCGCCGGGATGTAACCGGCCAACAGCGTCGCGATAACGAGAATAACGAGCTTTTTGATTGTGCCCGAGAGCGGCGCAACAAGGATACCGTCAGAGAACGGGAAGTTGATCGGATGTGCATTAAAGAACGGCACCATCACACCGTAGATGAGGAAGAGGGCGATTGCTGAACCAACAGCAACATAGAGAAGTGATTGGATAACGTATGAAAGTTCAATCGCCGATGCCGACACGCCGATACCCTTGAGAATACCGATGTACTTGCGGCGCGTAATTGCGTTAACGAAGATGACGATGAAGATGGTGATTGACGAAACAATGAGACCAACCGAGCTGATGCCGTTACCAAGCATCGCAAACGTGTCGATCATGTCGAGGAGAAACTGTGGCAAGCCTTCGCGCGAGAGACGGACAACAGCGATGTCCTTGGCTCCACTTTCGACGAGGTCTCGCTTGATAAGCGCCGGGTCGTACCCCTCTTCGGCGCGAATAGCGATTTCGTTGAGATTGAGATCGGTGCGACCGGCGATGCGGACGAATTCGCCTTTTGTAACGAACACGCGACGAGAGATTTCATCAACCTTGGTCTTAAGAATACCTTTGACGATGTATTCCTTTGTTGCATCTCCCACGGTGATACGAACACGACTTCCAGGTTTGATATTCGAAAGTGTAGGATAGCCAACATCATCGCCCTGCCCGAGTGGTGAATACTGCTCGAGGAGATTTGCACCAAGCATCACATATCCTCCATCTTGATTCGTAAGAAACTCACCCTCAACGATGTTCTTTGAGAGATTCGTCACCTCGTCTTCAATCATAGGATCGAGACCCACGATTGTTGTACCAACCGTATCGCGCAATGCCTTTGGATCGCGACGTTCACGGTAGTTTGCCTCAACAGTAACTCCTCCGGTGTAACGTGCAGTATACGAAGCGATACCGGGAATGGTCTCGATTGTTGAAATGAGGCTCGGTGATTGTTCGATGGACTTCTCCCCTGTTGGCGTCGTGATGAAGACATTGCCCGTGAACTGGTCTTCGTATGTCTTCACCGAGCCTTCGATAAGACCGACAAGAATACCCGAGACCGCAACGAGGTTCAGGAAGGTCAGCATCATGATGAAGATGATGAGACCGGTCGTCCATTTGCTCGCATGGCGAATCTGCTTCCAGCCGAGCATGAATCCTACTCGTAGCGTGTCTTTAAACATACCTAATGTGGTTGTTACTCTGCGATGATGACGGTGTCTCCTTCGGAAAGACCGGCAGTTACTTCCATGGAACCGTCGCTGCCGCGGAGGCCAAGGACGATCTCCTTTTCTTCACCCTTATCACCTTCGGCTTTGCGGAGCAAAACATACGGCGTGCCGTCTTCGCGGTATTTGATTGCACGCGCCGGTACCGAAAGAACGGTTGGGCGCTTGCTCGTCTCGATAGAAACATCAGCCGTCATACCCGAAGAGATGCGGTCATCAGTTTTATCGAATGCGATGCGGGCTTCGTAGACCGACACTCCGTCAACGAGTGTCTCACTACGGCTCACTGATACAACCGTACCGGTGAATACTTCTTCACCAAGAGCATCGAGCATGATAGAGACCGGATTGCCGACGCGGACTTTGACACTATCAACTTCAGGAAGATCAATCTCAACACCAAAACCATCATTTGAGATAACCGATACGGCTGAATCGTTCGCGTTCACGGATTCGCCCGGATCGACATCAATTGATGCGACAGTCCCATTGAATGGCGCCGTGAGAACACGCTGACCAATGAGCGCCTGAATGCGTGCGACTTCGGCTTCTGCCTGTGCAAGTTCTGCATCAGCAATCGAAGCACCACTGGTCTGAGCGCGCACTTCTGCCTCTGCTTCGTCGACTGCCCGACTACGCTCACGAAGAGCATCTTGGTACGCATTATATGCAGCGGCATACGATGGGCTCTTTGTGTTAGGAATCTCAACATACCAAATTGTGTCGTAGTAGCTGGTTGGCACTTCAGGAAAGCTCACAAAAAGGCCGTTGGTGCCAACAGGAGTCGATCCCGTCTTATTAACCTCGACGGATTCAACATCTTCCATACCAAATACATAAAGATCGGTATCACCTGACTGAGAACCTGACTTGATAGTCAGTTTATATCGTCCTTCGCCACCGGTGTAGCGTCCGCTGATGATTGGAGGTGTCTCGGTGTACGTTGGGCTCTGCGGTTCGGCAATGAGTCCTGTTGAAAGAAGCTCGCTATACGCATTAGCAACAAGCGTGTCCTGCTTGTCACGAATAGCATCAATGTTGACCGTTGTGTTTGTGTGTTCGGCACGCTTGATGGCGAGCGCCGCCTGGGCCGACTGGAGTTCGGCACCGAGTGTTCCAAGACCGAGGCTCACGAGCGTCTGCCCACGGTAGACGACGTCGTTAACATCGACGGAAACATCACGAACGATGCCGGACGTCTCAAATCCGAGGTCAGATACGATACGTGCTTCGACAGTACCGGCGATGCGCACCGCTTCGGTAACATCACGACGTTCAACAGTAACGACCTCTTGGTCCCCATTTCCCCCTCCAAACACTACGAAGCCGAGAATAACGATAATAACAAGCCCGATTGCGCCTGCGATAAGGCGATTGTTTTTGATCCAATTCATAGAAGAGCATTATACCACAAGGTGATTTGGGTGAGTACACTCTCTCAAAAGCTTGGTGGTATGACTCTCGCTGCGTGGTCCGTGTTTTGTCCTCGCAAGCTCGGAAAAACCCGGATCCACTCCGCTCTGCGCCATATGTTTCGGAGATCTGAAACCTGGCAGCCGGCAACTAGAAGCTTTTAGATATGACAAACTCCTCCCCCATTCTTGAGAAAATACTGCTGGTGGTAGTCTTCCGCTTTCCAGAACGTCGGCGCAGACTGAATCACTGTTGCAATGGGAGCAATGTGACCACCATTCTTTTGTTCATTCTCTTTTGATACTTTTGCCTTCACTTCTTGTCCAGGCGTCGTTGTGAAGATTGCCGAGCGATATTGAGATCCATAATCAGGTCCCTGTCGGTCGACTTGTGTTGGGTCATGCATCTTCCAAAACATCTCGAGCAATGTTTCGTATGAGATCTTCTCGGGGTCAAAGACTACTTCGGTCGTTTCGGCATGTCCGGTATCCCCACCGCAAACAGCCTTGTATGAAGGATTCTCAAGTGTACCGCCCATGAACCCCACCGCGGTGCTCATGACACCTGGTGTCGTGCGGAATGCTTCTTCAACACCCCAGAAACATCCTGCGGCAAAGTATGCGGTCTCAGTCTTCATAGAAATTAGTTAGACGAAGCGATCGGAACCACTTTCTCAAAGAGCGTCGTGCTACGCGCTGAGAGGTTGAAGAGAATCGCAAGTGTGAAGATAAAGAGCGAGAACTCGGTATTCACAAAGCTGATTGCGATTGCGACGACAGCACTGATGACTGGGAACAAGAGGCGAATGGTGCCATGACGGAGCAATGTGTGATCAATCTCAGAGTTACGGATCGTCGGCGATGCAATCACATACTGACGCATCCAGTAGAGCAAGAGGCCAATGATGATGATGTGAACGCCGTAAATGATTACTGCGGCTTGTGTCATCCCATATTTACCAAGCAACAATGTCGAGAATGGAACGAGACCAACAAAGAGGAAGAAGAAAGCATTGATCGTTGTGAGCGTCGTGTCGATGTTCTTTGCAAGAACCGAAGCGATGTAGTGGTGACCGCGCCAGTAGGTGAAGAGAAGCATAAAGCTCAGCAAGTAGCTGAGGAAGAGCGGCATTGCTGAGAACAACAACTGAATCACCGCATCATTCGTCAGCGCTCCATCAATGCCCGGTACTCGGATTTCAAGCACCAAAAGCGTCATGACGATCGCAAATATACCGTCAGCAAGCTGGTCGAGGCGTGTTTGTTTCATATGAATAAAGTATAACGCACCATAGAGTCGATACGAAAACAGCCCCGTCTTTCGACGAGGCTGTTTAAAACTGTTTACTTAGACTAGTTTGTAGGAGCAGGAGTCGTGTCTTCTCCAGCACCGGCACCTACTTCGATTTCGATGTTGCCACCGTTGTCATCAGTTGTTGTTGCAGGAGCTGGGGTTCGTGCAAACCACCAAACACCGAAAGCAACGATAAGAAGAAGGACGATGACGATAAGGACTGTGTTTGTTGAGCTTGATTCGTTGTTCATATATTTTTATTGACGTTGATAACGATTAATAAGCGTTGTTATTTGGCCTTCGTAGCCTTCTTTGCTGCAGGCTTTGCCTTTCGCGCAGGCTTCTTCTTGCCCTGTGTTGATGCAGCAATAGAGCGCCAGCCCTTCTTGAGGTCGGCCGCAAGTGCAAGAATATCCTTCTTTGATGTCTTCGACTCCTTTGCGTATTTTGCTGCAACCGCTTCAACAACTTGGTTGTAGACCGGCTCGCTCACTTCTTTAAGATCTTCGAGACGCTCGACAACCTCACCCTTCATTTTGATCATCCAACCCTGCGCCTTAACGCGGTGCTGTTTGCCCTGAGGACCAAAAAGATAATAAGCTGCCGCACCGAGAGCTGCCGCACTCGCACCAACTGCTACGGCCACTGCTGCTTTGTTTGTTTTTTTCTGTGCCATACCGAATGAATGATTACTGCTGAACAATACCGACCCTTATATTCTATCACTCCTCTGCCGTACCAGAAGCTCGTTTCTTACGAGGCTTT
>JAUPUE010000008.1 GCA_030917725.1 Patescibacteria group bacterium
CAGGCGTTATTTCACCGGAGACCACATACAACGACGTGGGCTACGTGAAATCCGATGGATACACAATCTATAACTACGACAAGAAGGGTCGCGGAACTGTCGATATGTATCGTGTTCTCGGGAACTCACTCAACACCGGTGTCGCTTTCGTTACAGGCAAGCTCGGCAATGAGCGCTTTGCACGATATATGCGCGGATACGGCATCGATCGCGAGACAGGCATCGATCTTCCAGGAGAAGTTGCAGGACTTGCGAACAACCTCGATAGCCCGCGTGATCTCGAACATATCACCGCATCATTTGGACAAGGCATCGCTGTGACGCCGATTGAAATGACGCGCGCTCTTGCGACCTTGGCGAACGGAGGCATGCTCGTCACGCCGCACGTGGGAAAGAAAATCGATTACTCGACCGGTTTTTCAAAAGACATCATCCACGCTCCGGCAACGCAGGTTCTCAAAGAATCAACGAGTGAAACAATCACCCGAATGCTCGTGCGCGTCGTCGACGAGTATCTTGCAGGAGGAAACGTAAAGCTCGAGCATCACAGCATCGCCGCCAAGACCGGAACGGCTCAGATTGCCGATAGTGTGAACGGAGGGTACTATAGCGACCGATATCTCCACTCGTTCTTTGGCTATTTCCCGGCCTATGACCCCAAATTCATCATCTTTCTCTACGCTGTAGAGCCTAAGGGGGTCAATTATGCCTCAGAGACGCTTACCGTGCCGTTTATGGATTTGGCTCAGTTTCTCATCAATTATTACAACTTGCCGCCCGATCGATAAGACTGTTCAGCTATGAAATCGCTTCTCAAAAAAATCATCACGAAGATAATTAGCTGGGAAGCATCGCTGTTGCTTCGCCGGCATCAGCCCGTTGTTGTGGGAGTAACCGGCAGTGTGGGAAAGACATCGACCAAAGAAGTCGTCGCTGCGGTTCTGTCCAAAAAATATGATGTGCGCAAAAGCGCGAAGAGCTTCAACTCGGAGCTCGGCGTTCCGCTCACGATTCTTGGTGAAGACAATGCGTGGGGAAGCCTCAGCGGCTGGTCGGCCATCATCTGGCGCGGCTTGTGGAAAGCGCTCTTTTCACGAACATATCCTCAGGCGCTCGTGCTCGAGATGGGTGTCGATCAGCCAGGCGACATGGGACGTCTCGTCCGTTGGATACGTCTTGATGTTGCTGTGGTGACGCACATCGGTACCACACCCGTGCACGCGGGGGCATTTTCGTCAGCAAAAGCGGTTGCCGAAGAAAAGATGAAGATTCTCTCAGCCGTGCATCCCGATGGTGCTGTCGTTCTGACCCACGATGATCCAACAGTCATCGAATACAAAGAAGACATCAAACAGCGCGTCTTCACGTTTGGTATGGACGAAGGTGCAACGGTAAAGGGCGGCTACTACAACATCACCTACGATACCTACGGCGCGCCACTCGGCATCGCCGCTAAGATTCTCATCGGCTCGAATGCATTTCCTTTTTCTCAGAACGGCGTCATCGGTCGGCAGTTCGTCTATCCTGCACTCGCAGCCACGGCGGTCGGCATGGCATTCGATATGAACATGGTGGATATCCTTTCGGCGCTCGAAGCGCTCAAGCCGGTCTCAGGCCGCATGCGCCTTCTCAAGGGTACGAACGAGACGCTCATCATCGACGACACCTACAATGCCTCTCCAATTGCTTGTCACGAAGCTCTCGCGGCACTTGGCGACTTGCGCGTTCGTGGTAAGAAGCTCGCCATCTTGGGTGATATGAAAGAGCTCGGTGAATTGTCTAAGAGTGCTCATCGTACGGTCGGCAAGGAATGTGCCACTGTACTCGATATACTCGTCACTGTAGGCTCTGAGGCTCGTGAGATAGCGCTCGGCGCTCAGGAGGCGGGAATGATGAATGTGCGTCAATTTGACGCGGGTACCGACGAAGCCCTCGCATGGGCCAAGAAAGAGCTCGCTTCGGGCGATGTGCTCTTGGTAAAGGGTTCGCAGTCGATGCGCCTCGAGAAGGTTGTCAAAGGCCTCCTGGGCGATCAGCGTGATGTTAAACACTTGGTTCGGCAGGATGCGGAGTGGAGCAAGCGATAAAGCCCGTAAAAGAGTTGAGAAAGGGCGTTTCTTGCTGTAAGCTGTGAGCCGTTGGCTGTAAAGCTAATTCTGGCCTTATCGTCTAGCCTGGTCTAGGACGTCGCCTTCTCAAGGCGAAAACTCGGGTTCAAATCCCGATAAGGTCACAAATATGTATCTCTATAGAGATTTTATCAAGACAATTTCCGACGATTTAAATGAATTGTCTCAAGTTCGCGACGAAAGGGGTTGGATAAGATTTCGTTACCACCTATTTATATTAATTGCCATAGGTATTGAGATGTTGGGTGCGGCGTTAGATGATGAAGGGTGGCACGAGCCAAAACTCTCAGGAAAACGATTTAACTCTGCATTAGAGCAAATTACGTCTTTGCAAAAGTATTTGGATACAGACCTCTTTAATCAATTGAGGTGTGGAATGGCGCATGTCTATCTTCCAAGAGCTGGTCTCGGTATAAACACAAAAGAAGAGGGTGGTGAACATCTCGAGATTAAAAGTGGGGTTCGTATTCTTCACGTAGAAGACCTCCTTGAAGACTTTACCTCTGCGTGTGATGAAGTTATACAAAACATAGACGGTCAAACAAGTTCTCTTGATTTGAAAGAAAAGGCAAAGGGTCCATATCTTTTTGTTGGAAATATATAGATTTGTATGAATTCTGTAATCCGCTGCCCATGGCTCAAAGCTGGTGACGCGCTGTATGAGGCGTATCACGACCACGAATGGGGTGTGCCGGTGCACGATGATGTGAAGATATTTGAGTTTCTTGTGCTCGAAAGTGCACAGGCGGGATTGTCGTGGCTTACGGTGCTTCGCAAGCGCGAGAATTATCGCAAAGTATTTGCAGGATTTGATCCAAAGAAGGTTGCCAAATTTGATGCGGCAAAAATCGAGAAGCTGATGCAGAATGCGGGCATCATCCGAAACAGGGCAAAGATTGAAGCGACGATTAATAACGCCAAGCGATTTTTGGAAGTACAAAAAGAATTTGGGACGTTTGATACCTACATCTGGGGGTTTGTGGGAGGAAAATCAAAACAGGGGAATGTGAAGAAGCTCTCTGACTATAAACCGACAACCAAAGAGTCCGATGCACTTTCGAAAGATCTCAAGAAGAGGGGATTCAAGTTTCTTGGCTCCACGGTGGTGCATGCACACATGCAGGCAACAGGAATGGTGAATGACCATGTCACAACATGTTTTCGACATGCGCAGGTTAAGAAGATTTAAGGTGTATAATTAGGGCATGAGTTTTGAAGGTATATTGCCGAACAATCCTGCTCCACGACAAGAGGGGGCGGTCGAAGGAAAAGCCGAGATACCCGAGAGGCTTTTTCGAGGTTTTGTGATTGATCCCGAGGTGCTTTCAACAGAGACATTCCAACAGACTCTACAACCCACTGAAGGTATTAAGCAGGGAGCGAATGAGCCTGGGGTTTATATGTCCGACAATCTGGAAATGGTCAAATCGACCAGTTATTCGGCCGGATCTTTTACCATGCTACAAACCTCTCGATATGATATGGGGAGGGGAATGACAAATGGCGTGGAACTTCCAGGTTGTGGAATCGTATTGGAGATTGATACTGTGGATCTCGCTGTGCGGGAGCCACGAATTGATCCGGTGTACAGAGGCCACTATAACAATGGCTTCCAAGGTAAAGAGTGGATAGCAGATGTGATACCTCCTAGCAACTACCACGTGAAGATGCTCACGTTGGGAACTCATGTGAATGATCCGAACAAGCTCGTCATAGAATTGCAATCCCAAGATCCACAAGAGCTTGCAGATGCAGTCGCTCGGATTAAAGAGGCATATGAAGTTCAGAAACGGGAGGCGGAGGCGTTCAAGGCTTTTATCGAAGGACTACCGGAATCTTCGCGGGTAGGAGGATTTATGTTGAAACGGAAGTGGGAGCAGTACAAACAAACGCTCTAGTTTTGTATGCCCGACGAATACACTCACAAAGAATTTGAAGCGATGATTGATGGAGCGTATGGACGCTTGCCGGAAACGATACGTGCAGACACCAAGAACGTGGCGATTCTCCTCGAGGATATTCCCGACAAAGAGACCGTCGAAGAATTGGGTCTCGATTCTGACACCGAACTTCTCGGTTTATACAAAGGCGTACCACGCACCGAGCGCAACAATGATGCCGGCTTTGAATTGCCCGACACGATTACGCTCTATCGTCTTGCGATCGAAAAAGAATCCTACGAATCAGGCAAGCATGTAAGCGATGTCATCTATGAGACGCTCTTTCACGAGCTTGGCCACCACTTCGGTCACGATGAAGCGGGGATTGAGAAACGAGAGCAGGAGGAGTTCGGTGAAGACTAGAGCGAGAGCTCTGGAGCACGGTCGGCGATTTCTTTGACAACCGTTTCAGCGAATGCCTCGATGGTTGTTTCGTGCTTTGCACCGTTGCGAGTCTCGAGAGTGATGTTGTTTGCTTCGATTTCTTTATCACCAACAACAATCGCGTATGGAATCTTTTCTACTTTCCATGCGCGAATTTTCTTGCCAATCATATCGCTTGAAATGTCGATGTCTGCTCGGACGCCGGCGTTCGTAAGAACATCTGCGAGGCCCTGTGCGTATTCGTGGTGTTTGTCGCTCACAGGAATAATTGTTACCTGAACAGGGGAGAGCCATGTAGGGAATTGTCCCGCGACGTGTTCGATGAGAATCGACATAAAGCGTTCGAGGGAGCCCATGATAGCGGCGTGGATCATGACGATGCGTTCCTCCTCGCCTTTTTCATTCGTGCAGGCGAGGTCGAATCGCTCAGGCATGTTCATATCGAGTTGAATTGTGGCAACCTGCCACTCGCGTCCAATGGAGTCATTTGCCATGAAGTCGAGCTTAGGGCCATAGAATGCAGCTTCACCGATGCCATCGATTGCCTCAACACCCTTCTCAGTGAGGATTTCGCGGAGCATGTCTTCGGCCATCTTCCAGCGTGCTGCGTCGCCGAGATACTTCTCAGGCTGTGCGGGATCGTGGCGTGAGAGGCGGACACGGAGCTCGAAGCCGAACTTTGGATAGAATGCATTGATGACGTCCCAGATTTTGAGAAATTCTGTTTTGACCTGGCTCATGCGACAGAAGACGTGTGCATCGTCTTGTGCGAATGCTCGGACGCGGGAAAGACCCGCAAGTTCGCCGGACTGTTCGTCGCGGTAGCAGGTGGTGGTGTTTGCATAGCGCTGGGGCATGTCGCGATAGCTCCACTTCTTGCGAGCAAAAATCTGCGTGTGGTGCGGGCAGTTCATCGGCTTCATTGCAAACTCGTGACCTTCGCGTGTGGTGATGCGGAAAAGATCGTCTTTGTATTTGTCCCAGTGGCCACTCTTTTCGTAGAGGTCCTTTTTGGTGATGTGTGGAATCTCGACTTTTTCGTAACCCTGATTTTTTCGAAGTTCCCAAACAAATCCATCAAGCAAATGACGGATGATGGTTCCTTTTGGAGTCCAGAGCGGGAGACCGCTACCGACGAGATCAGAGAAGACGAACAAGTCGAGTTCGCGTCCGAGCTTCTTGTGATCGCGCTTCTTAGCCTCTTCTTGCTGGAGTTCATATGCATCAAGCTCCGCTTTTGTTGCAAAAGCGAGACCGTAGATGCGGGTGAGCATCGCGTTCTTCTCGCTACCGCGCCAGTAGGCACCTGCTGTGTGTGAAAGTTTGAATGAATCGGCAGGAATATCTTGTGCAGGGTGATCGACGTGTCCGCCGCGGCAGAGGTCGGTAAAGCTACCACAGGTGTAGAGGGTGAGTCCTTCGCCCTTGGCACTAATCTCCTCGATGAGCTCAGTCTTGTATTGGTTGCCTGCAAAGAAATCCTTTGCAGCATCAGCCGAGGTCTCTGTGTGTGAAAATTCTGTCCAACTTGGCAAAAGCTCTTTCATCTTTGCTTCAAGGGCAGAAAGGTCGGGGTTCTTGAGACTGTCGAAATCGTAGTAAAAGCCGTTGTCGACAGCTGGGCCGATGGTTGGCTTGGCATCGGGGTAGAGCTCGCGTACGGCCGCAGCAAGCAGGTGAGCGAGGGTATGGCGCTGGTGTTCAATATTCATGAGGGGAGTATACCAGCTACCAGCTACCTGCTACCAGCATAAAAACGGAGCGACCACCTTCCGAGGAAATGTTCCAGGCGGAGGCCGAGGAGGCCGAGCGGGAGCCCCCGAGCGAGCACGCGAGAGGGGCGGGCTGGAACATTTCCGCAGGAACGGTGGGAGCATAGATTCCTCACACGGACCACGCAGCGAAGGTCACACCACTTTCTACTCGGAAAGGGTAGAAGGAGCTTGTGGAGCGAGTGGCTTGATCTTGTCTGCGATGATGCTCATCTCGCCTTTGCGCGCCGAGAGTTTGCCTTTGATGCCCACACAGGTGTTTGGGATGAGGATGTGTTTGATTTCTTCGAACAGTTTAGGAAAGGCGACGATTTCGATCGAGCCGTGATAGTCGGAGAGACGAATGAATGCCATTTTGTCGCCCTTCTTTGTTGGGATGATTTTCACTTCATCCACGTGTCCATAAAGAACAGCCGTCATGCCCGGCGGAAGCGATGCAAGATTCTGACTCGTCACTTTTGTTTGTTCGATGATCGCCTTGTATTGATCGAGCGGATGGCCCGAGATGTAGAGACCTAGGAGGTCCTTCTCCCATGCGAGCTTTTCTTCGCGCGTTGCAGGAGTAGCCTCTTTGAGTTTGAGAGGAGCTGTGGCAAATGGTGTTGCGCCGAAGAGCGATGATTGATCGCTGCTCTGCAAAGCGGCGTGTTTGTGGTGCGCCAACAAATCGACAAGGTTCGCGAGCATGCTGCCGCGCTCGCCGAATGCATCGAGCGCTCCAGCTTTGATGAGGGACTCGAGCGATTTCTTGTTGAGGTTCTTGTCTTTGATACGTGAAAGGAAATCTTCGAGCGAGACGAACGGGCCATTGGCTTTGCGTTCTGCGATGATGGAATCACCGATGCCTTCACCGAAGTTTTTGATTGAGTAGAGACCAAATCGGATGCGCTCGGTGTCGTCACCACTCATTTCTTTGGTTATAACCGAAAAGTCGGTAAGGCTCTCGTTCACGTCAGGAGGGAGCACATCGATATGCATGCGTTTACATTCGGCCATGGTTTCGGCAATCGATTCCAAGTTGCCCGAGTCCGCGGTAAGCACAGCGGCCATGTATGCGGTTGGATAGTTGGCCTTCATGTATGCAGTCTCATACGCCAAACGTCCGTAGCTCGCTGCATGAGCCTTGTTGAAACCATAGCCTTGGAACGGTTCAAAAAGTTTCCAGAGTTCCTCTGCTTTTGCTTCGGTCATACCAGAGTGCTTTACACAGCCTTCGACGAAGATAATGTGCTGTTTTGCCATTTCTTCAGGGATCTTTTTACCGACGGCCTTGCGGAACTTGTCGACTTCTTCCCACGTGTATCCTGCGACTTCGATGGCGGTCATGAGGAGGTCATCTTGGTACACGAGCACGCCAAAGGTTGGTTCGAGGAAGCTCTGCATTTTTGGATGCGCGTAAATTGTTGGCTTGTCACCGCGTTTACGCGCGACGTACTCCTTGATGTTGTCCATTGGGCCCGGACGATAGAGAGCGACCATCAGGTTGATGTCGTGGATGCTCGACGGGCGCAATTCTTTGAGTGCTGCGGTCATACCTGACCCGGCGAGCTGGAATGTCGCCATGGTGAATCCTTTGGCGAGCATCTCGAATGTCTTTGGGTCGTCAACCGGCACCGTACCAACGTCGACATCGATGTCATAGATCTTTTTGACGCGTTTGACCGCATCAGCAAGAATCGCGAGGTTCTTGAGACCGAGGAAGTCGAACTTGAGAAGTCCCACATCCTCAACACAATGCATGTCGTACTGGGTAATCAATTTACCTTCGCCCTTGGGATCCCACTGCACTGGCACAATCGTATCGAGCGGGATAGGGGACATAACGACGCCGGCCGCGTGTACCGAGATGTGGCGAGCACAGCCTTCGACCTTGCGTGCCATGTCGATGATGCGCTTCGTGTCTTCGTCGTTTTTGTATGCCTTTTTGAGGTCGGGTTCTTCTTCGAGCGCGCGGTCGATTGTCATCGGGAATCCTTGCGAGCCAAATGGAATGAGCTTGGCGATGGTGTCCGCGACGCTGTATTCGTATCCCATCGCTCGTGCGGTGTCGCGTACGCTGCCGCGAGCGAGCATGGTTCCAAATGTTCCAATCTGTGCGACGTTTTTCTCGCCATACTTCTGACGCGCGTACGCAATCATCTCATCACGTCGGTTATCGGCGATGTCCAAATCGATATCGGGAGGTGACGGACGGAATGGGTTCAAGAAACGCTCGAACGGCAGGTTGTATTCGAGCGGGTCGACGATGGTGATGCCAAGGAGGTATGAGACCAAGGAACCACCGACCGAACCTCTTGTGTTGGTGTAGATGCCATTCTCGTGTGCGTAACGGAGCAAGTCTCCCATCACCAAGAAATACGGGGCGTAACCTTTGGAGATGATGGTGTTGAGCTCGAAGTCGATGCGGGTTTTTGCGACATCATCAATCGGATATTTTCGATCCTCGACCTTTGCCCAGACCCACTTGGTGAGTTCGTCTCCATACGAAGAACCCTCGGGGACCTCGAGCGCGGGGAACATCCATTTGCCGATCTCAATCGTGAGATTACATTTGTCGGCGATTGCGAGCGTATTCGCGATGGCATCAGGATCGTCTTTGAACAACTTGGCCATTTCTTCACCTGTCTTGAATGAGAAGTCGGCTTCATTGTCACCGCTCTGTCGTGGTCCTGCACCTGATTGGATGAGAAGGAGGGTGCGGCGTGCGGGCTGTTCGTCGGGATTGAGGTAGTGAACGTCATTCGATGCAACGAGCTGAAGATTATTTTTGCGCGCAAACTCTCGCGTCTTCTTCATCAAGTCAGAATGATTCTCGACTTCGGGATGATGGGTGAGCTCAAGATAGAGATTATCTGCACCGTACCAGCTTTTGTATCGCTCGATGACAGCGAGGGCTTCGTCCTCGTGTCCTGTTTGAAGTGGATTGCGGATTTCGCTGTTGAATGCGGGAACAATTGCAATGAGACCTTGGGAATATTTCTCCAAAAGCTCTTTATCAACACGAGGCTTATAGTAGAAGCCTTCGAGGTTCGAATACGTCACCAATTTTATGAGATTTTGATAGCCGTCGTAGTCCTTGGCGAGCAAGATGATGCGTGTGCGACGGCTGTCGATGCCGGACTCTTTGTCGTTGCGGGTTCGGTGCGCGATATAAAAGTCGACGCCGATGATTGGTTTAATGTTCGCCTTGGTGCACGCTTTATAGAATTCGATTGCACCGTACAAGTTTCCGTTGTCGGTGAGCGCGAGCGCGGGCATCTCATCTTTGACGGCGAGCTTTACCATGTCCTTAATCTGCGGAAGCGCCGAGAGCAGGGAATAGTGCGAGTGGACGTGAAGATGAACGAACGGAGACGACATAGGTGTCTCATTGTACCTATCTCGCACCGCATCCCCCAAGTGGATTGAACATGTGGGAATGGTTGAGACGGAGTGTCAAAGTGGTGAGGGATTGTCGTAATCAGAAAGGTGTGGCATTATCCCTCTCGGACAACCTGTCAAACAACCTGCCACGGGAGGGCAACGAATGGTCAGAAAGAAGTTCGAGGATATGGAAGTGGGCGACAAGACCATGTCGGAAGGCGTGTTCTGGGTCGTCAAGAAGCGTGTCAAAGACGACACTCTCAGCCGTCTCAAGAAGACCACCGAGATGTCTGAGACGATGCTGGTCAACGTGGACAACCAGAGCCAGACCTGGCGACCTTCGCCGGACACGGAGTTCGACGTGATGACTGATGTGGATGAAGGCTAACCGTCTCGGAAAGGAGACTGCAGATGACACAGAGAATTGTGACCCCGAAGTTTCTGACAAGGGAGATTGCTGAGTCGGCTTACCAAGCCGCGCTCGAGGTGTTGTACGGAGGTCGTTTCACTCCGAAACGGAAACAGCTTCATGTGGTGGTGCTCGTTCCGGGCATGGAGGATGGTGCCGAGTTCGGCTTTCCAGACTGGCCCAACTATCAGCTTCAGCCGGTGTGCCTCTTCGAGGCGAGCTTCGGCAACCCGAGTGAGTTCGAGTACCCTTTCATCGAGATCGCCCAGTGCAAGGCACTGCAACTCTGGCAGGGACGGAACGAGAGCGGTCACACTGGCGTCTTCCCGCACCTTCTCTTCCCGGGTGATGCCCCTTTCTGGGGCGGTGTGAAGCGCGAAGGAATCGTGACGGTCTGCTCCGGTGTCCAGCCACATCTCGACAAGCTGCTGGCGGGGATGATGACCGACATGCTCATTGCCTCCGCGCACGAAGCCTGGCTGAACAGCCAGGACACCAAGGATGACGTCTGCTTTCTGACCTAGGAGGAAAATGCGGCAACCGCCGCCGATTGAGTCACCGACTCTCTCGGCGGCTCTTTCGTTCCCAAGTCATTTCTGCTCTACACTGTCTTCATGAAGAAGAGTCAACGCTGGATCGTGGGAATTGACGAAGCGGGCAGGGGGCCTCTTGCGGGTCCTGTGGCAATTGGGGGTTTTTGTATTGATACGAACGACAAACGACTAATGAGTCGTCTCAAAGAACTTTTTCCAAAAGTAAAAGATTCAAAGCAACTTTCTCCTGCAAAACGTGATGAATGGATGGGGGAGCTCAAGGCGTTGAAACGTGATTTTGCTGTTTCATATGCGTTTGCGCTTGTTTCCGCAAAGCACATCGATGCGCACGGCATCTCGGCATCTATCAGAAAAGGAATTCAAACGGTGTTGAACAAAGTCGCTCCTGATCCTGCTCACACGTTCGTCATGCTCGATGGAAGTCTCAAAGCACCGGTCGAATATCTCCACCAAGAGACGTACATCAAGGGCGACGCAACTCACCTGCCGATAGCGCTGGCGTCCGTCGTGGCAAAAACCGCCCGAGATGCTTACATGATCAAAGAGAGCAAAAAGACCCCTGGGTATGGGTTCGAAGTCCATAAGGGATATGGGACCAAGGGGCACTATGCCGCCCTCAAAAAGCTCGGACCTGCGGCTATCCACCGAAAGACCTTTCTGGGTTGATGGGGCTAGGTTTCTATTGCGTGAGGGCCTGCCCTGTGGTATCTTTTCTCTGTTATGACAGTACGAATGCGACACACAAAGGGACAGACGGGCAGCCGCCGGTCCCACCACAAGCTCACCGAAGTACGCTTTTCGGTGTGCCCTTCGTGTAAGGCAACACACGTTCGCCACACCATGTGTGCGAACTGTGGTACCTACCGCGGTCGTACTGTTATTGACGCGAAGGGTATTGCAGAGAAGCGCCTTGTCCGCCGCAATGATAAACTCAAAGCGATCGGTGCAACCGCTTCAAAAGCAAAAGCCGATTCGTCATCCGAATAGTTCAGCTGGATAGGTGTTCTTTTCGGAGGTGACGGTCGGATGCTCGTACTATGACAAACCGACACCTTGCTCGTTCAATCGTTCTCCAGTCTCTTTTTGAACTCGATTTCGCCAAACGAAATCCTGCCGACCTTCCGTCGCTCATAAAACGTATCTCCGAAGAATTTGCCCCCGGTACAGGGGATTTCGTGTTTATGAATGGCTTGGGAAAGGGCGTTCTCGATCGTCAGGGCGATCTTGACCTCATCATCGAGAAAGCTGCTCCCGATTGGCCGCTCAACAAGATTGCGCTCGTCGACAAGACCATCCTTCGTATCGGTCTCTACGAGCTTCTCTTTGGAGATCGTAAGAACGTTCCTGCAAAGGTCGCCATCAACGAGGCTATCGAGCTCGCCAAATCATTCGGTGGCGAGACCAGCGGTAAGTTCGTTAACGGTGTTCTCGGTTCGGTGTACAAAGAGCTTGGTGAGCCGGGCAAAAACGAGACGTCGAAGCGTAAGGTGGTGGCCTACGAGGAGCTTCCGCTTGAACGTCTCGGTGGTGGTGTCGTCTATGCGCTTGCCGACAAAGATGTCTATGTGGCTCTCGTCCATGATGTGTTCGGTCACTGGACGCTCTCGAAGGGCAAGATCACTCCAGATGAGACGCTCGAAGACGGCGTCTGTCGCGGCATCAAAGAAGAGCTCGGTGTTGATGTGACTCTCGAAGAGCTCTTGGGCTCCAACGAATACGTCGCGTCTCATCCAGAGAAAGGCAAGATTCGAAAGAACGTCACCTACTATCTCGCACGAGCACCATTCCAAGACCTTACGCTCGGTTCATCAGGAGGACTCGATGACGCCCGCTGGTTCAAACTCGCCGAAATCGTTACTCTCAACATCTACGACGACATCCTCCCGCTCATCACTAAAGCAATCAACCTACTCGTTCAGAAACGTTAAACCATGAAAGACCTTTCAGCATTCGAAGCTTCGCTCGGTATCACATTCAAAGACAGACGCTTTCTTGAGACCGCGTTCACGCACCGCTCGTTCATCAATGAGAGCCGTGGCTCGACCAACAAAGAACACAACGAACGTCTCGAGTTCCTCGGCGACGCCGTACTCGAGCTCATCGTGACCGAATATCTTTTTGCTACATACCCAAAGAAGAACGAGGGAGACATGACATCGTACCGCGCAGGGTTGGTGAACACATCGACGCTTTCGACTGTTGCCACGGGTCTCAACATGAACGACTACCTCCGCCTTTCAAAAGGAGAAGCCAAAGACCTCGGCCGTGCTCGTCAGTACATTTTGGCCAATACATTTGAAGCGTTTACCGGCGCGCTGTTCCTCGATCAGGGATACGATGCCGCCAAAGATTTCGTTCACAAACATCTTTTGCCACTCACCGAAGACATCGTAAAGCGTCACCTCTGGCAAGACGCAAAGAGCCGTTTCCAAGAGCTCGCTCAAGACAAGCTCGGACCGACGCCTTCGTATAAGACAGTCAAAGAAGAAGGACCCGATCACGACAAACGATTCACTGTCGCTGTTTCTGTTGGCGAAGAGGAGATTGCAGAAGGCGAGGGACAATCGAAACAAGAGGCCGAACAAGCTGCGGCTCACAACGCTATGGCAGCAAAGGGTTGGGGATAGAATCCTTTAAGGAATTAAAATATGAACTCATCAGAATACCTACGAGAAACAATAGATGTTGTTCGTCAGATTGAAACCCGTTTCCTCGAACTTGGTGCGCGTCTCTACTCCATCAAAGAAAAACAGCTATGGAGAGAAACATACGACAGTTTTCCCGAGTTTCTAAAAGCGGCCAAAATCAGCGAAGGTATGGCCTCAATCCTATCCAGCATTCACAAGAATTATATTGTTGAGGGCAATGTAGACGCCAAGCGACTGGAAGGAGCAGGCTACTCCAATCTCTATGAAAGTATTCCCTTCATCGAAACAGAGGGCATTGAGTCCGCAGTCATCAAAGCCCAGACACTTTCACGGAGTGAAATAATTAAAGAAAAACGAGAAGTCGTTTCTTCACTTACGGGAGATGAGATTGTTTATGTATTAAGAAACGAAGCGATGCCGGGTTATGTAAAGGTTGGTTTCACTCGTACCTCACTCGAAGAAAGAATTCGCTCGCTTGATACTACTGGCGTACCACTTCCTTTTGAATGTTTTTATGCCGCACGAGTGAAAAACTGCCGTGATGTAGAAAAACTTCTTCATGATGCTTTTCTCAATAATCGCGTGCGATCTAACAGAGAATTTTTTGAAATAGCTCCTGAGCGGATTGTGTCCGCAATTAAGTTGGCAGAGATTGAGAACATAACTCCAAAGAAGGATTTTGTTGAATCGGAGGAAGACCAAAAAGCACTTAATGAGGCGCGAGAAAAGCGTTCTGCGTTTAACTTCGGCATGGTTAACATTCCAATCGGGTCTGAGATTGTTTTTGTGAATGATGAGAATATTCGTGCCAAGGTCGTGAAGCTGAGTGGTAAGCGCAGCATTGAGTTTAACGGAGAGATGACAAGCCCTTCAACCGCTGCCCAGAAGGTTCTTGGATACGCATATAACGTACAGGGAACAGTGTATTGGATGTATCAAGGAGAAACACTCGATGAACGCAGACGAAGACTTGAAGGGGAAGAATAGTTGCTGCATGGAAATGCCCAACGATCAAAAAATATCTAGTGGAGAAGAGAACCAATTAAATCCAACAGAATTGGGCATCATTGATGATGTGAGTTTGAGTACGAAGAAATATATTTCCCAACGATGGGGTAACGGATTCTATATCGCCGGAGGAGTTTTGATTCTTGGTGGGTTCTTTTTTCCACCCTTTTGGTTTATTGCACTCTTGTGGTTTGTTATCGGCTTTGCGATAGCAAGAAGCAAGGTCTATACCGAATTTTTTAAACAATTCGCGACAAACAATCATTTTGTTTACGAAGAAAAAGGTGATCTCGGTTCTGTTGTGGGAACTCTTTTTGGAAGAGGGCACACTCGGGGAATGAGTCATGTGGTGAGCGGAGTACAGCAAGCGCTTCCGATCAGATTTTTTGTCTATCAATACACTGAGGGGCAAGGTAAGTCACAATCGACGCATCAATTTACTGTGGCAGAGCTTGTCTTCGGTGGGAGTCTCCCTGATATCATCGTGGATTCAAAGGATGATATGTATGTCGATGGGGGATTCTTTAGCAAATTCAAATCTCTTGAACTTGGTAATGGATTTGATGATGTGTTTACGCTCAAAGTTCCTGAGGATCTTGAAATAGAGGCACTCGAAGTATTCACGCCCGAGATTATGGAACAGCTTATGAGTAGGGGGAGGGGATACAGCTTCGAATTCATTGGCACAAAGCTCTATGTGTGGAAGCCGGGAGTCGCGCGAACCTCCGCACAGCTCCGCGAGCATCTCTCGCTCGCTCAGTATTTCATTACTGCTCTTGCTCCGCGCCTTACACGACTTTCGGATGATGTTGAGGCATACCGCGCAACAAAGAGATAGAACCATTGACTTTTCCTATATTTGGTGCATACTGATTGGAAATCAAGGCCAATCGGGTCTTTGATCGTGTTCTTCGTCAATGTTTCACTCTTTGGAGGAAACCCCAGTGCTCAAGCGCATCTTGATGTTCATCGCAGTTCTCGTGGTTTTCATGGCCGCCT
>JAUPUE010000016.1 GCA_030917725.1 Patescibacteria group bacterium
AGCTTATCCGCAACGTCGCCGAAGTCGGTGGTGGTGCCTCAGTGTTCGCTGGTGTCGGTGAACGCACACGTGAAGGTAACGACCTCTACGAAGAAATGAAGGGTTCAGGTGTCATCGACAAAACCGCGCTCGTCTTCGGTCAGATGAACGAAGTCCCAGGTGCACGTGCTCGCGTCGCTCTTTCGGCGCTCACGATGGCCGAATATTTCCGCGACGAAGAGGGAAAGAACGTGCTTCTTTTCATCGACAACATCTTCCGCTTCTCGCAAGCAGGTTCTGAGGTCTCGACGCTTCTCGGTCGCCTTCCATCAGCCGTCGGATATCAGCCTACGCTCGCATCCGAAATGGCCGAGCTTCAGGAACGCATCACATCAACAACAAAAGGTTCAATTACATCCGTGCAGGCTGTCTACGTCCCAGCCGACGACATCACTGACCCTGCTCCTGCTACAACATTCAGCCACCTCGACTCGACCATCGTGCTCGCACGTGCGCTCACTGAGATCGGTATCTACCCTGCCGTTGACCCGCTCGCTTCAACATCGAACGCGCTCGACCCTAAGATCGTTGGTGATGAGCACTATGCCGTCGCTCGTGACGTCCAGAAGACGCTCCAGCGCTACAAGGAACTCCAGGACATCATCGCCATCCTCGGTATCGAAGAACTCTCAGAAACCGACAAGCTCACCGTTGCACGCGCCCGCAAGCTCCAGCGTTTTCTCTCACAGCCATTCTTCGTGGGTGAAGCGTTCACCGGACGTCCGGGTAAGTACGTGAGCCGCGCGGATACCATCAAGGGCTTCCGTGAGATTCTCGACGGAAAGCACGATGACGTCGCAGAAGAGAATTTCTACATGAAAGGAACGATTGAGGATGTTACTGCGTCGTAAGTTTCAAGTATCAACTAGCAACTTCCAAGCAAATCTTAAGTACTAAACTGATGAAACTAATGAAATACATTCTGTTTGGAACTTGGAACTTGGAACTTGGTATTTAAATTCATATGCACGTCCGCATTCATTCGCTTTCAAAAACATCATTCGACGGTGACGCACGTTCCGTCACCGCACCGACATCATCGGGAGAAATCACCGTGCTTCCACACCACCGTCCGCTCATCACCGAAGTCGTCAAAGGGATGGTAAAGATTATTGATGCTCAGGGTGCTGAATCATTCGTCCCCGTCACATCAGGTTTTTTGGAAGTCAGCGCCGAAGGAATGGTATCGGTGTTGGTTGATTAATTGACAAATTGCCCTAAAATGCGGTAATATATCTTCGGACTGCTCATTGGAGAGCAGAACGGAATCTCATCGCAACGGAGGTAACCGCGTGAGTCAGACCGTCATCACCGAGCAAGAAAGAGCCCTCATCGAGCACTGCAAGAGTCCTGAAATCGCGATCTTGCGGCACCTCGACGAGAAGCTCGTCGGCCAAGGAGTTCTCCTGGGGTGCGGTGACGCCGACCGGATGATCGAAGGCTTCGACCGACATCGGGGAATCCTGCGCGACAAGGGGATCCCGGATCGAATTCACCCGATCCTCGTCAACGGCGGCCCGGCGAATTTCTGGCAGTATCCCCCAACGAGCGTGATCGGAGCATTCATCATCCAGAACATCTTCGAGGGCCTTGAGCTCAAGGAGATGGACCGCTTGATCAACTACGGGCACTGGCCGTGCGGTAAGGCTCGCGAGCAAGGGCTTGGCCTCCTCGACGTCCTGCAAAGTCTGTCGATCGTCAAGCGCCACGTCAAGGGCCTCGATGCGAGTGTGGAGGTAGCTCTCTACCTCCACATCGACTGGCTGTGCGGACGGATGAACACGTATCACGTGAATCATCCGAACCTCCTCAAGCACCTCAACGACCTCGTCCAAAAGTTCCCCTCCTGCACCAAGTTCAGCATCGCAGCCTGATCTTCGAACACCGGCCTCGGTTCCCAACGTGGGAGCTCGAGGCCGTTCGTATATCAACTTTTTATGGTATATTACGAGAACTTATAGGCCTTATTGTCATTTGATTATGTCCCACGGTTGTTCAACGCTCGTCCTCCACTGTATCGATTACCGATTTGGCAAAGCTAAGAAGCAATATCTCGAAGAAAAGGGTCTCTTGGGCGATTGTGACATCGTCGCCATTGCCGGTGCCGCAAAGAACATCGCTTCTCCAAGCGAGCCTTCGGACACCGAGATGATTCTCCGACAGGTTGATATCGCACAGCGTCTCCACGGCATCTCAAATGTTGTCGTCATTAATCACACCGACTGCGGTGCATACGGTGGCAAGAGCGCCTTTGCTTCACGCGACGAAGAACACGCCTTCCACCAGAGCGAATTGGAAAAAGCGTCATCGCACATCGTCGCACGCTTCCCTGCCCTCAAAGTCACCAAGGTCCTCGCCGAGCTCCACGACTCGGGTGAAATCACCTTCCATGAATAGCGCACCAAGTGTTGGAATGCTCGAAGGACGCATCAGCACCACCCCAAAGGGACTCGGCTTTGTTAAGGATATCGAAAAGGGCGAAGACGTCCGTGTCGAAGCAGGTTTTCTCAACACCGCTCTCCATGGCGATATCGTCCGCGTGGCACTCCACGCCAAGGTCCCCGACATGCAGCAAACAGGAGAGGTCGTCGAAGTGATGGCCCGCGCCCGAACCAAGTTCGTTGGAACCGTCGCCGAAGAAGCGAACGGCCGGTTCATCGTTCCTGATGAGAAAAAGATGTACGTAAACATCCTCTTGCCTGACGCAGATCCACAGGCAACCCCCGACATGAAGGTCTACGTCGAGATGTACCCATGGACTGATCCTGCCAAGAATCCCACAGGAAAGGTGATTGAAGTCATCGGACACAAGGGCACCAACGAAGCCGAGATTCGTTCGATCATCCTTGAGAACAACATCGACGACTCCTTCCCTGCTCCTGTCGTCAAAGAAGCCGAAAGCATCCACAACGACAAGAGCGCAAACATGCTCGCTGACGCCGGCGACCGCGTTGATTTCCGCGATGTCCTCACGTTTACCATCGACCCCGTCGACGCAAAAGACTTCGACGATGCCCTTTCATTCAAGGACCTCGGCGACGGCACCTACCAAATTGGTGTGCACATCGCTGACGTCTCACACTATGTAACACCGGGCTCCGAGCTCGATACCGAAGCCAAGAAACGTGCCTACTCGGTGTATCTCGTTGACCGCACCATCCCGATGCTTCCTGAGGTACTTTCGAACGATCTCTGTAGCCTCAAGCCTGATGTCGATCGTCTCACCTTCTCGGCATGGTGGACGATGAACGACAACGGAGACGTTCTCAAAGAGGAGTTCGGCAAGACTATCATCCACTCAGCAAAACGCCTTACGTATGAGGATGCGCAGAAGGCAATTGAAGACGCATCCCTTCCACTCCACAAGGAACTCAACATCTTCAACAACATGGCCAAGAAGATGCGCGACCGTCGTTCGGTAGCAGGGTCAATCGACTTCGAGCAAAACGAAGTCAAATTTGAACTCGATGAAGATGGCGTCCCGCTCTCGGTCTACACCAAAGAACGTCTCGATACGCACAAACTCATCGAAGAGTTCATGCTTTTGGCAAACATCTCGGTTGCCGAGCACATCCGCAACACCTACGGAGGCAAAGGCCAACGTCACACGTTCATCTACCGCATCCACGATCACCCCAACCGCGAAAAGCTCGCTGACCTCGCGGTATACGTCAAAGCAACGGGACACGAACTCAACCTCTCCAACAAAGGCGACGTGACTGGTGCTGAACTCAACCGTCTCTTCAAAGAGATTGCGGGAACTCCCGAAGAAAACCTCATTAAGACGACCGCACTCCGTTCGATGGCAAAGGCCGCATATGCAACGCTCAATATTGGTCACTTTGGTCTTGCCGCAGCCTCCTACACGCACTTCACGTCTCCTATCCGTCGCTATGCCGACCTCATGGTCCACCGTCTCCTCCAAGAGGCTATTACGACCGGCAAGCTCCCTAATGATCAATTTGCAGCCTACAGCACGGTCGCCGAGGCTATCTCAGCTCGTGAAGTCGATACGGTTGGAGCAGAACGCGATTCCATCAAGTATAAGCAAGCCGAATACATGAGCGCACGCATCGGACAAGAATTCGAGGCAGTCGTCTCGGGCGTTTCCGAATGGGGTCTCTTTATCGAAGAGCGCACCTCACGTGCCGAAGGTCTCATCCGTATTCGCAATCTCGGCAGCGATTACTTTGAGCTTGAACCTAAAAAATACCGTTTGGTCGGCAAGGCTACCAAAAAAACCTATTCTCTTGGCGACATTGTGAAAGTAAAGGTCGTCGGCGTCGACCTCGACCGAAAGATGATTGATTACGCCCTCGTAGCTACGAGCTAGAAGCTATTGGCTATTAGGCGGAGCATCCTACCCCTTCTGTGGAGCGAGGACTGCCGAGGAGTCGCCGCAGGGCGCGACGAGTTCCGCAGCGGAACAAGAAGGGGGAGGTGCGGAGCCTTTTATTTGATACACTATTCTCATGGATTTTGATTTCGGGCCCATTCGAACTGTGGCTTTCTCTCCTACAACTCTGTGGATTGTTTGGGGCCTCATGTTCATCGTGTGGGTTGTGATGAGTGCGATTCTTCTGTACCACTGGAACAGCTATAGCATCGATGACCCCAAAGTACGCCGCATGAAGATTATCTACTTCGTCGGTGGACTGTTGCTGTTCGCAAGCGCAACAACATTCATCTTTTCTTTGTAACTCCCGCCAACAAAGCTATGCACCTCCCACACCTCACCAAACTCATCTCACTCGAACCCGGTGAGACCGTGCTCATGGAGGTTCGCCGACACATGATTGTTTTCTATGCACGCATCCTCATCTTGGTCGCGTTTTTCTTTGTTCCTCTTTTCATCTCCCCGCTCATCGTCTTAGGCGTTAATAAGATGGCTCAGAGTGACATCGGTGCAATCGTCTTTGGTTTTCTCTTTACGCTCTGGCTCGCCGTTATCTGGATGACCTTTTTCTATCAGTGGACTGATTACTATCTCGATGTCTGGGTTATCACCAACAAACGCATCTTTGATATCGATCAAAAGGGATTCTTTAGTCGTGAAATCTCCGCATGTCGCATCGAACAGCTCCAAGATGTTTCTATCACCGTCGACGGCATCATGGCCACGTTCTTCAAATACGGCACCATTCATATCCACACCGCCGGCGAGAGCCATGACTTCCTCATCAAAGATGCGGCCAGCCCAATGGATGTAAAAAACATCATCATGCAGGCACACGGAAGGACGATTGACGAAGCGGTGATGAAAACGACGCCTGCAGAAATCGTCCACTAAGTTTTTATTAAAATGAGAAACCCGCCGACCTCGTGCTGAGGTGGCGGGCGTCTCGGTACTTTGTATTACCGAGAAACGAGAACTAGAAGATCATCCACAGTGTTGAAGCGCGCCGGCTTCCTTGAGAGGCTCAGCGTGATGCGGCATCCGGAGCTTCTTGATGGCCCGAGCTTCAATCTGATGAACGCGGGCTCTGGTGCGAGGTGGAACGAGAATCTTGCCGATGCTCTCGAGGGTCTGACCCTCGACACCGTCGAGACCGTAATGAAGCTGGAGCACACGAGCTTCCACCGGTCTGAGTTGTTTGAGTTGTGCCTTGATCACCTTCACAAGCTCCTTCCTCTCGAGGAGAACATCCGGGAGAGCATAGTGTTCACCAGCAACGAGCATCGCCCGAACCTTCTCGCTCTCCTCTTCGAGGTGCGCCTTGTTCCATTCGAACGGCGCGTCGAGCTGTTCTTCCGAGAAGAGCGACTCCGGAGGCAACCTGAGCACCGCGGCAATCTTCTTGACGTACGGTCGCCACCGCGGGGTGCCCTGCCTTGAGAGCGTATAGGGCACCGCCTGTGTGTTGATGATCTTGCCGACATGGGATTCCTGCTTAGGGATACCCGCCCGCCGACAAAGCTCCGCAACCGTCTTAATCCCCATTTTCTCCATGCTCTCGAGGATGAGATTGTCGCACGAACTCACTTCCACCCGAACTTTCTTTCCCCTCATCATGTTCCTCCTCAAACAGGTTCAACTGCGTTTTACATCTGAAAAATAGGATACTATGAATATTCAAATGTGTCAAAGCTTACATCCCCTACTTTGCCACCTCCACCGCTTCGGTAAATGATACTGAAAGGAGCTGCGAGACTGCATCACGGCCCATGGTGACTCCGTAGAGAACGCCCGCACGACTCATTGTTTCGCGGTTGTGGGTGATGACGATGAGCTGTGTGCGCTGTGCAAGGCTCTCGATCATATCTCCGTAACGCTTTGAGTTCGCTTCATCGAGTGCTGCATCTGTCTCATCAAGAATGATGAATGGTGGGGGATTCACCTGTGACATTGCAAAGATAAGTGCGATCGATGTGAGTGCACGCTCACCACCCGAGAGCATCTCAAGGCTCTTCACCTTCTTGCGAGGGAGGTTGATGTCGATTTCCACACCTTCTTGTGTCTCCTGCTCCCCTTCCTCCACAGATTCTTCGGGAACCTCTCCTTCGAGCTCATCAATAATGCTCCTACGCTTTCGAACAGGTTCTTTGATGAGTTTGAGACCCGCGCTACCACCACCGAACATCAAGCTAAAGAATTCGCTGAACTGTGTGTTGATCTTACCCAAGCCTGTGGTGAATTCTTCGAAGAGCTTTGTTTCAAGATCGACAATGAGACTTTCGAGCGACGCAGCAGATGTTTGCAAATCGAGCACTTCGCGTTCCAAGAATGCGTCGCGCTCTTGTGTCTCTTTATATTCTTTCATCAACTCATCAGCTCCTGCGATTCCGGCGTCCTCGAGACGAATCTTCATGCGTTCAATCGACTTCTTGCGATCATGCTGTGCATCACGCGTTGCCTCTGCAACAAATGAACTATCGCTTGATGCAAACGACAGCGCCTCACGACCGATGAGTGCGCCAGCTTCACCCAAATCTCGCTTATATTCTTCATCTTCGAGGCGGAGTGATTCGAGATGGCCGTACAGACGTTCGAGTGACATGCGAACCGTCGCGAGCTCGTTGGAGAAAGCAAAGACAGAGCGCTCGGCGTCGCGTGACGATGTCTGATCTTCTTGAATAGATTTCTGAATCTGTGTGTATCGTGCGCGAAGGTCACGTTCTTCGGTATCAATGGCGGCTTTTTCTTGTTCGTGTTCACCCTTACGCGAGTTGAGGAGTGACTGGGTATCATCGAGTTCACGAAGCGCCGCTGCGTGGTCAAAATTATCGCCAGACGAAAGGGCAGTGCGAATGGCTCCGAGAATACGACGAGCTGTGGCAACAAGCGTGGCAAGAGCCGAAGCGTCATTCCCTGCCTCAAGAGCTCGTTCGAGCTCATCGATGTGGGGTTGGATGAGCGATACCGAGACCGTGGCGTTCTTTTGCTCGCTCGCCTTTTTCTCCTCGCGCTCTCGCTGACGCTTTACCGCATCAATCTCACCTTCGATGCGACCAAGAGCCAAGACGCAGGCGTTCTTTTTATCTTCGACGGCTTTGAGCTTCTCTTCAATCGCAACGACCTCGTCGGACTTTTCGTCTTTGCCTTCGAGCTTTGAAAGTGTCTCCTTGGCATCAGCAAGCTGCTTCTCGAGGACTTGGGAACGTTCTTTGAGCGGACGAACTTCATCATCAAGACGGGCTTTGGTTTCGTCGAGATATCGCTTCTCGCGAGCAAAATATTCTTGGTATGCAGCTTTGAGCGCCTCGGCAAGCTCTTGTGCCTTTTCGAGCTTGGCGACCTGCTTACCGAGGAAGGAAAGATGTGGTTTGATCTCCCGACGAAGGCTCTCTACCTTTTCGATATTCTCGCGCGTCTTCTCGAGCTTGCGACGGCTTTCGTCTTTTTTGTAGTGATAGACCTTGAGGCCGAGCGCATCTTCGATCATCACCTTGCGCTCACGGACGTTCACCGAGAGCACGCGGTCCGCCTCGCCTTGCGAAATGATGTGGTGACCCGATGCACCGATGTGGGCTCCGGACAAGAGCTCAATAATGTCTTTGAGACGAACAACACTGCCGTTCACCAAGTATTCGCTCGATGAATCGCGGTGAATGACACGCTCGATGGTGACGGTATCAAAATCGATAGGCAAGAGACGCTGCGTGATGCCTTCACTGTTCTGTTGAGGACTATTATCAAATGTGAGCTTTACGCTTGCACGGTTGGCTCGAGGCGCCATCTGCGACCCATTCCAAATGAGATCTTCGGTACGCTTACCACGCATGCTCTTTACCGACTGTTCTCCCAAGACAAAACGGAATGCTTCAGCAACGTTCGACTTACCCGAACCGTTGGGACCAACGATGGCGGTAGTAGATGTATTAAATTCAAGCTCGCTTTTCTTGGCGAACGACTTGAATCCCGTGAGCTCGAGGCGTTTCAGGTGCATGAATAAACGAGAAAGATGGGTTTATTTTAGCATTGAATCCGTCTTCCCAAAACAGAAACCCGCCTCACCAGAAGCGCGCGAGGCGGGCTCTGAATGAGGCGGGAAAAAATATCTCTTGGAACTGCTAGACGAGCTGGATCTTGTCGAGCCAGCCTTCCTGGAAGGCGATGTTGACGAACTGCTTGGCTCGCTTGGGAGAAAGTCCGTACTTTCTCCGAATCGAGCGAGCCAAATAGTCCCGACCCGACTCCAGAACCTCCCCCGTGAAATCGAGGGAACAGAGGCACTCCACGAGATGTTGATACGATGTGGAGCTGCGACTTGCCGGATCGACGGCTTCCCTTTTCCCAGCCAGGAACTGTGCGATAGTCGCCGACTCCACGCGCTGGTTAACCAGCGCGCAAGCGGTGTGCACCCACCCCGACGCTCGGTTGAGAAAACCGAACACGAGAAGGGGAAGGGCGATGACATCCTGAGTATCCATTCGACGAAGCTGGGCCATGACGGCCTCTTCATCGTACGGAAGCGCAAGCCAGTCGACTCTCGTCAAACCGTTCTCAACAGCAAAGTCCATGAGGACTTTTCCTCCCGGCTTCGGTGCGCTCTCCGGGTGACGGCGAATGACCCCGCCGAGCGTGAGGTCGGGATCATGCCTAAAATCTTCCCGACTCCGAGTGTGCTTGAAAGAATCAGGGGCGCGATCCTGGAGCTTGCCGGTCCGTTCGTCGGAACCGTAAAACCAACCCCAACCACACACTTCTTCAATCTGTTCATGAATCGCGAAAGCGGAAAGACCAGGGACATCGAGGATGCTCGTTGCGAGTACTTCAGCCTTAGTTGTCATTTATAAGCCCCTCCTTGAGGCTTGTCTGAATCAGTTGTTGGATGTGCATCTGGCATGCACCATACCAGAAAATAAGGTTTTGTCTATATCACTGTTCCCAAATGAAAAAGCCGACCCCACGATGGAGGCCGGCCAGGCAGTTTGTCGGGATTGAACCGACATTTACCCGTCGAAGTCTCGACGAAGGTGGGGGTTACTGCTTCCCCTTGCCCCCGCCTGTCTCACAGACGGTGAGGAAGTCGTACGGCGCGAAGAACTCCTGCGCCAATGTTACCTGCCTCCCGAGGATGTTCAGGGTGATGTCGCGCTGAGTGCCGAGAAGAACATGCTCGTACTCCGCGGCCGAAGCGAGTGAAACACTCGCGTACCACGGCCACTCGTCCGTGGAATACACGCTCGTGCCGAGCGTGCCGAATCCAGAAGACCAGCTGTCGACCAGAAAGTCGACCTGCGTCTCGCCAGGGACGACGGCGACGGAAGGCAAAGCCTTGACGAAGAGGTCCAACCCGACACGCCCATCCGAGGACTGGCACGCCATCGTCCAGAAAACGAATTCGCCGACTTCGTACTGGAAGTCGTAGACGAGGGTGACGTTGCTCTCACCGACCTTGTAGGGCACCTTCACTCGGAAGGTGTGTGTGCCGGCAGAGAGAAGATCCCCAGCCTTGGCGTTCACATCAAAACGGTCCGACGTGTGTGCATCGAACCACCACCGATCGTGGGCAATCTGCTGCCCGACCGGGATGGTGTTAGCGTACTTGAACTCGCCGGTGATCGGACTGGTCACGTCGACCACCACCTTCTGGCCGAATTCGATTCCCGAGTCGGCCGGCGGAAACGGTCCGCTCGCCGCTACGTACACCGCGTACCCTGAGGAGTACATCCAGATATCAGGGAAAAGCGCGGCGGGAAACTCGACGACGTCGCCGGACATGGTCTCCACGGCGGACTTGCTGAGCAAGACCGCGTCTTTGGTGACGGGGATCTCCATGATCCAGTCGCCGCGACTGATCTTCGGCATGTTCGGAATCTTGGTCTGGACGCCGGCGGCGTTGGCCGAGGCGGCCATGAAAACCACGAGAACTGCGATGAACATCAAGATGCGCTTGAGCACTGGGGTTTCCTCCAAAGAGTGAAACATTGACGAAGAACACGATCAAAGACCCGATTGGCCTTGATT
>JAUPUE010000035.1 GCA_030917725.1 Patescibacteria group bacterium
CGGTAGATGATGGCAATCTCTTCCCACGGCACGCCGGTCTCTTGAGCCGTGCGAAGTTCAGCAACGATGAATGCTCGCTCTTCTTTTTCTGACGACGTCGCGACAACGCGGATATTCGCCGAGTCTTTGGTGTTTGCAATCAATGGTTTACGGAGATGCTCGGCATCCGCGGGCAAAGACCCCTTAGTGATGAGACTGTGGGCAGCATCAAGAATCGGCTGACCTGAGCGATAGTTGCTCGTGAGAAAAATCACCTTTGCAGAAGGGAATTTGCGTTTGAAATAGAGAAAGTTCTCGAGCGATGCACCTTGAAAGCGAAAGATCGCCTGCTTTTCATCACCCACAATGAGCAGGTTCGGCTTATCGTCGAACGAACAGAGTAACTCAAGAATCGCATTCTGTGAGGCATTGGCGTCTTGGTGTTCGTCAGCCAAGATAAATTGAAAACGTTCCTGCAAGGTCGCGCGGAGCGTATCGTTATCTCTGAGCGCGGCAACAACATCAAGAAGCATGTCATCAAAGTCGTAGAGCTTTCGTTCGGTGAGCATTGCCTCATATGCTTTGTAAACGGTAGCGAGCTCTTTGTTGCGGAGCGTTCGAACTTCGACATCTGCATCTTTTTTAGAAGGGAGGTCGTCAACATTGTGGACACCATCAGGTGCAGGTCGACTCGACAATTCGACATTCTCGATGAATTTCTCCGGCGTAACACCTTCGCGTTTGAGTGACTGAATCGATTTTACCGCATCGCGGACATAGTGGAACGGACTGCCGAATGGTTTGATATGAGCAAAATCATTTGCATCGATGATTTCACGAATCATCTTGATGATTTCGATCTCGCGAATGTTGCGAGATCCGATGATGCGCGGAAAATATTCGGGGTAGCGACGGATGATGTCGTTGGCGAAGCCGTGGAAGGTGTTGATCTGCACGCGATACGCATCGGTGCCGATGATGCCAAAGAGCTTTTGTCGCATCGATGAGACCGCACTTTCGGTAAACGTGAGCGCCAAAATGGAACTCGCAGACGCATCGGTCTCTTTGAGGATGTTGGCAATGCGGAGCGTAAGGAGTGTTGTCTTACCTGTCCCCGGTCCCGCAATCACCATCACCGGTCCATGAATGGTATCGACGGCATCCTTCTGCTCAGGGTTAAGCCCTTTGTAGGATTTGTCGAAAACAGGAGAAGATATGACCTTTGGCATTGGCGCTATTGTAGCAAAAAAAAGAAGGCGGCCCCTTGCGAGGCCGCCTTGATTTAACCGAATATCTTCCGATGCTTGCGGATAGCAAACGCCCCCAATACAAGCACGGCGATACCCAACAACTGTAAACAGAACGTTAGCGGCCAGCGGTCCACCATGAGTCCAAAGACGCCGAGGCCTATGAACTGAGCGAACCCTGAGATTGCCGAGCGGATCGAGATGACCGTAGCACGGTTCTCCGAGTCGAGGTGGTTGTTGAGGAACGCTCCGAGGAACGGACGCTCGAATCCTCGTACTGCGTTCTGAAGAAGGATAACCCCGACGGAGAACACAGCGACCACAGAGCCCATGAAGATGATGGGGAATCCCATCATCAGAATCATAAGCACGATAACCTTTCGCTCACTCAGACGCCTCTCCAAGCTGTACGCGTAGCGACTAAAGAACCATGCCACAACGTTAAGCAAGAAGAACATGATGCCGTAGTGTGCTATCGGCAGCTTCACAAGCTCGAAGTATGGATTGTACGTGAAGAACCATACCTTTGAGGAGACCGTGATGAGCATCGAGAATCCGATGATCCATTTAACTGCTCGATGATTTGCGACGAACAAGACACTCATTTTCATCATGTTGAAGTGCTCACGAGCTGCATACGTTCGTATCGCTCGAGGTTCGGTCAAGAAGAATGTTGAGACCGTCGAGAAGATGACGCCTGGAATCGATAGAAGCAACGGAACCCGAAGGTGCGTCTCTGCTATCAATCCGGTAGCCAACGAGCAGAATGCAACAATCAAGAGACGATTGCCCACTGCTGCACCTTCGATCTGTTTATACTCCCCTTCCCGTCCAAGCTCCTTGAGGGAGTCATACAGGATGGCAGAGTCAGCGCCAGAACAGAGTGAGGCTCCAATCATCCAGACGATGTTTGCTCCCCAGACGTCGAATGGCGACTGAATGAGTGCAAACCAAATCATGCTCACCAAATGGAGCACGCTGCCGAGCACTACTGTTTTCTTCCTACCAATGAGATCTGCAAGAGCTCCTGAAGGGACTTCAAGAAATACAAATCCCAACACGACGACTGCTTCCATCAGATAGATGTCGGCGAGCTCCATATGCCCCAAATGAATGAGGCAGGTGATGAGGATCGGCCCCCACAGCAACGGTTCGTTGAACGTGAGATACCGGCGATACAGCGCGACGTTCCGACGGGCTTGCTCCGCAGTCATTTGACCGACCCTCCTCTCTATTTGTAGTTGTTGTTAAAGAACTAACCCAGGTGCTGAACGAAAAACCTCTCGGCTTCTGTTCAGCCGAGAGGTTTCTTGAGGAGTCTATGCAATAAGGGTTTTATGCGTATTGCGATAGATAAGAAGCATCTTGGCTGAATACAAGCGCGGTCGTAAAACCGGGAGTGTATGAAACGACGAAATCGGCCATAGAAATGGCCCAACACTTCGTATTCAACTTTTGATGCAAACGATTCATAGATATGACCATATCAGTCATACCCAGAAGTGTCAACTAATAGTTCTTCAACTGCCCTGCCTTGTGGTGCTGACGAATCTTTTCGTGAGCCTTGGCTTCGATCTGACGAATACGTTCACGAGTGACACCGAATTCACGGCCCACTTCTTCGAGCGTGTGTGCAATACCGTCGGTAAGACCGTTGCGGAGTTCGAGAATCTTGCGTTCCTTAAGCGAGAGCTCTGAGAGAACTTCTTGGATGTGTTCGGCAAGAATGCGCTGGGATGCTTCTTTATCAGGTGAAGGAAGGTGTTCGTCTTTGATGAAATCACCGAGCGTCGAACCACCGTCACCATCATCACCAACAGGAAGCTCAAGCGAGACGGTGTTTTGGTTGATCTGCTGGATGTGGTGAATCTTCTCGACTTCCATACCCATTTCGATTGCGATTTCTTCTGGAAGCGGTTCACGGCCAAGGTCTTGAGCAAGTTTGCGGACGATACGCTTGTACTTGGCGATCGTTTCAACCATGTGAACCGGGATACGGATGGTGCGTGACTGGTCGGCGATAGCACGTGTTACCGCCTGACGAATCCACCATGTCGCATAGGTTGAGAATTTGAATCCCTTTGACCAGTCGAACTTCTCGACAGCTTTGAAGAGACCAATGTTACCTTCCTGAATGAGGTCGAGGAGTGTGAGGTTCGAGCTGCGGTTCGCGTACTTCTTGGCAATCGAAACAACGAGACGGAGGTTCGCACGTGCGAGGATGTTCTTGGCTTCTTCATCACCAGTTTCGATACGCTGTGCGAGTTCGCGTTCTTGTGCGCCATTCAAAAGCTCGTACTTACCGATGTCACGGAGGTACATCTGGATGGAGTCGTAGCGGGTGTCTTCGCGGTGATACATATTCTTCTCACCCTTACCTTCGCCTTCGCCCAAGTCGAGCAAACCACCGCTCTCGATGACGTCGATGCCTTCCGCTTCAAATCCGTCATAGAGGGTCTCCAAATCGAGCACATCGTCTTCGATGCTCGGGAATTCCTTGAGAATCTC
>JAUPUE010000044.1 GCA_030917725.1 Patescibacteria group bacterium
GAGAAGATTAAGCACGGTGTCGAACTCGAGAAGCGCTACGCGTACGAGGCTCTTCCAAAGGGTATCGTTGGTCTCACGCCTCAGTCGATTTCCGAATACCTCGAACACATCGCCGACCGCCGTCTCGAACGCATCAACCTCAAGCCTGTTTACGGTACCAAGAACCCATTTCCTTGGATGAGCGAAATCATTGACGCCCGCAAAGAAAAAAACTTCTTTGAGACGCGTGTGAACGAGTACAAGACCGGAGGACAGTTGGAGTGGTAAATCATTCTTAAATTCGGATATATGGGCGATGCTGTTTCTTTAGAAATCTTCGCTATCTATTTTTCTCCGTACTCAGCCCACGCTATCGATGTGGGTGGGGTTATTTATCCTACGGTAGAACATGCATATCAGTGTCAACGATACACAGACGAAAAGATCATCGAAGAGATCAAGACTGCGCGTAGCCCGATGAAGGCGTGGGAAGCTTCTTCAAAATATAAACATCTTCAAATCCCGGAATTCAAGGAAGGGGAGTACAAGCTTTCGGTGATGAGGCGTTTGATGGTTTTGAAGGCCGACCAGCATGAAGAGATTCAGAAAGCACTCATTGATTCGGGAGATCTCAGGATTGTTAAACACATCACTACGTATCCTCCTGGCGATGGATTTTGGGATGATGGGGAAGATGGAAGCGGTTTGAATCACATCGGCCGGATGTGGATGGAGATTCGAGAGGATTTGAAAAGACATTTGCCAACTTATAAATAGTGGTTTATAATCCTTTCGGTTCGTGTTGGGTATCTGCGTTCCATATTGCCTTTACGGGTTATATGGGATGAGGAAAGTCCGAACACGTACATTCGCAAGGATGTAGGATGGTAGCGGGTAACGCCCGCCGTGCGCGAGCATAGAGGTGCGAGCAGAAACGCCCGATTCCGAAAGGATAGGGATTCCCCAGTGGAATGTCTCATTGGCGACAATGAGGTGAAACGGCAAAATCCTTACCTACGTGCAAGGCCGTGTCTCGAGAGCAATCTCGAGAAGTGCCGCTTGAGGTGATGAGCAATCATCATCCTAGATACATGGATACCGGTCGCTTCGGCGACTACAGAATTCGGCTTACAGATACGAACCACATACAATTTGAAAACCCTCTCGCTGCTGCGGGAGGGTTTTCGCGTCTGGAGAAATCAAGCTCAAAAATGCTACAGGGGGGGGAGACGAAACCACGCTCCAGAATGTTGTACGAATGAGAAGCGAGACGACGCTTTGGGCCGTGTTACAATGAGCTTTTATATGGTGCGTCGTCTCATCGCATTCTTTTCAGAAAGCATTTCCGGCATCCATGCCGCAGCGTACGTCATAGCAACGTTTGCATTGGTGTCCCAAGTCCTCGGACTTGTCCGCGACCGCATGTTGGCACACCTCTTTGGTGCCGGCCCAACGCTCGACGTCTATTACGCTGCCTTTCGTATCCCCGATTTTCTCTTCGCATCGATTGCATCGATCGTGTCGCTCTTCGTTCTCATCCCACTTCTAAGCGATCGACTCGAAAAGCAGGGCAAACTCGAAGCAAAAGCTTTTCTCTCACAAGTCACCACATTCTTTTGCGTGTTCATCTGTGCAGCAAGCGCACTCCTTTGGTTTCTCGCGCCGATGCTCGTGCGTTTTCTCTATCCAGGATTCGACGCAGGACAACAGCAATCATTCATCGAACTTACGCGCATTTTGTTGCTCTCGCCGATCTTCCTTGGGCTTTCCAACATTCTTTCGAGCGTTACCCAGCTCGCAGGCCGTTTCTACGTCTATGCGCTTTCGCCGATACTCTATAACCTTGGCATTATTGTTGGTGTCGTTGCTCTTTACCCACGCTGGGGGCTCGCAGGCATCGGCTGGGGTGTTGTCATCGGCGCAGTGATGCATTTGCTCATCCAGGTGCCAACGGTTATCAAAGAGGGCCTTTTGCCTCGTCCAACGCTTTCATTCGACTGGAAGTCGCTCTGGGGCGTTATCGTGGTCTCCTTGCCACGCACAACGACGCTTGCGCTCAATCAGCTCGTGATGCTCGCGCTTTTGGGCTTTGCATCGACGCTTGCTGCGGGTTCGGTCACGGTCTTCACGTTTGCATCAAACCTTTACATGGCACCCCTCACGCTCATTGGCGTGTCGTATTCAGTCGCAGCGTTCCCAGTCCTTTCAAAGCTCTTTTCAAATGGAGACAAGACAGCATTCCTTGACCACGTGCTCGTCGCGCTTCGTTCAATCATCTTTTGGTCGTTGCCGACGGTGACGGTGTTCATCGTCCTCCGCGCACACATCGTCCGCGTGCTCTTGGGTTCGGGACAATTTGACTGGGCCGACACACGTCTCACCGCAGCGGTCTTTGCACTGTTCATGATATCGCTCGTTGCACACGGTCTCGTTCTACTTTTCGTCCGTGCATATTACGCGGCAGGGAAGACCGCACGCCCACTTTTGGTAACGCTTGGTAGCTCGGCGCTCACTGTCGGTCTTGTCTGGGGGAGTGTTCTCATCTCAGATGCAATCCCAACACTCCGCTACTTTGTCGAAGACCTCCTCCGCATCAGCGATGTCCCTGGAACAAACGTCGTCATGATTGCTTTTGCATACTCACTTGGGCTCATTGTGAACGCATCTGTCTTTTGGATGCTCTTTAGGCGCGATTTTGGCGGTCACATGCCACGTCAGGTGCTCAAAACCATCTGGCATGCATCTGCTTCATCTATCTTGGCTGCAAGCGCCGCATATCTCGTTCTGCGCGCCACCGAGTCGGTCTTCGACCTTTCTATTGCGCGTGATGTGTTCTTCCAGGGCGCTGTCGCTGGCGTTGCTGCACTCATCGTATGGACAGGAGTTCTCCTCATCCTCAAGAATCCCGAATTCGCCGAGCTCGTTGCAACAATCCGTGCGCGCTTCTGGCAGCGTGCCGCAGCTATCGCTCCTGAGACAGGGCCGATGTAAAACATTTTCATGAAACGGTATTCAATCGTTTGTTATCTGGAAGGGGACGATTTGTCGAGAGTTCGTGCGTTACAACAAAAACTCACCGATCTCACGGGATCTCGAAAATGCATCGACTCATGGATGCCGCATCTGACGCTCGGCAATGGCATCATCGTCTCTGAAGAAGAACAGGTTCACGTTGAATCATTATTCGAAGACATTGCTCGTAACGAGCATCCTTTTGAGATAAAGCTTGAAGGATTTGGTGGAACGGAAACGTGGGGAGGAGCTCGAGAAGGTGTCCTCACTCCGTACGTGCTCTGGGTCAATCCCATCAAGACTGATGAGCTTCAACATCTCTTTGAAACGATTCGTGACAAAGTCACCAACGGAGTTGATGCCTTTTACCGCATCGCTGACTACGTTCCTCATGTCACACTTGCCTATGGTGATTTGACCAAAGAAGGATATGAGATGGGGAAGCGATATCTCGCTGACTCAGACTTCGCCGGATCGATTTTGGTTAACCACATCGCACTCGTCGAGAATTTTCCTGATAAGGATATTGAGTACAGGCGGTTTTATTTGAAGGGCTGAAAAATAAGCCTATTTCTGGTAGGATGGGTCGACATGGAGATCAAGAATATCCGCAATTTCTCGATAATCGCCCACATCGACCACGGTAAATCCACCTTGGCCGACCGTCTTTTGGAGCACACCAAAACCATCGATAGGCGCCAGATGAAGGACCAGGTCCTCG
>JAUPUE010000015.1 GCA_030917725.1 Patescibacteria group bacterium
CTCGAACGCCTCAATCAAATTATTGAGATTGCCAAGTCTCGCTACCCACGCGAAGACGGATGGCTCATCCTCGATAAGGATCGTGTTCGTGAGACCCTCTTCATCTCGACGTTGTCGATGATTCCACTCTTTGTCGAATGGATTGTCCGCGGCGAAGACAAAAAGGTCTTTACCTTCCTCCGCATGCTTAAGCACCAGGAACAGCCAGTTGCCGACTTTATGCGCAAGGTCGTCTCTGACCTCGATAATGCCTACCGTGCTCGCATGGAAGGCTCTGACGAGCGTTCAAACGTCAACCAGCACATTGCCGAAGTCACGTACCACCTCTCCAACAAGGAGCTTGAGACTATCGTGGGCGAATTGCTCCACGGTGTTGATGAACGATATGACTCAGCATACACATCGGTCCGCCTCTCACTCGTTCGTGTCCTTGACATCGTTAAGGAACGCTCGCTCCGTGCGGTTGGTTCGACCTATGCTTTTGCTGACGAGACAGCTCGGTAATCCCCTTTATCTCAGACCACATCTGTGGTACACTCAAGGCTCGTTCGGCTTCACGCTGGGCGAGTTTTGTTGAATACCTATTAGCTCAATTCAATCGCAACCCATGTCAAAGAATTCACAGAGCGGCAATGCAGGTGTAACAATCCTCGTGATTGTTGTTATCCTCATCGTCGCTGGTATCCTCTTCTTCAAAAACCGTGCAGACGCACCGGTTATGATCGATGATACTGCAACAACGACTCCTGCTACGACTACAGCAACGGTTACAACCGTTACTACAGAAGTAGGTTCAGGCGAGACTTCGACGACAACTGTCGACGCAACCTCGACTGCAGAAGTTCAGTAATCACTTTGGTGATTGAGAAAACCGCGTTGGCCTCACGGCTGACGCGGTTTTCTTTTTGTGATAGGATGCCCGCATGTTCAAAGAATTCCTTATGAAAAAGATGATTGAACGCCAGCTCAAGGACGTGGCTCCTGAGCAGCGCGCGATGGTACTCAAAGCATTCGAAAAAGACCCTGATTTCTTCATGCGCCTCGCACAAGAGACCGACGAGAAGACTAAGAGTGGGATGAATAAGATGTACGCCGCACAGAGCGTCTTTGCGAAGCACGCTGACGAGCTCAAGAAGCTCATGGGACAATAATCATATGAAGATCTCCGTTGGTATCGTTGGCCTTCCGAATGTGGGCAAGTCCACGCTCTTTAATGCGCTCACCGCGCAGTCTGTCGATGCGGCCAATTATCCATTTTGTACGATCGACCCGTCGGTCGGCATCGTCAAAGTCCCTGACCCTCGCCTCGATGCACTCACACAGCTTTCAGTATCAGCAAAGACCGTTCCTGCTGCGGTCGAGTTTGTCGACATTGCCGGATTGGTGAAAGGTGCATCCGAAGGCCAAGGACTCGGCAATCAGTTTCTCTCGCACATCCGCGAAGTCGATGCAATCGGGCATGTTGTCCGTATTTTCGAAGATGACAATATTCTCCACGTTTCGAATCGCATTGATCCTGTCGAAGACATCGAGGTCATCAATCTCGAGCTCGTATTGGCGGACCTCCAGGTTGTCACCAAGCGCCTCGGCTCTGTTGAACGCGATGTCAAAGCCGGTCTCAAAGAAGCCAAGCATGAACAGGCGGGATTGACGAAGATCAAAGCTGCGCTCGAAGCGGGGCAGGCGGCCCGCACGGTGACACTCCTCGAAGATGAGGAGAAAGAAGTGAAGAAGCTCACACTCCTCACGACCAAGAAGATGATGTACATCCTCAATGCAAAATCGGGAGGCAAGAACCTCGATGAGATGAACGATGAGCGATGGACGAGACTCGTCGAGTTCTTGAAGTCATCGGGTTCAGAGTACGTGCTCGTTGACGCTTCGACTGAGAGCGATGTGCGCTCGATGTCGGCCGAAGACCGCGCTGCGATGCTCGCAGATCTCGACGTGCGTGGTGGTATCAACGACGTCATCCTCGGTGGATACCGCCTGCTCGACCTCATCACATACTTCACGACCGGTGCCGATGAAACCCGCGCATGGACAATCGCCCGTAACTCAACAGCTCCTGTGGCCGGTACTGCCATCCACACAGATTTTTATGACAAATTCATCCGCGCCGAAGTTGTCTTCTGGCAGGATCTCATCGACTCAGGCGGCTACGCCAAAGCTCGCGAAAAGGGCTTGGTTCGCACAGAAGGGAAGGAATACATCGTGAAGGATGGAGATGTGATTGAGTTCAAGATCTAGACAATGTTGCTTGTTAAAACCAAGATCAAAGAAAGTCAGATTCATGGAGTCGGTCTATTTGCGGACCAATATATTCCAAAAGGAACTGAAATCTGGAGGTTTACTCCCGGTTTTGATCAAAAATTTACGCGAGAACAAATCTTAAGTTTCCCTGATTTACTTCAGATTTATATTTGTACATATTGTTGGAGAAGTAAGAAAAGTAAATTGTATTGTTTCTCTGCGGACAATGGAAAATATTTCAATCATTCTTTGAGTCCGAATGTTTTGTCTGAATATCGAGATGATGAAGAGGAAGTGATAACAATCGCGGTTAGGGATATAGAAAAAGGGGAAGAAATTTTGGATAACTACGATTCTTTTGAATCTCTTGAGAACAATGGGGCTGAGGATGATGTTTTGAATGAAATTGCAGAGAAGTTTCAACTAACAGATGAGCTTGATCCACGCTTTAAGAAAAGACAGTCTAAACTATAGTTATGAAAAGAAAGATTCTTGTCTTTGATCTTGATGGTGTTTTGTTCGATACGGTGGCGATTGTGGAACAGGCAATGATGGATTCGTACCCAGGCTTAACAGAAGAGATGAGCCGTGAACTTCTTTGTGGAAATTTCTACGAAGAACTCCAAAAGTTAACGATACCTAAGAAAATACGAACGGAGGAAGAGGAGGCGGAACATAAAGTGCTCTACTCGAAGAAGAAGGTGGAGGCGCTCATGTATCCTCGTGTAAAAG
>JAUPUE010000018.1 GCA_030917725.1 Patescibacteria group bacterium
TGCATATCCACCCGCACCAAGTGCAAGCAAGATAATGATGATGAGTGTGATTTTCATGATTATTGTGATGAACTATTAAATCTCGAAGAGCGTTGTAAAATTCCCACGGGAAGGAAGTGTGCTCTCATCGCCTTCTTGAATCTCACCGTGCTTAACGACGAGTTTGCTGTCTTCCATAAAGACACCAACCTCATCGCCAGAACCGTCCCACCAACAGACAATTCCTGCGGTTTCATCCTCAGGGAGATTCTTCTTATCAATTTCGATACAGGTGCCGTTGTACGTTCCAGCATCATATTCTGTACCGTTTATTGTGGCAGTCACCTGCACAACTGGGGCTCCTGTTGTGGGTTCAGGAGTCTTCTCTTGGAACGCCCATGAGACCTCAGGTGCACTGTCAGACTGCTTGACTGCATAGACGATCGCTCCAATGACGACCAGTGCGATGACAATCCATAAAGCTTTTTTCATGTGGAGTGATGTTTTCTAGCGTAGTAATATCGACTCACTTCATTGTAGCAACAAAAGCGCTCTCTCATCAGCCGTGCTACACTCCTCGCATGAAAAGCCAGAAGCCTGCCCGAAAAATAGGAAAACCTCAGCGACGTGCTCCAAAGCCGCTCCCCGTGCCCACAGCACCGGTCTTCCCTATGCGTATCAACAAGTTCTTGGCGCTCAAGAAGCAATCGACCCGTCGTGGCGCAGACGAGCTCATCGAAAAGCGGCAGGTCTTCCTCAATGGCCGTTTGGCTGTTTTGGGTGATAAAGTCAACGAGAACGATAACGTTGAAGTACGATTCCGCGGCAATCAAAAGCCCCCCGAATACGTCTATTTTGCCTACAACAAGCCTCGTGGCATCGTGACCCACTCTGCACAAGGTAATGAACAAGAAATCAAGCACGTTGTGGCGCTCCGCGATGTGTTCCCAATCGGACGTCTCGACAAAGACTCACATGGGCTTGTCATTCTCACCAACGACGGCCGTATCACCGATCGTATGCTCTCTCCGCTCTATTCTCACGAAAAAGAATATCTCGTCACAACAAAAGAAGACCTCCGCAGCAACTTTAAGGTCAAGATGGAAGCCGGTGTGAAGATCGAAGATGGCACGACTCGCCCTTGTAAGGTAAAGGTTGTTGATGATCGAACATTCCGTGTGATTCTCACCGAAGGCAAGAAGCACCAGATTCGTCGCATGTGCGTCGCACTCTTTCAAGAAGTCGATGACCTCCAGCGCATCCGAATCATGAATATCTCACTCGGTAATCTCAAAGAAGGTGCTCACCGAAAAATTGAAGGCGAAGAACTCCACACCTTCCTCGAGAGCATGGAGATTATTTAGTTTTTGCTTTTCCTTTCAAAACCTTGCTGAGGGGGCAATAGTCACAATCAGGCGTCGTGCACGACGTGTCCCAAAATGCGAGTGTTCGGATCTCGCCCACTGCTTTTGTGATGACTTTTTTGAGATCCTCAACGTCCGATGCCTCGAGATCAAATGTCTCGCTACGGTACTTCCCCTTTTCGGGTTCCACAAAAGCTAAGATGCCTTTGTCAGCAATGTGATCTCCCTCAAGTGAAAGGAGCAACTTATAGAAAGCGAGCTGGCGGAAGAAATCACCGGTACCGTTCTTGGTCTTGCCGAGCATCTCATTGCGACTCTTGTGTCGCCCTGTCTTGTAGTCAACAACCGTTACGCGCGAGGTCGTGTCCACTCTATCAACACGATCAATCGTTCCACGAAGCACGACATCCTCACCTGATGGAATTGCAAGCGTTGTTTCAACCGAATGCTCCCACAACGAGAGCTCAGGGCGCGACGGCGCATTCATCTTCCAAAACTCAGGCAGTGCCTTCATCCCCTTCACTACGAACTGGTCCTCCTCCTTTTCCGATAAAGCATTCTTTGCGGCAGCACTTGCAACAATCTTCTTCATCGATGCGGTCGTTATCTTTTTGCCCGCTGCAGCTGATTCACCTAAAAGACGCAGCGCGAGGTGGAGCGTCGTACCAAAACGTGATGAGGCGCTTGGCGCTTGTGGCACGCGCAAGAGACTCACAAAGAAATATTTCCACGGACATGCAAGATAGTTGTTGAGCGCAGACACAGAAAGTCCTTGATCATTGAAAAGTCGCACAAGGTAATCCTTTTCAGCAACATCGAGACCTTTTTGTATGGGGTCTGCAAAAACAAATGATGCCGCGAGTTTTGTAAGCTCGGGTGCTCGATCTGCGGTAGTCTCACGAATCACCGAATCGGCATCAAGCTCCTCGATAAATTGAGATGGGGTCTTTGGTGCGCCAGCTGTATCTGTTGCTGGGAATGTGAGGATTGCCTCGCGCTTGGCACGAGTGATGGCAACATAGAGCAAACGGCGCTCGTCATCATCATTGGTTTCGATAACTGACGGAACAACAAAGAGCGAACGATTGCGTCGATTGCCCCAGTGTCCATCAGTGACACCGATAATGAAGACACGCTCGAACTCGAGACCTTTGGCCCGATGCGCAGTCATAAGCGACACGGACTTTTTGAGTCCTGCATCGGGGAGCATTTTGAGCGTACTGCCGTGTTCTTCCATGATTGCGATGTGTTCGAGGAAATCAGCAACAAGATACGTCTGCGCACCAGCAGAGAGGTTCTTTGCTTCTTCAAACAAGACCTCAAGCGCCTTGAGCGTCTCGGCAGAACCTGCGGCTTGGATGATGTGCGCGACAAACGCAGACTCACGGACAATATGATCGAACACCTCAATGAACGGTCGTGTTCGAGCCATACGAGACCACGACAAGATCTTTTCGAATGCATCAGACATCCCCGACACATCGCTTATTTCAGCATCCAAGAGCTTTGAGCGATTCGAGAGGACTTGTGAGAGCTTGAGGCGATTCTTATGCGCATATGCGAGCGTTTTGTATGCATCGAGTGGTGACAGAGCAAAGAACGGTGCGAAGAGCGATTCTCCGAGCAAGATATCGTCGGTCGGACGCAAAGCGAGTCGCATGAGCTGGATGAGCCCGTGGATGTATGGATTATCGAGCACGTTCACGTTGGACTGGATAGCGAATGGTATGTCGGTTTTTTCAAGGATTTCTGCAATCCCTCGAGCATCTTTGTTGTCGCGGTAGATGATGGCAATCTCTTCCCACGGCACGCCGGTCTCTTGAGCCGTGCGAAGTTCAGCAACGATGAATGCTCGCTCTTCTTTTTCTGACGACGTCGCGACAACGCGGATATTCGCCG
>JAUPUE010000051.1 GCA_030917725.1 Patescibacteria group bacterium
CAATAGCTTCGTTAGGAAGATTACTTAGAAGTTCGATGGCTTTTTTCAGATGTCCGACGGTCTCTTCTTTGGATGCAGTTTTCCAGACGAGCTTCTCTGCTTCGTACACCGGTTCGCTCAAGACGTAATCGAATTCCCCTGCCGCGAAGAGGTCTTTGATCTCGCCGAATGCGCTGATGCGGTCGACGATGACGGATTCTAGTTTGATAAGAACATCGTCGGAGACTTCTGTTGGTGCAAATTCTCGCACGAGCTTCGTGCGTTCTTCAGGTGAGAGCAATTTGATATATTCGCGATTGATCCAATCGAGTTTCTCGACATTGAACACCGCGCCACCCTTTTGCACGTTCTCGAGTTTGAACTGCGCAATCAGGTCGTCGAGTGAAAGGATTTCTTGCTCGGTTCCTGGGTTCCATCCTGTGAGTGCGAGAAAGTTGAGGACGGCAGCAGGTAAATAGCCTCGTTGGCGATAGAATCGCAACGAAACAGCTTCACCATGCTTTCGTTTGGAGAGCTTTGATTTATCGACAGCGAGCATGAGCGGCAAGTGCGCATAGGTTGGTCGCGGAGCGCCGATTGCTTCTTGAATCAAAATCTGTCGAGGAGTATTCGAGACGTGATCTTCGCCTCGGATGACATGTGTGATACCCATTTCAAAATCGTCCACCACAACAGCTAGGTGATAGATTGGCTCGTTGATATTGCGGGCGATAATGAAGTCACCAAGTTCAGTGGTGTCGAATGTAACCGAACCGCGGATAATATCTTCGAACGTCAAGACAACATTTGGGTTCTTGAATCGAACAACTTCTTTGTTCTCTCCCTCTGTTTCGATAGAGATGTATGCCTTTCCATCGTCGATGAGTTTGTGGAGATATTTTTTATAAACGTCACTTCGTTCTGACTGGTGCCAGAGTTCACCGTTGCGGGTCAGTCCGAGCCATGCGAGGTTGTCGAGCATGTCGTCCTCGTACTCTTTTTTGGAACGAGTTTTGTCGGTGTCTTCGACACGCACCACAAATTGGCCTCCATTTTGACGGGCGAAGAAATAATTAAAAAGCGCCGAGCGGACGTTCCCCACATGGAGGGGGCCAGTCGGAGAAGGCGGAAATCGTGTCACAACGGATGTCATGACAACAGTATAGCAAAATAGAAAACGACCCGCTTCTCCAAGGCGGGTCGTCAGTCGGTGTCACGAGCGCTCAACCGTAGCGCGCCCTGAAGTGGATGTTGACGATGCGGCCGTGCACCCTCTCGAGGCTTCCGAGGACGATTTCGGCGGAACGCATCTTGCCTTCCTTGAATTCGCTGGCGGAGATTTCCCACTCCTCGCCATCCGGGGCGATCAGGGAGATGAGCCCGAGCCGAAGATAACTCAGCTCTTCGTCCCAGCGATCATACTGACTCTCGGTGGGTGTTTTCTTGGAGGTCAGGTGCTTCTCGAACTTCTCCGCAAGTGCTTGAGCCCTGTGGAAGAAGTCTTGCCAACTGCTCGGTTTCATAGCATGTCTCCCCGGTACGGCGTTCGTTTGTTCGAGTCACCAGAGGGCATCCTCTGATATTCCGAAAAGATTATATAGTCTTCTCAAGAAAAGTCAATTCCCTCTTTCTTTACTAGCTCTCGTGCTCAAGCGCCAGCTCAATGACCTCGCGGGCGATTTTGTCGGCTGCGTCAGGACGTGCAAATGCTTTGGCGGCAACGGACATCTTCTCGCGTTCTGCAGGGTTTTCCATGAGGCGGTCGATTTCGGAAACAATGAGGTGCGGGGTGAGGTTAGCCTGTTCGATGACAAGTGCGGCGCCGGTGCGGGCATAGGCAAAGGCATTGCTGCGCTGATCACGGCTCACGTCCTCGGGAATCGGGATGATGAATGATGGCTTGCCCCATGCAGCGATCTCAAAGATCGCATTTGAGCCTGCGCGTGAGATGACGAGCGACGCAGCGCCGGCGGCCATGCGCATTGCAAGCAGGTCGAGATATGCAAAAGGCTTGTAACGGTTAGTGTGTTGGTTGCCGCTAAGAATGATGTCCGCAGTGTTCTTGGTGATGTCGTAGAGCGCCTTCCCTGTTTGGTGGATGACGTAGTATTTCTCAAGAAGCTCAGGCAGTGCCTCGATGAGCGTCTCGTTGATGCGTTGAGCACCTTGGGAACCTCCTAAGACCAAGATGACGGGAAGATCTTCATTGAGATCGAGGAATTCTTTTGCTCCTTCTGAAGCTGGTGTAAGGAGATCTTTGCGGACCGGGTTACCAGTGAGTGCAATCTTTCCTCCTGCTTTTGCTGCGAGTTTGCCGAATGCATCGGCTGCTTCTGGATATGAAATAGCGATGCGTTTTGCGAACTTTGAAGCCCACGCGCCGCCTTTGCTTGGAACGCTGTCTGATTCGTGGATGATGACCGGAATGCCAAGGATGCGTGCCGCAAAAAGCACCGGACCGCTCGCATAGCCACCTTTGCTGAAGACAACATCAGGAAAGATGAAGAAGAGCTTTATAAGTGCTTTTATGATCCCGATAGCGGTTTTGAAGAAATCAAAAAAGTTCTTGATTGAACTGTACTCACGTATCTTGCCCGCGTTCACATGCTGATACGTGATGTTCTGCTCGAAGAGCATGTCTTTGTCATATTCCTCGGGAGCGAGGTAATACAAATCTGGTTCAAGCAGATGTTCCTCACGAGCAATAGCGCGAAGCCGTTCGGCCACCGCCATAAGCGGATAAAAGTGTCCGCCGCTTCCCCCTCCTGTTAGGACGATTTTCATGCCTGTTTGCCCCCTAGTGTATCAGATTTGGCGTACCTCGAAATATTGAGGATGATGCCCGAGGCGACCAAGACCATAACCAGTGAGGTGCCGCCTTGGCTCACAAAGACGAGCGGGTCGCCGGTCAGTGGGAAGACGCCCAACATTGAGCCGATGTTCATGAACGATTGGGTGATAATCAGCGTCACGAATCCCACGACGGTAAGCCGAGCAAATGTGGTTGGCGCTTGTTTGGCGATACGGAATCCACGCAGGAAGAACGAGCTGAAAAGCAAAATCAACAGCACGCTCCCAACAAATCCCCACTCTTCGGCAAAGACTGCGAAGATTGAGTCTCCTACTGGTTCAGGAAGAAAGTTGAACTTTTGGATGCTCTGTCCGAATCCCCGACCGAAGATGTCACCCGAACCGACCGCGATGAGTGATTGTTGAATCTGATATCCCGCACCTTGTGGATCACGTGATGGATCGACGAATGTGAGCACACGGCTTTTGATGTATGGAACCGACAGTGTGAGGATGGCGATGAGCGCGATGCCGGAGAGCGTTACGGCAGCTATTTGCTTCCA
>JAUPUE010000038.1 GCA_030917725.1 Patescibacteria group bacterium
CAACAATCAAAGAGCTCATCATGAAAGGTGCGACGGGTGATGCTATCGAAGCACAAGGAAAGAGTGAAGGCATGATGACGATGCTCGAAGACGGTGTATTCAAAGCAGCACAAGGCATCACAACACTCGAAGAAGTGTTGCGTGTGGTTACTGAATAGAGCTTTTAGCTTTTAACTTTTGGCTTCTGGCTTTAGATTCAGTTTCTGAATCATTGATTTGAGCATCTTGATGATTTGAAGGATGAGGTCTTCGACTATGAAGAGATCTTTTTCTTGTACCCAACCAAATTGTTTTGCAATGTGAGCTTGTGTCTCGACCTCTACTGCCGAACCGAGAGCAATTCTTAGAAAATTCACATAATCTTTACGGGTTCCACGATATCTCCCCTCGGCGATGTTTGAAGCTATCGAAATACTCGCCCGACGCATTTGAGAAATAAGGCCGTAGCGCTCATCGGGAGGGAAATTTTTGGTGAGTTTATAAATGGCCAATGTTAATTCCACTGATTTTTGCCAGACGATGAGATCCTTATGGGATTGAATGATTGTCATGCATCTATTCTAAGAAAAGGAGTTAAAATGTATCTAAAGCTAAAAGTTAGAAGCCAAAAGCCAAAAGCTTGGTATACTTTTACCAATGAAGTTCTCGTATAAATCAGTCGCATCAAGCGGCGAGGTGGAAGAGGGGATCCGCGAAGCGGATGATCAATTCGCGCTTGCGCGCGATCTCAAAACAGAAGGGAAGACGCTCATCACTGCTGAAGAATCCAATAAGGAAAGCGTGGGTTCGCGTTTCAATATCTCATTTGGTGGTGTAAAGCTCGCTGACAAGATCACTTTTGCCAAGAACCTTGGGGCGATGGTCGACGCGGGTCTTGCGCTTTCGCGTGCACTCAGTGTCATGGAGCGTCAGACGAAGAGCAAAAAATTCAAGAAGATTCTTGTTGCTCTGAGCGCCTATGTCGAAAAAGGTTCGGCGCTTTCAGAAGCGCTCGCGAAGTTTCCTGAGACATTCTCGCCGCTGTTTGTGTCGATGGTCCGTGCGGGTGAAGAGTCAGGTAAGCTTGGCGATTCGCTCCGTATCGTTGCAGAGCAGATGGACCGCAGTTACGCGCTCCGTCGAAAAATTCGCGGTGCGATGATGTACCCGGCTATTATCCTCTCGGTGATGGTGATTATCGGTATCCTCATGCTTATGTTTGTCGTGCCAACGCTCACCGCGACGTTCGTCGAGCTCAACGTCGAACTGCCTGCAACGACACAACTTGTTATCTCGTCGAGTGATTTACTTACTGCAAATCCGATTGCTGTTATCGCAGGAATTATCCTGCTCATTCTTGGTGCCATCATGCTCTCGCGCACGCACAGAGGTAAGCGGGGATTCGAGTTCGTTATGCTCCGCATGCCAATCATCGGCAACTTGGTCAAAGAAACCAATGCCGCACGCATGTCGCGTACATTCTCATCACTCCTTTCGTCGGGAGTTGATATGGTTGCGGCCATGTCGATAACGGGGGATGTCCTTCAAAATTCATACTATAAAGAAGCATTGGTTGAAGCTGAGCAGGAGATTCAGAAAGGCGCTTCGGTCTCAGCCGTTTTTTCACGCTACGATCGCCTTTTTCCACCGATGGTGAACGAGATGATAGCGGTGGGTGAAGAGACCGGAAAGCTCCCGGCGATGCTTCTCCAAATTGCGGTCTTCTTCGAGAGTGAGGTCGATCAGAAGACAAAAGACATGTCGACGATCATCGAACCATTCCTCATGGTCATCATTGGTGCCGCGGTCGGATTCTTTGCGGTCTCCATGATTACGCCGATTTATTCGCTCTCAAGCGGTATTTAGACTATGAGCATCGCTCACTCTCGTAGGGGAGCAACACTCATCGACGCGGTCGTGGGTACGGCGCTCATGTTGCTCATTTTCATCGGTCTTTTTGGTGTTATTCGTCTTGCGGTGGTGTCGGTTGGGTTAGGAAAAGCAAAGACTGGCGCAATTGCACTCGCTAATGAGCAGATTGAATACATACGAAGTCTTCCGTACAACAGCGTTGCGGTGTTGGGCGGCATTCCTGCAGGTTCTATTCCACCCGAAGAAAGTATCTCTCTTAACAATATTGTTTACACACGACGCACATTTGTTCAATTTATCGATCATGCCGCGGACGGTACGGGTCCCTCGGACACCAATGGAATCCAGGCGGATTTTAAAATCGCTAAGGTAAGTGTTTCGTGGCAATTTCGCGGTAGCGAACGTGATGTGGCACTCATAACAAACGTCGTTCCAAAAGGCATTGAGACGTTGGATGGGGGAGGAACACTTGTGGTGAATGTTGTTGATGCCGGAGGTGCACCGGTATCCAATGCGGAGATAACAATAACGAATACCGTCGTGTCGCCGAACATCAGTATCTCAACGTTTTCAAGTAACGATGGCGTTGCGTATTTCCCTGGCGCGCCGACATCAACTGCGTATCAGATTGAAACGACGAAAGCCGGATATAGCACCGACCGCACCTATCTGGCTTCGCCGTCGAACCCAAACCCTATGCCGGGGACGCTCACGGTTGTTGGTGACACGATTACGTCGTCGACGTTTCGCATTGATGAGCTCTCTGACATCACACTCCGTTCATTTGATGAAATGCGTTCGGCAACGTGGACAGATACATTTGCTGATGCATCTCTGATTGAGGAGCTTCAGAACACGAGCGTGTTGGGAGGGGAGATTATTCTTGCAGGGGCTCCGGGGACGTATTCATCGAGCGGTTCTGTAACAGCTACGTCGGTTGCACCTGTGTACCTTAAGACGTGGGGTGAGCTCTCGTTTGATACCGTCACTTCGGCGAGCACAACGGTTGATGTTTCGGTATTTGCTGTAACGGCAACATCATCGTCACTCGTTCCTGATGTTGATCTTCCGGGTAACGCCTCAGGCTTTGCATCTTCTCCGGTTGATCTCTCCGGTTTATTAGCAGAAGAGTATCCTGCGCTTGCACTTGTCGGCAACCTTGCGACGAACGATTCACTGATGACGCCGGCACTTCGTTCGTGGATGATTACATACATCGAAGGTCCGATTCCACGCCCGACAACTTCGTTTATCATGCAGGGTGCAAAGACAGTCGGTACCGACGGGGGAGGAGCGCCTATCTACAAATACACCGATTCGTACACCACCGGAGTTGACGGTACGCTCGCGATCGACGATGTTGAGTGGGACACCTACCTCATCACCAAAGGAGTGGCGGAAAGTGGCCTTTCGGTTGTTGAGGCTTGTCCGTTCCAGCCATTTGGGCTCAATCCAGCAATCTCACAAATTGTAGATTTTATCTTTGCACCTGCGACCACTCACTCGCTTCTTGTCTATGTTACGAACGATCAGAACGTTCCACTCGAGAATGCGTCGGTGAGGCTGACGAGAACGGGGTATGATGAAACTATAGACTCATCGGCATGCGGACAGTCGTTTTTCAGAGGTTTGTCGGCAACCACCTACACGCTTGATGTGTCCGCCACCGGATTTACGACACAAAACATCGCAGGGCTTTCGGTCTCGGGTGCAACAACGTATTCGGTCCTCCTCAATCCATAGACTATGTATTTCACAACGAACAACCACCGAGGCTTTACCCTTATCGAGGCAATCACCACGCTCGCTATTTTTATGATTATTAGCACGGCGGTTGTGAGTTCGATTATTATGCTGTACCGCGGAAATCGATATGCGATGGAGCAGGCAATTGCCGTCGAGAACGCGCGCCGCGGTGTCGAGCAGATGGTCCGCGACATTCGCGAAGCACGATATTCGGAGACGGGTGCCTATCCCATCATTACAATCGGATCGACAACTGTTGCAATCTATACTGACCTGGATAGAGATAACGATGCTGAGCTTGTCCGCTTCTATCTCGATGGGACGTCGTTCAAAAAATCAATCACGAATCCGACGGGCTCACCTGCGGTCTACAATGAAGCCAACGGAATAGTGAGCGTTGTTTCGGAAAATGTGCGCAACGTTGAGCAAAATATGCCCATTTTTGAATACTTCAACAGTACAGGTACAGAGCTCACGTCGTATACGAACGTTACTCCAGCAGTTTTTGTGAAGGTGAGTCTCGTCGTCAACGTGAACCCCGAGACGTTGCCGAATGAATATGTCCTTCGTTCGAGCGCCGCAATCCGTAACCTAAAAATCAATCTCTAGAACATGAAACATGAATCATTAAACAGAAAGCATACGAAGAATCCCATGGTTCATGATTCACGTTCCATGTTTCGTGCCGGTGGTTACATCGTCATCTCGGTTGTCGTGTTTGGCACGGTGTTTCTCACAATCCTCGGTGGACTTGTGGGGTTTGTTTTTCTTCAGACCAAGAGCCAAGTTAAGAAAGAAACTCGCGAGCGAGCACTCCAGATTGCAGAGGCGGGTGTCGATTATTACAAATGGCGTCTCGCGCATTTCCCAAATGATCTTACAAACGGAACAGGACAAGCGGGACCATATCAAGTTTCATACAGCGACCCCGAGAGCGGTGTTGTTGGTACATTCGAACTCGACCTTGATAGTGAAGAATTCTGTGGGCAGACAAGTACCGTCTCAATCACCTCAACAGGATGGACGGATGAGGATCCAACACTGCGCCGGACGGTGTATGCCCGCTACGCACGGCCGTCGGTTGCGTCCTACGCATACATCATCAACAGCAACGTGTGGGCTGGTTCCGATCGTCAAATCAGTGGTAATTATCACAGTAATGGTGGTATTCGTATGGACGGAACCAACGACTCGCTTGTAACGAGTGCCGTCTCAACATGGTCGTGCACGAGTTCATTTGGGTGTAGTCCGACCGCCACAACAGCAGGAGTCTTTGGTTCAGGGTCGGGGAGTGCTCTGTGGCAGTACCCGCTTCCACAGGTGGACTTTGCCGGTATCACGACGGATCTTGCTCAGATCAAAGCACTCGCTGTTTCGCAGGGTTTGTATATCAATGAGACAAGTAACTCTGACCAGCGCGGCATGCGTATACGATTCAATGGCAATGGCACCATCACACGTTGGCGAGTAACTGGTACATCTGCTGTTGATGCACAGCATGTTGATACTGGTACGCAATGGCACAGCGACTATCACACGATTACGAGCACACAAAATCAAACAACGGTTACCATTCCTGAGGATTGCCCGGTCATCTTTGTTGAAGCAAAGACGTGGATTGAAGGAGTCGTCGATCAAAAAGTAATTATTGCCGCAGATGAAATTATAAGCCCGTCCGCACGCGCCGATGTCATTTTGAACGGCAACATAACGTATGCCGACAATAATGGTGCAGATGGTCTCACGGTTATCGCGGACCGATCCATCCTCATTCCGTTCAACTCCCCAAGCACCATGAGCCTCAGTGGTATCTTCATTGCACAGAACGGTTACTTTGGACGTAATTATTATCCATCATCAGAAGGTGCAAACTATCTTCGCACCTTGCTTACCGTGAACGGTACGATCGTCTCCAATGCGCGTGAAGGTACCAAGTGGACGTCGGGCTCGAACGTTGTGTCGGGATACCAGAACCGTGTGAATATTTATGACTCGGATCTTGTTACATCACCACCGCCACTCACACCAACAATATCGGATGAGTTTACGTTCCTTGAATGGGAAGAAGTTGAATAAGAGGGAATCACATCATCTGTTGACAGATTCATCTAGAATTGTCATAGTGCCCGCGGATGTATCTTAAGACCGCTACGTTCTGGTAACTCACCATTCCGGTGAAGCCGCGAATTCTATATTAGGAAGAACAGTCAAAAGGAGAACGACGATGACACCAAGTATTCAATTTGCAAGCGGATTTCAGATTGCCATACTCGCCGATCGCATTGCCTCTGCAATGCGCACTGCGGGGTTTCCCAAGGATCTCTTCCAGGAGGTGTTGGACCACCAGCCCGATCTCCTGACACCTGAGCTCCTGGAGGTTGTCCGCAAGCACGTCGAGGGGGGAAATCCCATGATCATCCATCGGGTTCGGGTTGAGCGCACTCGAAGCAAGAGTGCATCCCTCCTCGCAATCGGTGGAATACAGCACGTGGACAACAAAGTCCTCGCTTCGGCGCCAACCGGTGAGGATGAAGATGTAGACGTTTACATCTTCAAGCCGGGACCCGAGTGCTACACCGAAGGTCGCATTAGCTGTGAGGAGGTAGAGCGTCAGTACGAGCGATACCATCTTAAGCCTGATCTCCAGGCCGTAGCAGCGCTACATGAAGAAGATCCTTCCTGGTCGGCGAGGAATCCCCACGCAATGCAGTGGCATGACGGCGAGCACTACTGCTTCGCGAGCTTCGGGGAGGCGTGCGGTAGGCGTCGTATCAACGTGAACCGCTACGTCCACGTGTGGGACAATCACTGGTCCTTCGCGGGTGTTCGCAAGAACCCCTCGTCGGTAAGCTCCTAAGGCCACATTCTTTGCAGAGGGCATACCGCCCAAAACATCCATCGGTGTCTCGATGGGAGCCTCGCTTCGCCATACTGGCGGATGCGAGGCTTTTTCATACCTTAAAAGTCACTCCAGCCTTATTTTAAAAGGAATAAGTTGAAAGTTGCCACATGCTACAATTGGGACATCTCTTTTCTTTATATGGCCCAAACCAAAAAACTCGTCATCGGTAACTGGAAGCTTTACATCGATTCGCCAAAAGAAGCGAAAGAACTCTATCGTGCCAGTCAGAACGCCGCTCGTGCCGCACGTCGCACACATGTTGTCGTTTGTCCTCAAACACCACTCCTCGGACTTTTTGCGTCAAACGTTTCTTCGTCGATTCGTCTCGGAGCACAAGACGCTTTTTGGGATGTAGAACCAAAGCACACCGGTGCATCGAGCGTGTACGCGCTCCGCAGTCTCGGTGTATCACACGTGATCCTCGGACACTCCGAGATGCGCGCAGCGGGGGAGACGAGCCACTTGGTGTCGCTCAAAACACAGACCGTCATCAAACACGGATTGACTGCGGTCATCTGCGTCGGTGAGAACGAGCGTGACATGCGCGGTGGTTACCTCACGACGCTTGAGAGTCAGATTAGAGAATCGCTTACAGGCATCACGCGTCCCAAGCTTGCGTCGGTCGTTATTGCATACGAACCTGTGTGGGCGATTGGAAAGTCGGCCGACCAAGCAATGACGCCATCAACGCTCCATGAGACGACGCTCTTTATTAAAAAAATCTTGGTGAGCATGTACGGACGAAAGCCGGGCACCGCGGTCCGTGTGCTCTATGGCGGTTCGGTCGAGTCAAAGAACGCGGCGTCGCTCATGCAAGAGGGGACCGTCGACGGATTCCTCGTCGGTCATGCGAGCGTCGATGCAAAAGAATTCAAGGCAATAATCGCGTCAGTCGATAAAGCATAGGTATGCCTTCAGGACTCTCATCACTTGGTGACATCAAAGGTAAGCGCGTTCTTGTGCGAGCGCCGTTTAACGTGCCAATGGACGGGGAGATAATCCGCGATACGGTCCGCATTGACGACTGCGTCTCGACAATCGATTTTCTCATCAATGCCGGAGCACGCATCATTTTGGTGAGCCACCACTCGGACGGCGCTGACACGTCTCTCAAACCGGTCGCTGATTATCTTTCAAAACACCTGCCGGTCGTTTTTGTCGAAGACATTTTTTCATATACAGGAAATGACAAAGTTGTTCTTGCCGAAAACCTTCGCCGTTACCCCGGAGAAGAAAAGAACGATCCTGCATTTGCTGCACAGCTCGCCGAGCTCGCAGATATCTATGTGAATGATGATTTTACGGCGGCTCACCGTGAACATGCCTCAGTCGTGAGCGTTCCCAAGCTTATGCCGAGCGTGATGGGTCTTTCGTTCCAGCGCGAATACGAGGGATTGTCGAAGTTTGCATCTCCTACATCGCCGTCACTCGCAATCATCGGTGGAGCAAAGCCAGAGACCAAGCTTCCACTCATCGCCAAGATGGCTGACCGATTTGACACCGTGTACGCCGGTGGTGTTTCTGCGAACGTGCTTCTCGAAGATAAGGGAGAGGAAATCGGAACGTCAGTAAGTGCATCAAAAGAGATTCAGAATCTCGATGCAATTACTGCTGATGCCCGCATTAAGCTCCCAATTGATGCGCGCATTATCGGTCGTGATGGTGTCATGCGCGCGGGCCCAATCGTGGGCGTCAAAAAAGATGAATCAATCGTCGACGCCGGCACAGAAAGCCTCGCCGAGCTCAGCGCTCTCATCGCGCAGGCACAGACAATCATCTGGAACGGCCCGCTTGGTGATTACGAACGCGGCTACGGCGAATCAACGCACTTGCTCGCACACATGCTCATGGATTGTGAAGCACAGGTCGTCATTGGTGGGGGAGATACGCTCGCATCAATCAAAGATATCGACACCACGGGCGCATTCGCTTTTGTTTCAGAAGCCGGCGGCGCGATGCTCCACCTTTTTGCATATGGAAGCCTGCCGGCGGTGGAGGCGCTTGAATCTCACTAGAGACTCTTTTTGATTTTTTCTGTAATCTCCTTCAACTCCTCAGGTGTGGCCATCCGTGCCCGCTCGTGGTCTATCTCCCTGCCACCATTTATCGGAATAAGATGCACGTGGGCGTGTGGGACATCAAGACCTTCTATGAGAACCCCTATTCGGGCTGAGCCCATGGCGTCCTTTAGTTTGGGAGCAATCTTTTTTGCCATATCAAATACGTGCTGGTAGACAGGCAATGACATATCGAAGAAGTGGTCGACGTGCTCCCGTGGAACAATGAGGGTGTGGCCGGGGTTTATCGGCTTCATATCAAGAAAAGCGATAATACGTTCGTCTTCATAGACGAGGTCAACAGGAATCTCTTTCGAGGCTATTTTGCAGAAGATACAGTCATTCATGGCTGATAGTATATAGTATCGCTACCTCATGACCGAACTGCTCAAAAAACTCCTTGCTTTGCGGGGCATAACCACCGAGGAAGATATCGAAACCTTCCTTTTTCCTGACTATGCAAAGCACGTGCTCGATCCGATGCTCTTGTCTGACATGGATAAGGTGGTCGCTCGCATTATCAAGGCACTCCGCGATGAAGAAAAGATAAAAGTATTCACCGATTTCGACGCTGACGGTATTCCATCGGCTGTTTTGATGAACGACGCGCTCACAAAGCTTGGCGCAAAAGATTTCTCCATCTCGATTCCACACCGCAACACCGAAGGATTTGGTCTCAACGAGCGTGTCGTCGACGAATGCATCGACAATGGCGTGAAGCTTCTCATCACCATCGACTGTGGCATGGGCGACGCGACTCGTATCGATCGCGCCATGGCTGCCGGCATCGATGTTATTGTCATCGATCACCACCAAGAAGGGGAGGAAGGTGCACCGAAATGTATCGTCGTAAATCCCAACAAAATCGGAGATGAATATCCGAACAAATCCCTGTGTGGGGCGGGTGTGGCATACAAGGTTGTTCAGGCGGTGATTGCTCAGCTTCGCGTCGACAATGACCCACGCGTCGCTGAGATCCCATTTGGATGGGAGAAGTGGCTCTTGGATATGGTCGGCATCGCAACGCTCTCTGACATGGTTGCGCTCGTTGGCGAGAATCGAGCACTCGCGCACTACGGCCTCATGGTGCTGCGCAAATCTCCGCGTCCGGGTATTCGTGCTTTGTGTGACCGCGCTCGAATCCGTCAGCGATATCTCACTGATGATGATGTCGTTTTTACTATCACACCGCGCATCAACGCCGCATCACGTATGGACGAGCCCGAGGCCGCGTTCCGACTCCTTGCTGCAACAACGATGCAAGAAGCAGACCTGCTCGCCGAACACCTCGAAGGCGTCAACAACAGTCGCAAGGGCGCGGTTGCGTCGATGACAAAAGAAATCAACGCGATGCTCGCTTCACGCGAAGAGATCCCGTCGGTTGTTGTTGTGGGCAATACACACTGGCGTCCCGGTCTGCTCGGTCTCGCTGCTACCAAGGTTGCCGAGACATACAACCGTCCCGCGTTTGTGTGGGGCCAAGGCGAATCAACCATGATTAAAGGTTCATGTCGCTCGGGTGGTGGCGTCGACATCATGCTCCTCATGACAGAAGCCAAAGAGTGCTTTGTTGAATACGGAGGACACAAACACTCGGGCGGATTCTCAACAACGGTCCAACACATCGTTCGTCTCGAAGAATCGCTCTCCGGTGCGCTCGACCGTGCTGTTGCGATAGCACAAGAAGAGGAGCCTGAACACGATGCCGAACTTGCGCTCTCTGATGTGAATTACACGATGCACACCGACGTGCAGCGCATGGCACCGTTTGGTGCAGGCAACAAGAAGCCGATCTTTCTTTTCAAAGATTGTTTGGTGTCGAATGCAGAACCTTTTGGTAAAGAAAAACAGCACACACGTCTTACGTTGGGTGAAAATGGCGCTGTCTCTGCAATCCAATTTTTTTCTGATGAGAAGCTCAAAGGCGTGAGAGCGGGGGAGACGGTCTCGCTTCTTGCCCACATCGAAGAAGATGCGTTTGGAAAGCGTCGAGGCATCAGACTGCGTATCGTTGATATTCTGTCGTAGGAGGCGTATAAGATATCCAGAATCGCCGAATGGTCGGTGCCTGTTCCGAGGAGGTCTCAATGAATTTCATCAGTCGTTGGTTGGAAACGCGACGGAAAGCCGTCGAGATCGTGGTGATGGGCGTTGCCCCTCGTGACTTGCCCGCCGAGGATTCGCGAATCCATCGGTGCAGCATCGTCCGGAGGGCCAAGTTCACTTCCAGGTCTGAGGGAGTCAAACCATGGCTCCTCACTTCGATGGAGATTAACTCTGCGCTCGATCGTCTTGCGGAGGAGGGGAAGCTCAAGCATTCCCGGTACTACTTCGTCTCGCCGACCAAGTCAATCTTCACCGATACGTTTGCGCTCCCCGCGTGAACCCCACCGCCCCGCCACCCTCGACCTGAGGCTGGCGGGCGGGTTTCGTTTGGGGAAGGAAATTGTAGGTCGTTGACGCAATACGAAGCTAAGCATATAGTCGTAGCGGAACAACAACGAACTGGAGGATTTGAAATGAATCATGCCGAAGAGTTGGAGACGAGCATCATGGAGAAGGTTTCGCCGATTGGTTTTCAGGTCGCGGACGGCAAGAGTGCCAAGGATCTGGCCGGCGAGGCGCAGGGGATGCGTTTGGGTCCGATCGTGGAGCGTTGGTTGGAGGATCCGGACTTTCCCATGGAGCGCGAGACCTCCTGGCAGGAGCTCGTTCCTGTCGTTCTCGAGCGGGACATGACGGAGGAGGAAGTCCTCGAGCTCCTGAAACGACGAGGGTTGGAGCGGCCCGTTTCGGAGGATGTCCTCCGAGCTGCGGTGTTCTATCCCAACAGGCTCGAGGGTCTCGAGATCGTCTTCCCTCACAATCCTCACGACGCGCGGTGGGAGGGGAGGGTCCACAAGATCATCCTGGGTTTCGAGTTCGATCTGGGGGAGTGTGCGCTTCTCGCGTACAACCTCGCCAGTCCGGAGACGTTTAAGGCCGGCAAGGTGGTGCTCGCACGTTGCCCGGCGCACAAAAGTTGAACAGCGCGCTCGTCGCGTCTGCCGCCGCGGACCCTTCGGGGACCGCGGCTTTTTGCATGCTAAAATGGCCTCATGAAATTCATCGTAAACACCGATGGGGGAGCGAGAGGTAATCCGGGACCATCGGGTATTGGTTTTGTCATCCAGCAAGATGGCGCCGTCATCAAAACAGGTAAGGCCTACATCGGCGAAACGACCAACAATCAGGCTGAGTACGAAGCGCTCATCCGCGCGCTCGGTGAGCTCGATGCCATCGCTCCACAAGAGGGCAGAAAGGAAAATCACGTCGAGGTCCGTATGGACAGTGAGCTCGTGATCAAACAGCTTCGAAAAGAATACAAAGTAAAAGATGCTGGACTCAAACTCCAATTTGCCAAAGTTGGCGCACTCATCGCCAAGTTCCCAAGCATCTCATTCGTTCATGTGATGCGCGAAGAGAATGGTGCGGCGGATGAGCTCGCGAACGAGGCGATGGATGAACATTTAGAAAAATAACTTTTTATATGACAGGATTTATACAATTCGTTAGAGAGCAGGGTGTCATCGGGCTGGCAATCGGTTTTATCCTCGGTGGTGCGGTATCAAAGGTTGTTACGTCGTTCGTCACTGACGTCGTTAACCCGCTTATCGGAATGCTGTTCGGTAACATCGGCGGTCTTGCGGACATGATGATTGGACCGGTATTGCTCGGAAGCTTCGTGGCATCAATCATCGACTTCCTCATCATTGCAGCGGTCATCTACTTTGGTTTCAAAGGCCTCAAGCTCGACAGGTTGGATGTGAAGAAAAGCGACTAGCTATTAGCGATTGGCGATTAGAAAGCGAAACGAGCCGTACCCTTCCGAGGAGACTACGGAGCGCGACTGGCGCGAGTCGAGCGGCGAGCCAACAGGCGAGACCGCGTGCTCCTCGGAAGGAGTCGGCGAAGTGAAGCCTGGTGAATTTAAATTCTCTTGATACTCCAGAGCGTATGGTTATGCCATGCGCTCTGCTTTTGTTCATGCAGGATTCTGGGGATTCCTTGGGGGTGTAGCGCTTCAGTTTCTTTGGGATGTGGGTTGGGAATATGGAGCCGAAGCAATTGTTGTCGGCATCGCATTGATTCTCATATTCAGATTAAAGAAGAGGGTAATAGTCTGTTTCGCGATATTTCTCATATGCTTTGGACTTGGCATCGCCCGCTCGTATCATTCACGACTTTTTGTGGGTGACCCGATGGTGATAGAACGCATCGGCGAATCGGTAACGCTCGAGGGAATCATCAGCGATGACCCACAGATGAGCTTAAAAGGGCAGAAGATACTGGTTGATGTTGGGAAGGAAGACATCTCGGTCTCTGTTCCTTCCTATCCCATCTTTTCATACGGCGACAAGGTAATGGTCGAAGGAAAGCTTGAGATTCCCGAAGCATTCGAAACCGACTTGGGACGCACGTTCGATTATCCAAGCTTCTTGGCTCGAAAGGGGATATTCCACGTCATCAAGCGTGGGAATGCGACGCTTATCGATGCTGACCAAGGAAATCCCGTCCGTGCGTTCTTCATCAAAATAAAACACTCCTTCGTTGAGAGCATTGAGCGGAGCGTTTCGGAACCGTCGGCAGGCTTGGCTTCGGGTGTGGTGCTTGGTGTTGAGGGGGCTCTTTCAGAAGATGACGAAGAAGCATTCCGAGTTGCGGGGCTAATCCACATCATCGTGGTCTCGGGCTACAACATCACGATGGCGGGAGACTTTGTCCGCACCATGCTCCGCTCGTTCTCAACCGTTGTTGGCTCGTTGGGGAGCATCATCGGTATTGTGGTCTACATCATGATCGCCGGAGCCTCATCAACCGCCATACGTGCCGGCATCATGGCCGGGCTCACGGTCCTCGCGCGCGTGGTAAAGCGGCGCTACAACGTGACCCGATCGCTTATGTTGGCCGCGTGCCTCATGATCTTTCATGTACCGTACATTCTTTTGTACGACCCATCCTTCCAGCTTTCGTTCTTGGCTACGTGGGGACTTGTTTCCATTGCACCGCTGTATGCCAAACATCTCAAGTGGGTTCCCGAGACGGGCGGATTGCGTGAGACGCTTGGAACGACGCTCGGCGCGCAGACTGCCGTTACACCCATCCTCCTGTATCAATCAGGGATGACAAACCTGCTCACGCTTCCTGCGAACCTCATCGTGCTCCCGACGATGCCACTTTTTATGATCGGTTCGTTGGCCGCGGGCGTCGCAGGATTCTTTGGTGCGTTCGTCGCTCTGCCGTTCTCGATTCTTATCGAAGTGGTGGGCGCGTACGTCTTTTGGATTGTCAAAATCGCCGACAGCTTTCCGTCGATGTTGGTGGATGTGGGAGTCATGCCGATATGGGTGCTTATCGGTCTGTACGCGGTGATCGGATGCTGGGTACTATTCAGCAATAAGCAATTAGAAAACTCGAAATACTTGGCGCAGAGCGGAGTGGATCCGGGTTTTTCCGAGCCTGCGAGGACAAAACACGGACCACGCAGCGAAAGTGCGACCACTTATTGTGCTGAAGCTTCTTCGTACCACTGAGCGACAGTCTCCCAGTTGAGAGCGTCGAGATATGCTGCAGCGTATTTAGCCTTGTCGGCAGGAGCGTAGTCCAAAAGGTATGAGTGTTCCCACATGTCCAAGGTAACGATAGGGGAAAGGCCGGTGAGGTGGCCCAAGTGCTGTTCGTCGACCCACTGGGTGAGGAGGCGCTTGGCGCTTGGATCGTAGTAGAGCATCGCCCAGCCGATGCCACGGGTGAGAGCGATAGCCTTGAATCGGGTCATGAAGGCATCAACACTGCCCCAAGTCTCGCTGACTGCTTGGGCGAGGGCACTGTCTGTGGGGAGAGCTTTCGGGCCGCCTTCGAGAGCGCCAAAGTAATATTCGTGGTTTCGCATACCATCGAATTCAAACGAGAATCGGCGCTGGAGCTCGCCGAGGGCATAGGCGTTGGCCTCAGAATCCTTGGAATACTCCTCGATCTTGCCCAAGATCACATTGGTCTGTTTTACGTACCCCTCGTAGAGCTTGATATGGGTCTCAAATGTCTTAGGGGAGATGCCGGAAACCTCCGGAAGGGCGAACTGGCGGGTTGAGTAGGGGGTAGCTGTCATAAAAGATAGTGATAGGGGGCTTATAAGCAAAATAAGTATAACATGGCCCTAAAACGGCTCCATTAGGCTGTCTGGTGGTTGCAAGACTTGACCAAAATAGCTTCGTATGGGGTGCTATTGACAAAAAAAGTAGCCCTGCTATAATAAGGCATCTTTCTTTTCGGAAAGAGCCGTCCTCCGGGGCGGCTTTTTTCGTTGAGGAAGGCACTATGCAAAATACAAAAATCAAGAACCTTTATAGGCTTTTCGCAAAGACGGCCGTTTGTGCCCTCATCGGAGCCCTTGCGTTCACATCGAACATCACGCTTTTGAGCAACCATGCTGAAGCTGCTTCGATTAGTGTCCTCGGTTTCTCCAAGGTTGACGATGAGATCCTCTGGTTCGCCCGAACGATCTATTCTGAGACCAAGAAGGCCAGCGAGCAGGAGCTCGTTGCGTGGGTCATCCGTAACCGCGTTGAGTCAGGCGCATACGGCGGTGATTCATACGAAGACGTTGTCCTCGCTCGCGGTCAGTTTTCTGGTATGCATGCGACAGACAAGCAGTACCCGACCAACATCTCGATGAGCTACCAGGACTCGAGCCCTTCATGGGATAGTGCCGTTTCAATCGCACGTTCTGTCTATTACGCTGACGCCGACCTCAACCCGCTTTCGTCAGACGTGATGCACTTCTATTCTCCAATCTCCGTCATGAACACGCCGTCATGGGCAGTTGGTCTTGAACCTGCTCACACGGTCGCCGACCCTGTCACCAGCCGTATCCGATTTGCGTTCTACGCACTCAACTAATCCTCCTTCGCTCAAGCTTCGGAGGACAAGTCAAAATGCCCTGCACAGAAATGTGCGGGGTGTTTTGTTTACCCCAATCTCATCTCCACCACGCTACACTGTGCGTATGAAGCACTGGCTACGGCTTATCGTTCTCTATCTCATTGTCGCGAGCGCTGTTGCGCTCGCTTGGATGGCATACGATATGCCGGACAAGAAGCTGACCGTCGCTTTTCTCGACATTGGACAAGGGGATTCTATTTTCATACAAAGTCCGACGGGGCGTCAGGTGCTCATCGATGGTGGTATTGATCGAGATGTTTTGGCCGAGCTCGCGTTGGTCATGCCGTTCTTTGATCGTTCGATTGATGTGGTGATTGCGACGCACCCAGACAAAGACCACATTGGCGGATTGCCGTACGTGTTTGAGCAATACGATATTGATGTGGTGCTCGACCCAGGACTTGAAGCCGATACCGAAGGGTACGATTTCTATGCTGATATGCGTGCTCAAGAAAAAGACGTCGTGTATCACGAAGCGCGTCGAGGTCAGGTCATCGATTTGGGTGGGGGAGCGTACCTCCGCATTCTCTATCCCGACAAAGATATGGATGGAGCGGAGACCAACAGCGCTTCGATTGCCACTCAGCTCATATATGGTGAGACCGAGGTGATGCTCACCGGCGATGCACCCGATGAGACCGAAAACTATCTGGTCTCGATTGATTCTCACCTTACGAGTGACATCCTCAAAGCGGGGCACCATGGCTCGAAGACATCCACTTCGCAGGTATTCCTTGATGCGGTCGATCCCGACTACACAATCATCTCAGCAGGGAAGGATAATTCGTATGGGCATCCGCATCAGGAAGTGGTTGCTCGACTGGTCGCCGCAAGCACGACGATACTCACCACCTTCGAAGAGGGGACTATTGTTTTTGAGAGTGATGGGAAGACACTTCGGCTTATGAGATAGAACAAACCCCGCGGTGAGCGGGGCTTGAGGAGGGGAGTCTACTTCTTGATGACGCCTGCTTTCTTGAGGGTCGCGTAAACGCCGTTCTTGCGGACTGTCTTCATACCGCGGTTCGAGATGGTGACCGTGACGGTCTTGCCGGTCTCAGGGACGAAAAGACGGCGCTTCTGGAGGTTTGCCTTACGGCGAACCTTACCGCGCTTTACGCCGGGGTTAAACTGGGTAGCACGAACACGGTTGCTGTAGCGACCGCCCATGATTCCCGTCTTTCCTGTTACGACACAGACTTTTGGCATACATTTATTGAGACCATGATGATATCATACGAATACGATATCGCAAGACACCCATGGAAACCCTCATCGGCATCATCATCTTGATTCTTTCAATCATCATCCATGAGGTTTCTCATGGATATGTCGCTGAGTGGCTCGGAGACCCGACTGCCCGCTATGCCGGACGGCTCACACTGAACCCAATCCCGCACATCGATCCTATCGGTTCGGTCCTGTTGCCAATCATTACAAGCATCTCGGGAGGATTTATCTTCGGATGGGCAAAGCCGGTTCCATACAATCCATACAACCTCCGCCATGGGGTATGGGGAGAAGCACTCGTCGCACTTGCCGGTCCTGCATCCAACTTTGCGCTCATGCTCATCTTTGGTCTCGCAATGCGCTTTGTGGCTGTGCCACAGGCGATGTTTGATGTGTTTGCGATTATCGTCTTGGTTAACATCAGCCTCGCGGTTTTTAACCTCGTGCCGATTCCACCACTCGACGGTTCCAAGATCCTTTTTGCACTTCTTCCATATAGAGCTCAGCAGGCCCGCTTCTTTCTTGAGAAGTATGGATTCTTCTTGGTCGTTATATTTGTCATCTTTCTTTCGCCGGTTCTCGGTCCTGTTGTGAGGGGACTTTTCGGGCTCGTGACGGGCATCAACTTGTAGAGTAGGAGCTCAGGGTGTAAGTTCTCTCCTGGAAGGAGGTGAGGTATACATGAAGCGTCTCCTCGTTTAGAACTGAAGACTGTGTCCGCGCCGAGATGATCCGGAGGCGTGTCCGGCGACGCCAAGCCGAATGTTCGGTAGACCAAAGATGCACCGGATCACAAAGGATACTTACCCAGAGCCCTACAACGGGGTTCAGTCCGAAAGGACACACAGGCCACCTCTGCGCACTCCGCATGTGGCCGTTCTTTATGGGAGAGCTCCAATCCGTCTTGCATCCCAACGACTTTCATAGTATTCTCCCTCTATCCGCAATCGCGGATTTTTTGACCCAATGACAACCGTTAACCAGCTCGTACGCCGCAACCGCAAGAAAGTCGCCGCAAAATCAAAGACGACGGCACTTCGTCGTGGTTTTAACACCATCACGAACCGTCCTTCGACCTACCCATCTCCTTTTAAGCGCGGTGTCTGTACGCAGGTCAAAACAACAACTCCTAAGAAGCCTAACTCGGCTATCCGCAAAATCGCCCGCGTTCGCCTCACCAACGGTCTCGAAGTCACCGCATACATCCCGGGAATGGGACACAAGCTCCAGGAACACTCGGTGGTCATGCTCCGCGGTGGTCGTGTCAAAGACATCGGTGCTCGTTACACAATCGTTCGTGGTCGTCTCGACGCAGAAGGTGTCGAAAAGCGCCGCAAGGGTCGCAGTCACTACGGTACCAAGAAGCCGAAGGCAACCTCATAATAATTTTTCATGCGACGTCCTCTCAAAGAAAAGCAGAAGCACCCAGCGATCAAAGATCGCAAGTACGACTCCGTAACTGTTACGAAGCTCGTTAACTACGTCATGATCGGCGGAAAGAAGTCGACAGCACAGCGCGCCGTCTACGATGCGCTCGAAGCAATGAAGGCAGCAGGCAACGAAGATCCAGCAGCGCTCCTCGAGACTGCGATCCAGAACGTCGCTCCTACTATGGAAGTTCGCTCACGCCGCGTCGGTGGTGCTAACTACCAGGTTCCTTTCCCTGTTCGCCCTGAACGCCAGCTTGCGCTCTCACTCCGTTGGATCCTCGGCGGCGTTCGCGGAAAGAAAGGCGCTCCATTTGGTACGCGTCTCGCCAACGAGCTCATCCTTGCAAGCAAGGGAGAAGGGGAGGCAATGAAGAAGCGCGAAACCGTGCACCGCATGGCAGAAGCCAACAAGGCATTCGCTCACTTCGCTTTCAGCCGAAC
>JAUPUE010000059.1 GCA_030917725.1 Patescibacteria group bacterium
CAAGCACGAAACTCATCATCAACAACACAACAAAACCCTGGAGGTTTTCGAACACAGGTGCATGTGTACAAGATTGGTGGCGGAACTACTCCCCCACCACCAGATACCACCGCAACAACAACACCGGGCATCCCGCTCGGAAGTCTGACCGACATGCTTTCGTTCGCATCGTCATACCTTCAACTTCTCCAGGCAACTATGGGAAACACATCTTCGATTTCACCGAACACATCATTTGGTGGAATGAGGTCATCAAACCCTGCGACGCAAAGCATATTCGATGAGGCCCTCCAACTCATCAACTCGATTTAGCTTCTCGCGCCAAAACAAAAACAGCTCTGCCACCGCAGAGCTGTTTTTGTTTTTCTCGTAACGGGTATTACATTCCGCCGTTCATCGGAGCAGCCACTACACACTTTTTGCAGCGACATCCGAAGAGCTTCGAGACTCCTGCGAGACCGACAAGGATGTAGATGACTGCTTCGAGCCACATCCAGTTGCCGAACACCAGGTTGACGACGTTCCAGTTCGCATTAAAGAAGTATCCAACACCGATGAGACCCCAGTTGAGGGCACCAATGATGAGGAGTATCTTTGCGACTTTTGAACATCCACACATTCCCATGCTCATATATTGTTCTGACTACTTATAAAATATCGACAGATACACGCTTCATATTGTACGCGCATGGTGTGTATGCGATAGCGGGGCTGTGGATATGAATTGAAAAGATGGCATACTTCCTCCATGCGAATCGTCACATGGAACGTCAACGGATTGCGCTCGCTCGACAAGAATGGCCTTTGGGATGCTTTTTTTGAACTCGCCCCAGACGTTATCTTTCTCCAAGAAATCAAAGCCGAAGAAAACCAACTCTCCGACTCGATGAAGAAACCAGCCGGCTATGTCGCCGCCTTCAACTCTTGCCGTGTACGCAAGGGATACAGTGGCGTGGCGCTCTATTCGACCGTAGCACCTGACTCAATCGAAACCGATGTCTTGCCCGAGGAGTTGAACACGGAAGGAAGGCTTATTCAGGCCACTTTTGGCGATGTGGTAACAATCGGCATCTATTTCCCCAACTCGGGTCGCGGTCCCGAGCGCCTCGACTATAAGCTTCGATTCTGCGATGCACTCCTTGAACACATGGAAAAACTGCGGAAAAGCGGAAAATCAGTGGTTTTCTGTGGTGATATCAACATCGCCCATCACGAGATTGATGTCGCCCGCCCCGATGAATGGCAGGGAGTTGCTGGTTTCCTTCCTGAAGAACGAGAATGGCTCGATCAAATCGAACAAATGGGCTATGTGGACGCTTTTCGCCACTTTTACCCAACCAAAGCAGGAGCCTATACCTACTGGGATAACTGGCGCGGTATGCGTGAGCGCAATGTTGGATGGCGCCTCGATACCTTCTTTGTTTCCCCCGACCTCGTGCCCAAGCTCAAAAAGTGTGAAATAGCGCCTGAGGTCTTTGGATCCGACCACTGCCCAGTGGTTCTCGATATCGACCTCTAAATCCCCCTAACGAAATGAGCCGGTCTTTCAAGGAGACTACGGAGCGCGACTGGCGCGAGTCGAGCGGCGAGCCAGCAGGCGAGACCGCGTGCTCCTTGAAAGATCCGGCGAATGGAGAGTTATCCACTCTTTGTCCTTTACATGTCCTTGATGTCCTTTATACTTACTTCGGAGCCGGAACAAGTCATACAGCACCGTGTTGCCCTACGGCGCTAAACAAAAACGAAGGGACCCCCTCCCTTCTCTCCTTAATGATCTTGTTCGTCTGGCTAGCTCTTTAGACGAACAATTTCATAGGACGCTCCCCCGTCCACAGCCTAGTATCTCGGGCCGCCCCACCACTTTTCGGGGCCGCTCACCAAGCCGCCCTTCGCGCACAACGTGCACAACACAACGTCGCAAAGAGGCGGCTTTTCTATTGTCTGGTAAGGCGACAATGTAAATGGAAATGAATTGTTGCCTTTCAATTGTCGCCTTATATCCTCGGCTTCTCCCCCTTCGCCCCTAACCATGCTAGCTCATATATTGATTTCATCGCTTCGGCTATTTCCTTACTCTGTATGATGATTCCTAGCTTCTCGCGCCACGAGGCGATCATGACCTTGTCGTCGTAGATGTTAATCTCGGGAGAAAAATAATATTTGTCGGCCGAAATAAGCGCCGTATCGCGGCTTTCTTCAGTGTCGTGCTTAGCTCTCTCGAGTCCCGCTTCGTTAATCGGAATAATCGCTCGAACATGAATTCCCTTCTCGGTGCGGCGCTTGTAGTAGTTAGGAAAGTAGTTTGGGAGGGCTTTGTGCATGTCTTCGACATTCGCATAGCCACGAATCGCCTCGTGCGATGTTAGTGTGTCTTCGTAGACTCGCTCAAGACCTTCTTTTCCTTCATAAAACATCACCTTGGGCTTTCCAACCACATTGTGGATCGAGCGAAGTTTGGGAACGATTGATTTGGCGCTCTCGACGCGCAATGAAGCCCTTTTGGCTTGGTCTTTGAGGTACACATCGAGATGCTCGGGCGGTTCTGCGACGTATTCCTGCTTGGGTTTTTTGCCCGAAATGCTCGCAAGGCCTTTTTCCACAAGGTTATCAAGAATATCGTAGCCAGTGGTTCTGTAGAGGCCTGCTTTTCGGGTGATCTCTGAAACGGTTCCTCGGCCAAGCTCCAAAAGCGCCATATACATCTTCGTTTGGTGGGCAGAAAAACCAACATCCATAAGGAGCTTTCCAACATCTGAACCAATTGTCATGTCGTTTTGAGCCATATTTGTAGGGTACTCCTGTCAAAAATTGTGTCAAGCTCCCTCGACACAAACCGTATAACCTTTACCGTGCAATGTTAAAACAGAAAAGTTACTTGACAAAATTAAAATAGCGAGTATACTGTACCCAGATGTAACTTCTTTCTGTGGCCACCAACTGCACCCCTAATGGGGAAGGAGAAGAACCATGTCGAAGTCGAGGTTGTCAAAAATCCCTAGCACCCGCTTCAAGAAGGGAACCCTGAAGCCGCTCACGGCCCTTCGTCAGGACCTGCGGGAACTGATTCGGAGAGCGATCGAAGACATTCCCACTAAGGCTGGGAATAAGACCTTCCGCAAGCAAGTGGTCGATGTCGATGTTCACAAGCATAGCGGGTACACTTCCATTTCGGTCATGGTTTGTGCCGAAATGTCCTCATCGCGCGGCACCGACCATGTGAGGGAGCAATTGGAGGGGGCGCTGATGGGTGGGTTCTACATGATTCACCTCAGCCCGGTCTACTTTTCGCAAAGGTCGCAACTTACAGTGATCAAACTCTGTCCAGTTGCGACTTGTGTCAACAGCCTTCCGAAAGTGTCTCTCAACGAGAACGGGTCGACGCCTCAAGAAGCTGAAGCTGAAGGGGGAGGTGAAGGGTCTGCCTATGAAGAGGTGGTTCCTTCGAGAAAGGATGCGGGTGACGATTCGCCACAAAGCCGGACCCATCACCACCCCTTCCTCCGAAGGGACGATGGTGACGATATCGACGACGATTCTCACCGTCGGACGCACCACTCGCAGTAGAATCAAGGAGTATGGGGTCTCCACAAAACCCCCTCTGTTCAGAGATGTGTGTCTCTGCTGATGAGTCCAAAAGGACGAAACGGACAAATGTTCTTTTAGCGTGATTCCAATCTCGGAGTCACAAAAAATAGAAAGGCTTGCCATGAACGTTGATCTTCCCCCCGATGTCATCGAACATCACAACAAGATCCTACGGGTACTTGGGATACATGAAGACAGAATTGACCATGAGATCGACAAGCTAAAGACCTATCTCGCCGAAACCCTCGAGGAGATTGATAGGTCTCATGATCTTCCGCGCCCCAAGGCTGCGTTGCGGAAACGAATCACCAAGATGTATAAGCTTGGGATCAGGATACTCGAGACACAGCGTCTTCCTCGTACTTCCGCTTGAGAGCCTTAGCCTTATCCGCCGCCGAGAGAGCCGTTGCTCTCCGGCGGCTCTCTCATTTCCCATTACTCGACGTGATACTTCGATCGAATCTTCCCTATTTCTTCTGCCTCGATGGCCTCGCGCGCTTCTTTTGCGGCTTCTCCCAATTTTTTAAGTTCTGGTTCAGGTAGTGTGGCGAGTTCTTTTGCTCGTGTGATGAGAATATCAGAAGTGTTCTGTGTAGGATCATCCAAAACAATTTCAAGAAGCGCGTTGAGAATCCACCCAATACGTCGTCCAGGTTTTTCCTCAAGTTTTTCCATGATGTCGGCTCCTTTCACGGCGAGCATGCCCACCGATACTGGATCGCGAAGCACTTCTTCGATCATCGCTTTATATTTGCGCAAACGGTATGGCTGTTCTTTTGGTCGTCCTGTGCCAATGCGATCGCATACGCGCAAGAGCAAGATGTTCTCCACATTTTCGGTACCAACATTGCTGATGAGACGACGCACCGCAGAGTGTGTGATCTGTTCGGTGTCAGAGAAGAACATGTGCCAGCGCACGAGCTTCACCACCGTCTCGATGACGTCGTTACCGTATCGCAATTCGCGCAAGCGGCGCTTGGCTATTTTGGCGCCCACCATATCGTGGCCGTGGAACGACCAGTCATCGTTTTTATCATTGAAAGCTTTTGTTGCAGGCTTGCCGATATCGTGGAAGAGCGCAGCAAGTCGCACCTCGAGCGTCGCATCCTTGTCTGCAGCGGCCTGGAGCGTGCGTACGATGTGTTCAAACACCGGATATGTGTGCGCCTGATTCTGCTTCACGTTGACCCCTTCCTCGAGCTCAGGGACGATGTGTTTCAAGATGCCGAGTTCGTAGAACATCTCAATACCTTTGCGCGGACGGGGCGACATGATGAGCTTGGTGAATTCATCACCAATGCGCTCGAGAGCAATATCTTTGAGTGTGTCGCCAAACTCTTTGATGGCAGCCTCAGTGGCCTTGTCGAGCTCAAAATCGAGCTCTGCCGAGAATCGGACGGCGCGCATGATGCGCAATGCATCTTCGGCAAATCGTTCGCGCGCCTCCCCTACTGTGCGGATGATTTTGTTTTCGATATCTTTTGCTCCCTTGTGTGGATCGGAAAAATTACCCGAGAGCGGGTCGTATGCGATTGCGTTCATCGTAAAGTCGCGACGCTTGAGATCATCAGAAAGATTCTTTGCAAATGTCACTGTGTCCGGGTGGCGTTTGTCTGAGTACTTCCCTTCAATGCGGTACGGGGTTACCTCAATTACCTTGAGCTTGGGGTCGGTTGTTTCGTCATTTACTACCCCAACGGTTCCGTAGTCATTTTCATAAAAGGTATTCGGGAAGATTCTAACGATATCGTCAGGGGTTGCATTGGTCGTTACGTCCCAGTCCTTGGGTGTGCGGCCCATAAGGATGTCGCGCACACAGCCGCCCACGAGATGGGCTTCAAACCCTTCGTGCTGCAAAAGCGCCACAACGGCAATCGCCTCTTTGGGGACGTCATTCATAAAGTGAGTATATCCCGTCCGTGGAGGGATAAAAGGGGCTTAACTGTGCGGGCAGCGAGAATCGAACTCGCGTCTCGTCCTTGGCAAGGACGTGTTCTACCACTAAACCATGCCCGCAACGTGGTGATTATAGCGGGAGTCCGTTGATTTTCAAAGCGAGATCGAGATCTTTCTCAGTCACCTTCCCTGCCGAGTGAGTGGAGATTGAAAGGGAGACCTTGGTGAATGAGATAGAGATATTGGGGTGGTGCTTGGCCGCTTCTGCTAAATCGGCTACCTGATTCACGAAAGCAACACCTTGAACAAAGTTTTTGAAGTTGAATTCACGCCAGATTGCATCCCCTCTTCCATTTAGATTCCAGTCTTTTGGGATGTTCATGTTTGGTTAGTTAAAAACGTCTGTGCTCCCGGAGGGATTCTCCCTCGCCTCTCGCCCTGTCGCCACAGGGCTCGGGCTGGGCACCGCCTCGCGGTTCCGCCTGCTGGCGTAACATCGCTCCGGCGTTCGAATCCCTTAGTTAATAAGCCGATCTATCTCAGTGCTCCCGGAGGGATTCGAACCCCCAATAACAGGTTCGAAGCCTGTCGTGATATCCATTTCACCACGGGAGCGGTGTAGAGCCATCATACGGCATAGAATGCTTTTTAGCACTCCAGGACAATGTCCTTTATCCCCTCTTTATGTCCTTTATGGATAATGGGAGGTAATTCACAGAACCCTTGTATCTGTGGATAAAAACGGGGACATGTGTAAAGGACAGGTCTTTTTGAGGGTCTTAGAGGTAAAGGTCGCTGAAAAACCCTTATTTTATAACGATTCATATAAAATAGGTTTCACGTGAAACAGTTTCATGTGAAATAGGCCTAAAGTGGTTATACCATCACTGCGCGGTGCCTGGCTTTGTTCTCGCCCGCCTGAGTAGAACCCAGGCGGGACTCGAAAAAGCAGGCATCCGCTCCGCTCTGAACCATATGTTTCGCGCGCCTCGTCTGGAAGCTGGTAGCTGGTACCTGGCAACTCTCTAGAACCTAAAAACTAATCATGCTAACGCCTAAGCGTAGATTCGGCGATCTTGGCGAGCTTTTGGCAGCTCGGTTTCTCATGAAACACGGGTTTTCCATAATAGAGAAGAACTACTGGAAGCCATGGGGAGAGATCGATATCGTTGCTGAACGCTTAGAAGCTGTTCCGGCCAGAGAAACGCTAGAAAACGGCTCTAAATCGAAGATGTTTCTTGTGAAACCACGCTATAAGGAGGTTTTGAGGGTTCTGCACTTTGTGGAAGTAAAGACGGTTTCATGTGTAACGGGGGAGGGTGGTGTTTCACGTGAAAACATCAGACCTGAGGAAAACATGCATTATCACAAGATACGGCGCTTTTCCCGTGCCGTGCAGACCTACATGGACGAGAGGCGTGTTTCTTGTGAAACTCCCTTTCAGGTCGATCTGGTGACCGTGAGGATTGATTATAGAAAGCGGGTGGGTAGGGTAGAGATGCTCGAGAAGATCTTTTGAATCACTCTGTGGGTTTCTATTCGCATGAGTCAGGGGAGATGTGTATGATGAATTTCTATGGATAAACAATCCCTCCTCCAGACGGTTTTAGGTGAGATACGTAGCCGGATCTCTGATTCGGAGCTCCAGCTCGCAGAGATCCTGCGGAGGGCCAATGAGGCTCCTGGAGCGATGCAGTCGCACTCAGACACCGACAAGAACCTTTATGGACGTCAGGCCGCTGGTCAACGGGAGGCGGTCGAAGCAATGGAGCGAGGACACGCCCTAACAGAGATATTGGTGCTCGAACCGAATACTAATGTGGCAATTGGCGCGCTCGTTGTGGCAAAAGACGAAAAGGGGACTCACCGATACTTTCTCCTTCCGGGCGGTGGTGGAATTACAATCGAAGATGCAGAGGGCCCAATCGTCATTGTTACTCCACAAACACCACTTGGTTTGGCGCTTCTTGGAAAAGAGAAAGGGGGCACGGTCGCCATCGCCGCTCGGGTTCTTACTATTCTTGAAGTTCACTAGTGGTAGTAAGAGACGTTTGAGAAGATCTTTTGACAAATGAAAACCCCCAACGGAATGTTGGGGGTTCTTCGCAGCGGAGGCTGCGGACTATCGAGGAGACTACTTCGTGCTGCGGGGGTCGGTCCAATCGGGATCGATCCACTTGAGCATGCTCTTCCGGGTGGCCGTAATGGCGTTGGCTTTCTGCATCTTCTTCAGGCAGGTGGGGCAGGTCAGGGTGTGGACCATGAAGCTCAAGTTCCACTCGTCCCTTTCCATCGAGGAAAGAAGCTTTCCCTCCTTCTCACACTTTGCGACGGCTTCGCAGTCATCCGCGTAGGGCTTGGTGCCATCCGTAAGCTTGCTGAGGAACAGCTCTTCGGAACAGTAGGGCATATAGTCTCCTTGTAAAGAACATCGTTTTCTGTTTCGTCCTTTCGGACTCATCAGCAGAGATACACATCTCTGGACAGTGCCCCGTTCGCACGAACGAACGGGGCGAGGCGATTATCAAGGCAGATTACCGTTGAGCGAAATCGGGTAGGAGCGCGGGGTCCGGTTAGGTGACTCCCAGATCAGGAAACGACCTCTACGAATGCGATGTCCGAGGCCACCCTTTCCGCACAGATCGTACTCGAACTCCAGATCACCGCACGAACCCCTCGGCATTACGATGACGTCCATCAGCGCAACCCCATCACTCTCCGTGACGGTCGCCGCGGCCTTCTCGATTCCGGCAGTGATTCGGTCCTTGAGATCGGTGATGCGGGGAAAAGACTCCATATCACCGTAAGACAGTGTCACTCGTACTTCTTTGCCATGAATCGTGATAATGCGGGCCATGACATTCTCCTGTGAAAGAGTGGATAGGTTTGGTTTCCCTCAACTCAGCATCTGACAACAGAATAGCACCTTTCGTCAAGTTTGTCAAGAAAGGATTGATAAAATAGGCTTAAAAATCAATAAAACGATGGTAAATAAGGGGATAATACTGTTGATGAAACTCTGACAACAGGGTAGAATAAAGCTTATGATCGAGTCAAAACTCAAAGAACTGGGCTTTCAGGACAAGGAAATAACCATCTATTTGGAGCTTATGCGCCGTGGTAAGGCGACCCCGGCGTCTATTAGCAAGGCAACGGGTATTAATAGAGCCACGGTTTACAGCGTTTCCGCGGCTCTTGCCGAAAAAGGCGTTATATCAGAGGATCTTGCGGGTAAGTCATCATATCTGGTTGCCAAGCCACCAGAAGCGCTCATGGAGGTGGCTAACCGGCTTAAACGTGAAGCGGTAACAAAAGAGGGTCTTGTCCGCGAAGCTCTCACGGAGCTTTCGGATGTTGCTTTGGGAACAAAGTATTCGGTTCCCAAGGTGCGGTTTATTGAAGATGAAAACCTTAAAGATCATCTCTACGCTCAAGCGGCGGTTTGGAATGCAAGTATGCGTAAGATTGATCCAGAGGGTTATTGGTGGGGGTTTCAAGACCACACCTTCGTGGAACATCATGAAGAATGGATACGTTGGTTCTGGGAAAGTGTGGACCCCGATGTGCGATTGCGACTTTTAAGCAATGAGTCTGATATTGAGGAGAAAATGAAGACTGTGGAGAGCCCTGGGCTTGATCGGCGTGAGGTGCGTTTTTGGGACCGGCCAGAGGAGTTCAACGCTACAACGTGGGTGGTGGGGGAATACATCATAATGATCTATACACGAGAAAAGCCCTTTTATCTCATTGAGATATATAACGCGGTGTTGGCAGATAACATGCGTAGCCTCTTTAAGGGCCTGTGGGAGGAGGTGGTGGTCAAAAAGGGGTAGGTCCCCTCGCGAGGGAGTAATTTTCTGAAATTGTGGTAAAGTAGCAACGCGACGGGCCGTCGTATACCGGTAGTACGTCTGCTTTGGGAGCAGAATGACCGAGTTCGATTCTCGGCGGCCCGAATGATTCAAAACACCAGCCCAGGGCTGGTGTTTTGTTGTTTTATCTAGGAATGAAGCCATTTTTGTGCTATTCTTAACATCCCGAATCCACACGAGTGTATTTGTACATTGCCAGTCTAACTATACTCATATGAACGACGTACAACCTGTAACGACTACTCCTGATGAAGTAACGACACCGGTCGTTCCTGCTCCTGAGGTCGTTGAAGAAGAGGAAACAGTTGCCCCTGCTCCAGAAGAGCCTGCAACAGAAGACGCTCCTGCTGCGTAACGCACAAGGAGAATTAAAACACCCCGCTTCGGCGGGGTGTTTTATATTTAAGGCCTCCATTGCGCTGGTGAGGTTTTAAATTTACTATGTGTCCACGCGGGATTAGTTAATCGGTATAACATCAGTTTTCCAAACTGAGATGAGGAGTTCGACTCTCCTATCCCGCACTCGGAGAATCTTGCTTACGACAACGAGGAGAGTCGAAGGCCGGAAACAAAGCTCCTGAGGAGCTTTGTTGAGGCGGGGTCGCGGGGCCCTGCGTTAGCAGGGAACCTGTGACCGACTCTCCTATCCCGCACCCGGACAATCACCTATTCCGCACCGAGCGAATATACAGCCTCATGCCCTCCATCCCATACGTCCAACAAGAACACCCGCACTGGTGCGGACCGGCCGCGCTTCTTATGGTGCTCAAGTTCTTTGGTATGGAAAAGACGCAGGCTGATCTTGCTGCGCTTCTTAAGACATCAGAAGAGAAAGGAACGAGCGAAGAGATGATGGAAACCGTGGCGCGTGATCTTGGGTTTGACGTGCGAACCGGTTCCGGCGTGTATGAAGAAATCGTCAACGCTCTCGAAGAGGGAAGCGCGGTCATTGTTGCATTCATCGAATCTCAGGATACCAAAGGACATCATGCGGTCGTCACCGATGCGAACAGCGATCGTATTAGGCTTCTTGATCCCGCACAGTCGAACAATGCACATATTGTCTTGAGTAAAGAGGGTTTCATCAAACGATGGGGGAGCAAATACACTGCACATCACCAGTGGTTTATGACACTTAAACCACGTAAGCGTTCGTAGATGAATACGGCTATATGTATGCAGGTTTAGTAGCATCACTTATATTCTATGGATTCATTTAACTCTCCCCGCACAAAACCTCTCTACCGCGGTACTCAGGCGGTTTGGTATGTGCTCGGTGTTCTCGAAGCTATTCTTATCATTCGCTTCTTACTCAAGCTTCTTGGAGCGAATGCCGGTGCAGGCTTCACAGACTTTGTCTATTCGTTGAGCGGTGTATTCCTCTCACCATTCCTTTCGGTATTTCCAAGCGAACGCATCGAAGGAAGCGTATTCGAATGGCCAACGATTCTCGCGATGGTTGTTTACTGGCTCGTTGCATGGGGCATCATCAAGCTCTTCCTTATTGCAAAGCCGGTATCGACTCCTGAGGCTGCAGTAAAGCTCGAACAGCAGGATCAGTAATTATCTCGTTGGTTGTATGACAAAACAAAAACCGCCCTGAGGCGGTTTTTGTTATTCGTGAGAATGTAAGACCTAGCCCTTCACTGCGTCCTTCAAAGCCTTTGCGGCTGTGAACTTTGGAACGCGAGTTGCAGGAACCTTCACCATTTCGCCGGTGCGTGGGTTGCGTGCCGTGCGTGCTGCGCGGTCGCGAACCTTGAACATACCAAGTCCTGCGATTGCGACTTCGTTCCCCTTCTTGAGGCTGCCCATGATTGCTTCGATAAGCGTGTCCATGATGCGCTCTGCATCTGCCTTCGTTACTCCGTGACGTTCTGCAATGAGCTCGACAAGTGCTGCTTTGTTCATATGAATACTGATCTAGTTCTTTTAATGGTCTCGGTAAGTATATGCTTCGACCAGGTACTTGAAAAGTATAGCAACAGGGCCGTTTTTTAGACAATCGCCAAAAAATGGCTCTGTGGATAGCCCAAAAGTTGACTTTTTACGCCACAAATTGCGTATTGTATTAACATCGGTTCAAAAACCCATAAAACCCTTATACAGAAAGCCTCTTTCGTTTATAGTTTCTTATGCATATCATCGGAATTACAGGGACTATTGGGGCTGGAAAGGGGACTGTTGTTGATTATCTTAAATTAAAAGGGTTTCAACACTATTCTGCCCGGAGTCTTCTTTTGGCGGAGCTCACAAAACGAGGTTTAGAGAATGATCGCAATGCTATGCGTCCACTCGCAAACGAATTGCGCCAAACGTATGGGCCTGCATATATTGCAGAAACGCTTTTTCAGGAAGCAGAAACAGCCGGTGGACATGCAGTGATAGAATCACTTCGCACTGTAGGGGAAATTGAGGCGCTCAAGAGGTTATCATCATCATTCGTACTGCTTGCGGTTGACGCTCATCCCAAAATCCGTCATGAGCGCGTTATAAAACGGGGGAGTGAGACAGATGATGTCTCTTTTGAGGAATTCATTGAGCAAGAATTGCTTGAAAGCGAAGGAAAGGATGCATGGGCTCAAAATCTTCCTGCGTGTATCGAACAGGCACATGTCGTCATAACGAATGACGGTCCGTTAGAAGATCTCCACAAAGCTGTTGATGAAGCGCTCGAAAAACTCGGCTAGCGGAATAGCTCTACGAATACTGGGACGTTGGGAAGAAGCTCTACCTGCATAGCTTCTTCTGCAGAAAAGAAGCGGATTGCCACACACTCTTTGGTAGGCGTGAAATCGAGACTCTCAAGTGTTGTTTCGTAGAGTGCATTGATAATCGGGCTTCCTGATTTATTTTTTGCTGGAAAGAAATACGCTGGTGTGTCTGCTATCGAAGTGACGGCAAGACCCATTTCTTCTTTGATTTCACGCTTCAATGCTTCGTGGATGTCCTCACCATGATCGAGTCCACCACCGGGGAGTTCCCATCTTCCATCGGGCTCTTGCACGAGCAAAAACTTTTTGCGCGTCTCATCCAAGATGAGCGCTTTGATGCTGACGCGGTAGTAGCAGTTGGGGACTTCCATGAGGATTGGGTTATTTTGATGACTTTAATAGACTACTGCACAGTATTGAAATAACAAAGGCCCCACACTCTCGCTGGAGGTGGGACCGGTCAAACGCGCATCGAAGCAGCTTCGGATCAGGGTCGGCGTGTGTCGAGGAGGGTGTCCTCGTCGAAGACCCCGAACTTCAGCAGTAGGTCGTTGCAGGTGCTCCTGAGCTTGATCTTGTAGCAGAAGGGACCTTCGTCCCAATTTCTGCCACCCGAGGGCGGGTAGTCGTCGGCGAGCGGCAGGGGGTTTTCTACGACGCTTACCTGCGCGTCGTTCCAGCCGCCGATGAGTCCTCCGCTTTCTTCGAGGATGTTGTCCTCGATCTCGTTGAGAAAGGCGGCGAGAGGATCGGCAATCGGCTCGGTGAATTCGAGCCAGGTTCTCGAGAATTCCGCACATACATAGAAGTACTTGTAGAGCGGAAGACCTTTGAAATAGGCTTTTCCTGTGTCCGAACCTGCGTCGTAGACAAAGTCGCTTCCACCCGTGAGGGCCTTGTCGAACAACGTCCACGGACCTTGGGAACAGTCTGACCCGACGCAATCCTGGTACAGGAGGACCGGCCAGCGATCCCGCGTTTCCTCGCCAGGATCGTACCGGCCGTTCCGGTTCTGGTCGAAATAGACCAGGAATCCGGCGCTGGGCCCGCACGTCGGGCAGTTGGTGTTCGTCTTGGCCAAGTCGAGGCTCGGTTCGTCCTCGGTGAGGACGGTGGCAGTCAGGTCGACGGTGGCCTCCTCCTGAGCGAGGACGGGGGTG
>JAUPUE010000005.1 GCA_030917725.1 Patescibacteria group bacterium
GCCCGCCCGAATTTCGCCAAAACAAAAAGAGGAGCAAGCGGAGGATTCCTCCCCAGACCCCTCCTCCTCCGCTTGCGACATCCGAATTGAGAAAAAAAGAATCAGCCGAAGTTTTGCGGAATCCTTTCCCCAGAAAATTGTTTCCGCAAAACTTCGTCCGCATTGTTTCAGATTTCTTCATCAGGATTGCTTTCAAAAAAGGTTCGAATTTTGTACAATGAATACCGCCAAAATAGTTATTCGCTTCGCCTCTTATACGCCATCCACCCAAGCACACTACCGCCGATGGCGAAGATAAGGGTTGTAATAAGAATCCAGACAACGCCCTCTCTGCTCACGAGTGGAAAGATGACCTGTTCGAAGAGCGCGAAACCGAACATGCCAAACACCACATCAAGCACAAGGTTCTCGGTCTCTTCTTCAACACGGCCAATCTTCTCGCCTATCTCCCATGCAACAAGAAGCCCGAGCGCGATGAGATATGCATGAGCAGTGTCCAACGACAGAAGTTCAAGCACGCAGGCAATCGCGATTCCCGAAGCAAAATGCACGATCATCCAGTGGTCCCACACTCTCCCCTCTTTCCACGACCATGAGACAAATGGAATCCTGCTCATGCGAGTTCGCTATATTTCACGACGGTATCCTTGCCACGCTTCGTCTTTGCTTCATACATTGCTTTGTCGGCATATTCGATGAGCTCGGTAAGCGTCTGCGCCTTGGAATGATGGAGTGATGCGACGCCGATGCTTGCGGTCATTTTTCGCTCTGTGTCCTTAGAGATAGTCACTTTTTGTGTAATCTGCTTTCTGATCTTCTCAGCTTTTGCGTAAGCATCACCTTCGGTCGCACCGAGAAGCCCGATGACAAACTCTTCACCACCGAGACGACCGACGGCATCGATACCACGCGCGTTGTCTTGCAATACTTGTGCAATTGCCTTGAGCACACGGTCGCCTTCGTCATGACCGTATGTATCGTTGACGCTCTTGAAGTTGTCGGCGTCAATAAAAATGACAGAGAAGTCAGCAATGACGACACCTTTACGCATCTCGGGATGTTCTTGCGCAAAGAGAGCCTCCTTGAAAAAGGCACCCATCTCATCAGCAATACCCCGACGGTTCATAAGACCCGTGAGCTCATCGACATAGACGAGCTTTTTGAGACGTTCGATTTCTTGCTGCATCTCGGCGAGAGCCTCCTTGTCTTCAGCGTCTTCAAAAACAATCTCTGCTTCCTGCATCACCTCGCGGACGCGGCCTGATTCATCAAACGTATCGCGTTCACCAAAGACAAGCTTCGTGATGTGACGAAGTGCTGTGCGAAGATCTACTCCAGATAAAGGCCTTTCGGGGCTCATACTTATTTCGATGATACCACGTCACCCCGCAACACTGCGATACGTTCTGCTGCGGGAGGGTGCGTCATAAAGAGCTTGGTGAAGAAGCCGGTTTTCGCCTTATCGGAACCAAAAGGATTGCTGATGAAAAGATGCGCCGTGGCGTTGTTGGCATGTTTAAGTGGCGCGCCATATGCACTTATCTTCTCAAGCGCAGATGCCAAGCCTTCAGGATAGCGGGTGAGCAAGGCACCTGAGGCATCAGCGAGAAATTCACGCTTGCGAGATATTGCGAGTTGGATAACCGTCGCAGCTATCGGAGACAAAATGGCAAGAACGAAGCCAATAAGGACGATTGCTCCGCCCGCCTTACTATCACTATCCCGTCCACCATGAATTGACATGCGCAAAAAGAAATCTGAGACAAGTGCGATGGTGCCTGCGAGAACCACAATGACGGTCGAAAGAAGAATGTCGTCGTTGCCAATGTGTGAAAGCTCGTGTGCAATAACGCCCTCGAGCTCAGTGCGGTCGAGACGTTCGAGAAGCCCTGTAGTAACAGCTACGGCAGCGTGCTTCTCGTTGCGACCAGTCGCAAAAGCATTCGGTGCCGGATCGTTAATCACATAGAGCTTCGGCATCGGAAGACCGGCTGCAATCGAGAGATTCTCGGTGACCGTATAGAGATCAAAATATTGCTCACGTGTTGCAGGTTTTGCATGTGAGACCGCAAGCGCGATTTTGTCGGAGAACCAATATCCCGAAATGTTCATGACGACACTCACGATGACCGCGATGACCAAGATACCCGGCTCGTTGTAGACCGCGCCAAAGAACCAGCCGAGCGCTATGAGCACGACCAAGAAGACGGTCATGAGCGTCCACGTCTTGAGCTTGTTCGATGTCTGATGTGTGTAGAGGGAGGTCATTGAAGCTTTTAGCGATTGGCGACTAGCTTTTAGATTAGAATCGGCCTAATCGCTAATCGCTCGTCGCTTTCTAATGCGGTTCATTCATCAACGCATCAACCTGTGCCTGCGCCGAGGCGCTGTCGATCGCAATCTGTTGAATGCCGCGGTAGATAGTCTTGGTGACCGAGAACAGCATGAAGCCCGCAAAGAGCACGACGAACCACATCTTGTTGATATGTGCGACGTTGTGTACAGCGAGCGCTGTCATAGTTAGAGCAATTGGCAATTAGCAATTGGTAATGAATTGCTCATTGCTTATTGCTAAAAGCTTACCTTGACCGGCTCCTTCTCTGCAGAACCTTCATCGAGATCAAAGTACTCACGTGTACCGAAGTGGAACATGTTCGCAATGAGGTTGCTTGGGAATGTTGCAATCATGATGTTCAAGTCGCGAACATTCGTGTTGTAGAAGCGGCGTGCTGCCTGGATCTTGTTCTCGGTGTCAGACAATTCGCGCTGGAGTTCAAGAAAGTTCTGATTCGCCTTGAGGTCTGGGTATGCCTCTGCAATGGCAAAGACCGATTTGAGGGCTCCCGTGAGCATGTTCTCGGCTGCTGCATGTGCTGCAACGTTGCTGCTTCCTGCGCCAAGCGCTGCTGCACGTGCCTTGGTCACATTTTCAAAAGCTTCACGTTCGTGTGTTGCGTAACCCTTTACTGTCTCAACGAGATTCGGAATGAGGTCGTATCGGCGCTTGAGCTGAACATCGATGTCTGCCCATGCTTCTGTTGCACGAGCTACAAGTGAAACGAATCGGTTGTATGCGTAGATACCCCAGATGATAAAGAGAGCGAGAATTGCGAGGAAAATATAGAGGATGGTCATAGTCTTGTTAATTATATTTATTAGATAACTTGAACGGAGCAGTCCACCCTTTCTGCAGACCGAGGACTGTTTGAGGAGAGCTCTGCTCGACGAGTTCCGCAGGGGAGCAAGAAAGGGTGGCTGCGGAGTGACTTAATTATACCAAAAAAGAAAAGACCCCGCTGGTAGCGCGGGGCCTCGTCGACGAAAGAGCTGCTGGTGGGATAGTCCGCCGGGACCGGCTCGTGCACGTCACGCCAGATGGTGTAACAGCACGAACCAAGGAACGCGGTGAGCATGATGATCCCGAGGGCCCAGCAAAAACGGTTGAGCTGGCGCTTGATTCGGCCAGCTCGCTCCTCGTCGGTCATCGACTTGCTGCTGGGAACCTTCCACCCCGCCACGATGGCAAGAAGGAAGGCTCCACACAGAATCCATTGGGTCAACACGGTAGACCTCCTTCGGTCGTGGTTAACGGTTGCAGGCCCATCCCATGATGAGGCCCATCGAGGCGACGAACAGAAGCACTCTGAACTTCAACTTCTCTGCCTCCTGAACCTGGACCTTCTCAGGGCCAGTCAACCAGAAACCTTCCTCGTATCGCATCGTGCGGCGTTTCCAATTCATATATCTTCCCTCCCTCTGTCCAATACCATACCATACTTAGCGATAAAAAGCAAACCCCTCCTTCGCATAAAGCTCCGGAGGGTGTCTGCCCAAATCCTATTTATGAATCCTGACCTACGAAGCCTTGGCGAAGTGGGTTAATACTCTCCCCCGTGCTGATGTGGAGCTGTTGGAGCATCCTCTTTGGGTTCATCGGCAATCGCCACTTCGGTTGTGATGAGCATTGCTGCTGCTGAAACCGCATTTTGAACCGCCGTGCGCGTCACCTTAACCGGATCAACGATACCCGCTGCGAGCATATCTTCGACAATGGTGTCAGTACCGGCATCGTATCCCGAGTTCTTGCCACCTGCCTTTACGCGGTCGACGATGACCAAACCATCGTCCTTGCCGGCGTTCTTGGCAATCTGCTGAAGTGGCGACTCGAGCGACTTGATGACAATAGCGTAGCCGATGCTCTCTGCATCAGTTGAGACTTTGGAGCTCGCGAGCTTTGCTGCAACTTTGACCAATGCACTACCACCACCAGGAACGATTCCCTCTTCGATGGCAGCTTTTGTCGCATTCACTGCATCTTCGATCTTGAGCTTGAGGTATTTCATTTCGGTCTCGGTGGCTGCACCAACGCGAATCACCGCAACACCACCCGAGAGCTTGCCAATGCGTTCTTGGATCTTTTCTTTTTCATACTTTCCTTTGGTGTTCTCGAGTTGCGTCTTGAGTTGCTTCACACGCTCATCAATTGCAGCCTTTGCACCCTTACCACCAACAATCACCGTGCTGTCTTTTGTTGATACGACACGGCGCGCCTTACCAAGCATTGCGACCGTCGCGCTTTCGAGCTTAATTCCTGTCTCTTCCGAAACAACCGTCGCACCGACAGTGACAGCGATATCAGCGAGCATCTCTTTCTTCTTATCACCATAACCGGGAGCCTTTACGCCGAGCACTGAGAATCCGCCACGAAGTTTGTTGAGAACGAATGTCGTGAGCGCTTCGCCGTCGATATCATCAGCAATGATGACGAGCTCTTTGGTTCCGGTCTCTGCCAATCCTTCCAAGAGTGGAAGGATGTCTTTGACCGTTGAAACTTTTTTGTCGGTGATGAGAACCGACACATCGCGGTATTCCGCTTCCATGCGCTCGCTGTTGGTCACCATGTATGCCGACACGTATCCTTTGTCGATTTCGAGACCTTCGACGATTTCTGTTTCGACACCAAACGTTTGCGATTCTTCGACGGTAACAACGCCATCCTTACCAACAGTTTCAATTGTCTCAGCAATTGTTGTGCCGAGTTCTTCTGATTCTGCGGAGATGGTTGCCACCTGCTTCACTTCTTCTTTGTTCTTCACTGGCTTAGCGATATCACGAAGTGCTGAAACAACATCAGCTGATGCTTTTTCCATACCACGGCGAACACCCATGGCGTTCATACCCATGGTGGTGTGACGCAATCCTTCGTTCACAAGAGCCTGCACAAGAATCGTTGCGGTTGTCGTACCGTCACCGGCGATGTCATTGGTCTTTCCTGCCACTTCTTTGACGATTGATGCACCCATGTTTTCGAACTTGTCTTTGAGTTCGATTTCTTTGGCGATGGAGACACCGTCGTTGGTGATGGTTGGAGCGCCGTAGCCCTTTTCGAGCACCGCATTGCGTCCGCGCGGACCGATAGTAACCTTTACTGCATTCGCGACCTTGTCGATGCCACGCTGGAGCGCTTCACGTGCTTGTCGGTCAAATAGTATTTGTTTAGACATAGTGTTTATTAAATCCGAAACTCGAAGCACGAAAACCGAAACAAATCAGAAATCCTAAATTCAAATGTTCGAAACGGATTCAGTTTAGGATTTTGAATTTAGTGCTTTGAATTTGTTTCGGATTTCGAGTTTAGGATTTCGTGCTTATTTAATAATGGCCAGTATGTTTTCTTCCTTCACAACAAAATATTCAACACCATCTACTTTCATCTCGTCATAGCCATATTTGGAGAACATGACTTTGTCACCGATCTTTACGCTCATCGGTACAAGGATGCCGTCGTCATATGCGCCGGGTCCAACAGCAACGACGGTGCCTTCTTGTGGGCGTTCTTTGTCAGCTGTCTCAGGGATGTAAATACCCGACGGACGGAGCGAAGCTTCTTCGGCAATCGGACGAACAACAACGCGGTCAGCGAGTGGAGTGACTTTGAATGCGTTCTTGGCAATCTGAGGGACGCTTTTTGCGGCTGACTTTTTGCCTGTCCGACGAAGCCTTAGCGAAGTCGGAGTTTTCTTTTGGGCCTTTTTTGGAGCGACCTTCTTTGCCTTCTTGGGAGCTGATTTTTTCTTTTTCATAGCAAAAAGTAGTTGATAAGAACGGCTAAAGCTCACCTATTGTATTCGCCGCGCCCGTAGACGCAATTGACAGAACGCCGTCAATATTCTTAGCTGCGCTTCATATGAATAAGGGCTCCATGGAGCGTTCCTCCCACTTTTTTGTTTGGATTGAAGATATTCTTGGGATCGAAGATTAATTTTGTCTCTTCGAAGAGCTTGTACATGTCGTCACCAAATTGCTGACGAACAAAGGGCGTGCGGATCATGCCATCATTGTGTTCGCCACTAATCGAACCGCCGTAGTCGATGACGAGATTGTAGACGCGATGCATGATTTCGGGAATCACTTTGCGTGACGCTTTGTTCGAAAGATCCATGAGCGGGATGATGTGGAAATTGCCGTTGCCGATGTGTCCCGCGATGTTGTGAATGATGTGCTCTTTATATTCATCGAGGATGACATTGAGCTTGGGCAAGACATCCGAGAGCG
>JAUPUE010000024.1 GCA_030917725.1 Patescibacteria group bacterium
GTGCGCTCGACCCATAGGACGAAGTGCCATGAACCATACCAACACCACTGCGACGATGATTCCACCAACAAGAATCGGTTTGCTGACCGATGCTGACTGATTCTGTGGGAGCGTCTCGTTAGCATCATATGAACCGCGCACATGTATGTATGCGAGGACTGTCACGAAGTAGATGTAGCTCACGAGATTGTCGAATACAAAGAGATTATTGACCGCATAGGCACCAAGCAGTCCGGTGAGAATAGACTTCTCGGGAAGAGACAACGAACTTCTCCAAAGAATAACGAGCGTGGTAGCGAAAAGCGCGAGATACGCGATGAGACCAAGTGCTCCACCTGCCATAGCCCAATCCACAAACACGTTGTGCGCGCGATCAAACCACGGCTCCTGCTTGTACATGATGGGATCGTAGTATTTTCCGAAAGCGACAATGAAGTTGTCTTGTCCCCAACCGAGCAATGGGCGTTCAAGAAATGCATTCCAACCAATACTCGTCCAGAGCGTGAGACGTGATTCAACAGTGGTGTCAGTGAGCGAGATGTTCGCGATGCGCGCGAGCGTTGGGTTCTCTTGGAAGAATGCTGTGGTGCGCAACATAAAGAATGCGCCCATACCCACCAAGGCAAGACCAACGATTGCACCGGCGATTCGTCTCATTCTCGGATGTTCTTTGCCGCGAATAAGCATGATAAGTGCGGCGATGCCGACACCAGCGGCAAGACCAAGAAAAGCACCTCGAGTTCCTGTGTAGTAGAGTCCAACAATTTGTACGATTATTGCAACGACATAGCCCCACAGACGGAGCTTGTTGGTTCGTGCTCGGTACGCCATGAAAAGCGCGATGAACACGTTGACGAGAAGATATACAGCGAGGTATGTCGGATTGCCGAGCGTTGCATCAACACGAATGAGATTTCCTTCGGTGACTTTTGCGGCTTCTCCAAAAGCCATGAAGCTCGCAAGAACGCTTCCGACAATTGATACGTTCCAAAACCAACCCCACACCTTTTCGCTTCGTATAACCGAACCGACAACAAAGAGATATACGACCACGTGTGCGATGGTGACGAATCCCTCCATGCGCTCAAAGTTGCTCCAAAAACTTCGAACCGCATTAACACCAAGCAGGTCAGCAATACACACAACGCCCAAAAAGATCGCCGCAGAAATCATAACCGGTGACCAACGTGGACGATATGCGGGGACCGAGATAGCGAGAACCCCCCACGCACCGAGCATCAGCCCAACGATTGTGCGAAAAAGAACAGCTTTTCCGACGATGTATGGAAAGAACGATGAGTAAGCAACAATAAACGGCACAAGCAAGACGAGAAAGGCACCGACAATGATGCTCCGACGAAGAATTGTTTCAGTCATATAGGTGCGACTATATCACATCTCTAGACATTGCTCATCGCTTTGTTGCCCACACGGATATTGCCGGAAAAAGAAGCTCGCGCTTTGCTTTTTGCATACCCGAAAGGTGCGGCGAGATGTCGAATTCCCATTCGGAGAGACGGGTAACGAGCGTCTCAACCTCATCAGATGTCGGAACGAAATCCTTAAGAAATCGCTTATGATCCGGCATTTGATGGTACGTAATGCCATCAACATGAGCCCCACTCTTCTCGAGTAAACGAACTACCTCATCAGGATCAACATACCGAACAAATTTATGCTCAGGCAATAGCTTAGGAAAATGATTTCCTAGAAAAACTTGAAAGCGTTCTTTAATCGACGATGGGTGAAGTGAGTGGCCAAGATCGTATCGATGAATAATGCGTCCGCCACTTTTTGTCATAGCGATACTGTTGGCAAGAAAACGATCGAGTTGTTTGACGTGTTCGAGAACACTCAAGGAAAGCACAATATCAAAAGGCGCCTCATCAGGAAGAGGCTCATATGCGAGCTGTGTATAGACACGCGCATTCGGAAACGGCGCCAAGAGTGTGCGCGCAGCGGCAGCGGCAGTCTCCGAGGGTTCAATACCAACATATCGCGTCTGCGGATATCGTCCCAAAAGTGGGAGTGCGCTTCGTGATTGTCCACTCCCAAGATCAAGAATAGAAATCATGCCCCCACCAAAGTCATGCGATTCCTCAAGTTTGCTGAGGAAGAACTCTTTTGACTGCATATATGAGGACGACTATAGCATCTGGCCTGTAATCACTCCAGTGCGCCTGCACCGCCGAAGCAAATCTTTGTAAAACAATACTCCCTTCATTCTTTTGCGAAGGCGGGCTACACTACGAATCGCATGGAAAACCTCAAACAACAGACGGTCCGACTCCTCCGCTGGAGCGAACGATATACGAAGACCGATATGGTGTATCTAACTCGTGGAAGTGCATGGGTATCCTCGACACACATGGTCACCTCAGTTATGGGGCTTCTTGCTTCCATAGCATTTGCAAACTTCCTTCCTCAAGAAACTTTTGGAGAATACAAATACGTTCTGTCTATAGCGGGCTTTCTCGCAGCTCTGACACTTCCCGGTATCAATACAGCTCTGACACGAGCGTCCGCGGGGAATAACGACGGAGCTCTTATGCTTGCCTGGGCGACGAAATTAAAGTGGGGAATCCTCGCGACGATAGCATCCTCCGTCCTTTCTCTTTTCTACTTTCTGAGAGGAGATACCGGTCTTTCTCTCTCATTTCTCGTCGCCGCACTCTTCCTTCCGTTTGTAGAAGCATCGCTCAGCTATTATCCGTTCCTGACCGGAAAGAGCCTCTTTAGAGATGCCGCATCAAAACAAAGCCTCATCATCATTGCGACGAATGCACTCGTGATTACAACCGCCTTTTTCTCAAAAGAACTGGTCGCCACGATATCAGCATACTTCTTTTCTTGGGCGCTCATTGCGACCTTCTTTTTCTTCCAAACCAAGAGAACAGCTGTGAAGAACGAACATATTGATGACAAGATGGTCGAATACGGCGTCCACATGAGTGCCATTGGAATTATTGAATCAATCGCGACATACCTCGACAAGGTCCTCCTCTTTAATCTCCTAGGGCCTGTCGCCCTGGCAACATTTTCGTTCGCAATCGTCTTCCCTCAGAATGTGAAGAGTGCGATACGAAACATAAGCCAAGTTGCCTTCCCAAAGTTCGTCAACAAAAGCTTGGCGGATATCGGTGCATCTCTCCACACAAAAGTCCTTATCGCCGCACTACTCTCGATACCAATCGCTATCATCTATTGGATCTGTGCGCCACTTATCTTTGAGTACCTCTTCCCTCAATATGGTGACGCAGTAATGCTCTCCCGACTGTATGCAATTATCATCATCTTCGCTCCAAAAGTCCTTTACAGGACAGCACTCGAAGCGAGGGGACGAAAAAGGGAGTTATATGTGTTCCAAATGACGAGCTCACTCGCAAAGATTGGACTCTTGGCAATCCTCATACCGCTCTTCGGCATCATAGGCGCCCTCTGGGCTGTGATTGCGACGGAAGTAATAGTGTTCATCCTTATCGCACTCCTCTTCGAGAAAGCAAGATATCGGGAGACCGTTTCTCCAGAAGGAATATAGGCCGAGTTGGGCTCGTGCCGCCGATCTTTTGTACCGTCCCAAAATATCGAGTCGCCAACTCCTCGAAACGCTTGAGTGAGTATTCATCTTGTTTCTTTCGGAACGGCATATCTGTCCATTTACGCGCCTTCGAATCTTTCTCGGTAGGAAATTCTATAATCAGGAATCTGCCTGTTATCTTTGAGAATTTTTCAAGGATTACCTCGAGCGATCCCGAACCTTCAGTTCGATGGTAGAGGTGATGGATTAATCCAAGGGCAAGAACGATATCGTGTTTCTGCTCATGCTCTCCAAAAGTCCCCCGCTCGAAGTTACATCCCTCCATTCCGAGCCGCATGACTATCTCGTTACACACGCTCACATAATCAGGATTGTAGTCGATCCCCATAGCATGAGGGACTCCATAGACACGGTTCGCTAAAAAAACATAAAGACCGAGATTCGAACCGATATCAAGAAATGTCTCAGGCAACGGCTGATTTTTTGCAATGAGATCGAAAGCATGGGATACAACCTTCATCTTTGAAGCCGTATCCCACAGATCATTCGCGTGCTCGTTTTGCAGAGGGGTGATCGCGTCATTTCGTAATTCATAACTTTGGTATCCAACAACACGCACACCGTCCTGTGTGAATGAAATCGAGTCTATGTCCGCACGTTCAGTCAAAATTACTTTTGTATCGAGGTTTTTCTCAATGTTCGCCGCAAGTGACACCCACCCCGCCTGCGAACAAAGGTCAACTTCAACAACGCACTCCGCAATCAGCTCATACGACGTACCTTTAATCTCCCGAATACAGGTTTCTTTCAATTTTCTCAGGCCTTCAAGCGATGTATCTTGCGCCTCAGATGAGTATCGCTCCATCCCCTTTCGACCAAGACCTATCGTGATGATATGGAGTAACAACTGAATCGCAATGTATTGAGTTTCTGCGAAAACGAGGTTTGGACGTGGACGATCGCTGTATCCTGCTGCAAAAACTTCTGAGCGATCAAGGAATAAGAAAGCGTTTCCGCCATAATCAATGACCTTGAGCTGCCCCTCATGTGTAAGCATGTAATTCGGAGAGGAAGAGAAACCAAAATCCCAATAGACCATCCCATGACTAACTAATACTCGTTCAAACTCACAGATTTCCAAGAGGTACCGTTTAAAGGTCTCGTTGTTAACTTCTGGTTTTTTCAGATCTTCAAAGGGATACGAAAGAATCTCATCATCAATCACAATCGGAGCATAGAAATGCGCATCATGTATCTTTTTTTCGATGAAAAGCTTTGTAAGTGGAAGGAAGCACTTACCGTAGTGTGAAAGATACTTGACTACGACCATATCGGTCTCCTTGTGGCAGAGGAATGTCGCTCCATCCTTGCCTGCACCAAGCTTGCGCACAGGCGCAAACCCTCTCTGGATGAGACGCCGCCGTGCACGTGCTATAAACATGAGCAATCTCAATGAGGCAATGCTCTTCTGAGTTTCAATCAGGGCCCTTTTTGCTTTGTAGGCGAGGTCTCTCATCATGATTTTGTATGGTGTTCACTTTTTATAACAGCATAATAGAGAGTTCGATATGCCTCCACAGATCTTTTCGATGAGAATGTGTGTGAAAAATCCTTTGCCTGTTCACTTGTCTGCGGATCACAGCGTTTCTGTAGGAGTAGCAATGCTGCCTGATAAGCGCGCTCAGTGAGTTCATCATTGTTACGCGCTCTAATCAGCGTTCCGCTGACACCTTCTTCAATTGCGTCACGTGCCCCACTATCATAGTTTCCGATTGAAAGAATACCGTGGCTCGATGCTTCGAGATACACGAGTCCAAACCCCTCGATATCATGGGCCTTTGCATCATAATGTGAAAGCATCAGATGAAGATCAGCATTCGCATACACATGACTCAGCTCGACCTCGGAGAGACCTCCAATAAAGTGCACCCTGTCGCCGAGATTGAGACGTTCGATCTCGGCGACAACAGATTGAGAGTACGAAGAACCATCTGGGGTAGCAACAATAACATAGTTCAGAGAGGGCATCTGCTCAGCGAGACGTGAAAATACTCTAAGGTTCTCAATACATCCCTTGCGCTCTTTGAGTACACTCAAAACCGACACGATATACGGCTTTACTCCTTGAATCTTGTTGACGAATTCAGCAGTCGGGACTTCCCCCGTGGTAATCGGTCGAGCGAATGAAAATGGTGGAATGACAGATAATGAAAGCGTTGGAAGTTTCTCGCGAATTTTTTGAGCAGTGTATGAACTGATGGAAATAATCGCATCAACCGAACCTGCAAAACTTTTGATGAGCATAGAGTGCGGTTCTCGGTTCAGCGGGCTTACGGAACACGTTCCCATAACCGTGACCACGTGGCCCTTTTTCATACCGACCAGTGCAAGAGATGAAAGCAGTGCGTTCGGATAAAAATCAAAAGAATGCACGATATCACAACGTCGTGCAATAGAACGGATTTTCCAAACATTGACCAAAAAATGCCACCACACTGATCGCAATATGGTAAGCGGAACCGGAAGAGGTACGGCAGGTGGATTAAATGACACAATCTCGAATTCGATTTCGGTTCCTGCAAAAGATTCTACGAAATTCCGAGCGAGACGCCCACCCCCATTGCTAATATTAAGATTATCGACTACAAGACAGACTTTCATGGTTTCTTTGCCTCAAAAAAATACCCAAGTGGCATAGAGCGCTCCGACATATAACTGTCTTTTTTTATATAAGAGATGATTGAATCTAAGAACATACAAATTTTCATCGCTAGTTCTTTGATGAAATCAAAATAGTAGAGACCGAAAAGAAGGTGGTGGATGACACTAAAGGCTCCCGTTCCAAGTTCTTTTATTACTATATCTGTATAACCAGCATCTCGGAAAATCTGTTCAAGCGCCGACCTTGTGTAACGGAAATAGTCATCCGGAGAGGCATGAACACTGAACAAAAAAGGTACGGCGCCAACAAGAACACCGCCCGATTTAAGGACCCTAAAAGACTCACTAACCGCATTCTTATAGTTATATAGGTGCTCCAATACATTGAGAAGAATCACCCCAGAATATACGTTGTCTTCGATAGGAAAACGTTCTTGGGCATCAAAAACAAAATCGACCTTGGGAGATGCCATGATATTGGCAACCTCAAATGTGTGCGTGCCCTTTATAAGTTCATGGTAGCCTGATTCATGAGCACCTCCCACATCGAGAATCCTGCCATCGATTGTTAATCGTGTCAGTTCTTCGTATTGGAGTCTTCTCAAAAGCGAAAATATTCTAATCATAGAATTACCACAGAAAATCATTTCACCGCAAAGGCAAAATAGCCATCGGTTGTTGGACTCTTTCTTGATTCAAAAAGCTTGTCGAGAAGATCTGTCAGAAATTGGAGTGGTACGAGAATCTTCCGTCGAAACGGGATGAATGTCGATAGTGCCATAAAGTAACCGTCTTTTTGGCGTATTTCTACTGATGAGAAATCTCTACAAAGTTCCTCAAGGGTCTCTCTGTAGAACCTCCAAAAATCGGGGTACCAGCCCGGACGAGCGTGATACGGATGTGTGGACGGAACATAAATGAAAAGCATACCCCCCGGCTTCAGCACTCTATACATCTCATCGACAGCACGATGGGGATTTTTCACATGCTCAAGAACATGGGCACAGATAATCGCTCCTACCGATGCGTCTTCCAGAGGAAGATCGTGAATGTCTCCGACGATGTCCGGGTTCGTCTTCGCGTCATAGTCCATGGTCTTATAGTTTGAACCCTTGAAGAGCACCTCATATTCTTTCATCCATTTTTGAAACGGTGTACCGCCTCCCATGTCGATAATCGGATCCGCCTTACTTATTAACGCGATCTTTTCATCTACAAACTGCTTATATGGTTTCATATTCTATTTTAAATCTCTGGATTGGATTCGCGCCGAGGCTCATTGGTATGGGCTTAGATTCGTAACTATCTCACGAAATCGATGTCTCAACAAGACGGTTTTATTTCATCTCAGCGAGTATGGCACCAATAAGCCGCGGAAGCGCATGCTCTTGGGCAACACGCTCACGAAGCGCCCCACCAAAAGCCGACCTCTCGATTTCGCTCATCAACACCACCTTTTTAATCGCATCCGCCATGCTTTGTTCGGTTGCATCACATGCACCGAGCGAGGCGTCACCACTTAGAAATGCATGCGATGCGGGATTGGATGAAATGACCGGAAGACCTGCTGCCGCAGCATCAAGCAAAGCTTTATCGAGGCTTCCCGTCATTCCCGCATTGATAAAAATGTCATATCGAAGAAGGATGTTTGGTAAGTCTGCATACGGAACGCCTCCAGTAAAACGGACCGCCTCATCAAGCCCTTTGTCTTTTACATATTCCTTCAAAGTAGTGAGATATGTCTCATCACCCTGATCAGAGGATCCCACCACATCGAGCGTAGCCGGCACATCAGAAAAGCGCAGGATTGCGAGCACATCCACCATCATCTCGATATTCTTGGAGGGCATGACGCGACCGACAGTGACCAGACGAACAGGAGATGCAATCGCATAGCTGTCTTTTTGAGCAAAGAGGTTCGTGTCGATCCCCTGCCCAACGATGTGTCGCTTTGGTGTAGAAATCCTGAATCCTTCTGCGGTTGATGTGAATACCTTGTTTGTCATGAGTGCCGCACAGCGAAGACTCAGAGAGACAGCACCATGGGCGTACCAAAGACCAATGTGCTTCCCAAGTAGTCTCCAGAACAATCCGCCAAGAACCACGTAGATCTGGTTCATGTGTACGAAGACTGCGTCATAGTTTTTGCGTTCACGGACGATGTGCGAGTAGAAACGTTTGAGGTATTTGATGCGCGAAACACCACTCTCTTTACCAAGCGATAAAACGCGCACGTTCGACGGAAGGCTGTGCGCGCCTTCGTAAAGACAAATGACGATGACCGACTCACAGCGTTTCGCGAACTCTTCAATCCATCGATGAAAGAACCCGAGATTGTCATCCCGTGAATCGACCTTTTGTGTGAGGATGAGGAGCTTCATTTATGGTTTTCGTTCCAAGATGAAGAAGATGTGGTACTTGTTGAGTACGGGGCTGAATTCTTCGATGATATTGAAGTGATTCTTGATCTTCTCTCGTATTGCGCTGAGCTTGTATTTCTTTCGATCAATTTCGAAATAGTGCTGGCCCGACGTCTCGAATCCCCCAAAGTTGAGGTGACGATTGATGGCGAGGTCGATGAAGTTCCGCTTGAGCAATGTGCGAATGAACGGGAATTTGATGACGAGCTCAAAATAGGCGCTGATGCGCGGAAGCGCGACAATAGCATAGCGCTTGCTGACGCGTCGCATCTCCGCAAGACCTTTTTCAAAATCTTCGTATGGGATATGTTCGAGCACTTGGCACGCCATGACGAGATCATATGACTGATCAGGAATCGGCATGTTGCGCACGTCTGCAACAATATCTGGCTCGAGTTCTTTGTCGAAGTCGACCGTGGTGACATTTACACCTTCGCGCTTGAGATACCACGAGACAAGCTTGTTACCGACACCAATCTCAAGAAGGGTCTGGGGATTCAGCTTGAGGACAGAAAAAATCTGGTGATGGTAGGAGATGAATCGCTCCAACGTATCGTACTTCATAGCCGCGTAGTGCTCTTTTGACACTTGAATCTGTGGCTCTTTGGTTGTTTTTTCTGGTTCAGTCATAGGCTGTACGATACCACTCGATTACTACCCCTGCACCCCATTGGGCAAAACCCCCAAACAGCTCCCGAGGAATTCGACGAGTGGTCGTTGATAATCAAGAACCGTTGTGCCGCCATACATCTCTTGCCAACGTTTTCTAATCGCCACAGAAAACGATGCAAGAAGGGCTCGATCTTCTGCGAGTCTTTTGATACGCTCTGTGATCTCTTTCGCGGACGCGCCTTGTTGCAAAACAAACCCGCTCTCTCCATCAACAATCAGATCTTTGATGCCACCAACGTTGGTTGTTATGACAGGCATACCGGCGACCGCGGCCTCCATGAATACGCGAGGGAATCCTTCGTAGTACGAGACAATCAAAAGAGCATCGTGACCCATGATGAGGTCGGCGACTTCCTCACGCGATACAGAACCCAGAATGCTGCAGGCACCAAGCAAACCACGCGTACCAATCTCACCCTTGAACCAATCGTGCTCAGGACCAGTGCCCACAGCGGTAAAGTGGACTTTACCGAGCATCTCTTTGTTTGTCTGCTCGATAACATCAACAAGAAGCGGGATATTCTTCTGGACAACAAACCTTCCCATAAAAAGAATCTTGAGAGACCCCTCGGAAGGCATCGGGTTTCGTGCTCCCAACACATCGATATTCGCGGGTATCATTGGTTTAAAGAAAACCTTATCACCGTACGCATCACGGAGACGAGCAACAGTTTCGGGTCCGTCCGTTTGAATTGCAGTGGCGCGCGGTAAGATAAAACGAGCGACGAGCGCATAGAAACGATGCTTGAGTGATTCTCTACAAAAAAAGACATTGCTCGTGTCCGTGCCATAAATACCTACCGAGAAAACGCCCTTCCCTCCCCGAGTCAAAAGATGGGCGATGAATCCGAGCATAAAAGGATCCTGAGACATGACACATCGGACCCCATACTCGCGCATCAGATTTCGCGCCTGACGGTACATCCCCCACAAGATTTTGACCTTATTTCCACCCTTCGATGAATACACCGACGTTTTCTCGCTGAGTTTAACCACGTCTCTTCCCTCTTTATCAAAAGCAGATGTAACGATGTAAATCTTCGAGTGAAATTCTTCGTACGTCTTCATACGAAGCGCTGAGTCACTCTTTGGATCAAAGACTGACGAATCAGTACCAAACATGACTATCGGATAGCCGACCCTCGTTGAATTGCTATTTTCTTTCATAGAGTTGTTTGAGCAAAGCTGAGGTCTCC
>JAUPUE010000056.1 GCA_030917725.1 Patescibacteria group bacterium
CGCGACTTCGCCCAAATCAAAGAAGCGCCTCTCACCAAAGCTCTCGCGCTCGATGCGCTCAACCTCTTAGGTGTTGATGAGCAAGGTTTGACTTCATCTGACCGCAAACTCCTCTCACTTCTCACCGACAAGTTCTCTGGTGGCCCTGTTGGTCTCTCGACCCTTGCCGCATCAATGAGTGAAGACGCCGCAACCATCGAAGAAGTCCACGAACCCTATCTCCTTCAAATCGGCTTTCTCGAACGCACCCCTCGTGGACGTGTCATCACCGAACGCGGCCGCAAGCATGGCGGTATCAACGGACAGGAGAAGTTGATGTAGGGATTGACAGGTGTTTTCTTTCTGTTATAATATACAAGGATAAATAGCCCGGCAACTTTGCTAGGCTTTTGGAGGGTACACCATGGACCAGAGCGACCGGCTGAACGCCTTCAACACGCTGTTTATGATCTGTCTCAACACCCCTCCCGACGAGGTGGAGCGGGCTATCATGGCACGCGCCGTAAGAACCACGCTGGGGTTCAAGGTGGAGGAAGTGGAGTCCGTCCGCAACGACATCATTGCGATGTTAAAAACCGAATATCCCACCTACAAGGATGTGAAGGGTGCCCTCGAGGACCTTCAACGGCTGCGTGATCAGGAGAAGAAGGCGGTCAACACGGTTCAGGCGATGCTCAAACTCCTGGCGGACTTCGAGTTCAACGTCGAGGGGTGGAAAACGACACCGACACCCCTGGTGATTCCCCCTGAGTCCGACACCGCTCCCCCGACGCCGTGATCACCCGCATCGGGTTCAAGCCCCGACGAACGAAGCACCGACCGCTTCATCGTCTGGGGCTTTTTTCGTTCCCAAAAACAGACGAGACAATCATTCGCCTTTTGATGTATTCTGTAACCGTCTAAAAGCCACTAGCTCATAGCTACTTATGTCCGGACACAACAAATGGAGTCAGATCAAAGAAAAGAAAGGCGCGACTGATGCCAAGCGTAGCAAACTCTTCACAAAGATGGTGAAGCTCATCAAGGCTGAAGCGCGCGTTACCAAAGGTGATTTGAATGCGCCGTCACTCAAAGCGGCGATTGAGAAAGCGCGCATCGCAAACATGCCTAAGGACAATATCGAACGCGCCATCAAAGGCGCGTCTGAGGGCAACGCCGATGAGAAGGTGGTTTTTGAAACCTACGGCCCGGGTGGTGTAGCAATCATCATCGAAGGCCTCACCGACAGCGTCAATCGCGCATCTCAAGACATCAAGCACATCCTTTCAAAAAACGGCACCGCGCTTGCGGCACAAGGTTCGGCCTCATGGGCATTCGAAAAGACTCACGATGGATACACACCAACGACGATGGTTCCCATCTCCGAAGAAGACGGCGCAAAGCTCACCGAGCTCGTCTATGCGCTCGAAGAATACGACGACGTGCAGAACGTCTACACGAACGCCGAATAAGCACGAAATCCTAAATTCGAAATCCGAAACAAATCCAAATGTCACAAATTCTAAATCCAAAACGGTCGTCTTCGTTTAGATCATTTGGATTTCGGATTTCGGATTTGTTTCGAATTTCGTGCTTCGGATTTAGGATTTATATATGAAAGTTTTAGGAATCGACCCCGGCTACGACCGCCTCGGCATCGCCGTGATCTCGGGCGATGCATCGCGCCCCACACACGAACACTCCGAGTGTTTTACACCCATCGTCACGCCGAAGTCCGGCAGGACGAAGGCGGATGACACGAAAGACTTCTTGGAACGACTGCATCTCTGCGGTGAACGCGTGGCAGCAGTCATTGCCGAGCATGCTCCCGACGCGCTTGCGATTGAGACGCTCTTTTTTGCAGCAAACAAAACAACAGCGCTTCATGTGGCTGAGATTCGCGGTGCCATTCTCTATGAAGCAACGCGCGCAAACATCCCCGTTGTCGAGTACGCTCCATCGAGCGTGAAGCTCGCGGTCACCGGCCATGGCGCAAGCGACAAGCGCGGTGTCGAGGATATGGTGAAGCGCCTCGTAACGCTTCCGCAGCGTGAAATGATCGACGATGAATACGATGCGATTGCGGTTGCCATCACACATCTCTCACACGCTCGTGTAACGAGATAAAATCTCTCTTCGATTTATCCACTAGACCACGATTTTGCTATTGCGTGGTACGCGAGCTTTTGGTACAAAGTGTGCGCGCTCATCGAGCGCATTTCGGTTACAAGACGTAATCTCATTGTATACATGTCATTCAACGACACCCTTTTGGACCCAACGCTTTTGGAGACTGATGTAAACGACTTCGATCCCGTAGAAGATCCAGTCGCTCCAGTGGACGATCCTCTCGATCCAGTAGACCCAATAGTAGACCCGGACGGGATTGTTGCTCCTGACCCAGCGGGCGACGACGGAGAAGAGGAAGAAGATGATGCGGACGACGAAGAAGAATAATCGCCATCCTCACTTCTAACAAAAACCCCCGCAATTGCGGGGGTTTTTGTTATTTAGTATCGTCCTTTTTCTTTCGTTTGATGATGATGCGAATGAACTGTCGTTTGCCGAGCTTAAGGTTGATTGGAACGACGATGCGGCGCTTGGGATCGGTAATCTTCTCCCCCGTCTCAAGGTCGCGCACACCACCACCCATGATGAGCCGACGAAATTCTGACCGTGATGGAGAAAGCTTGTGCGTCTCGATGATGTCTTCGAGTGTAACGTCTTCATCTACTGCAACATCAACGAGCTCTTCAGCACCAACCTCTTTCTTTGAGAAGAGCGTGTTGAATCGTTCTCGTGCCTGCTTTGCAGCCTTAGCACCTTTGTACATCGTCACGAGCGCTTCAGCGAGATCTTCTTTGATCGACTTGGGATTCTCTCCCGCGTTAAGACGTGCGCTGTAAGCACGAACCTGCTCGAGGGGAACGCGCGTGCACAATTCGAAGCAATCGATGATGACGCTGTCACCGAGTCGCATCGTCTTACCAAACATATCGTCGGCCGAATCGAGAAGATTGATGGTGTTGCCAAGGCTCTTGCTCATCTTTTTGCCATCTCCCGCAGTAAGGAGCTTCATGGTGATGATGTCTTGTGGCTCTTGTTTGTGGTGTGCCTGAAGTGCACGACCCGAGAGGAGGTTAAACCACTGGTCGAGACCGCCGAGTTCAACATCAGCCTTGATGGCAACACTGTCGTACCCCTGCATGAGCGGGTAGAGCATCTCACGAAGCGACACACGTGACCCCTTATCGAGACGACGCTTGATGTTATCGCGCGCAATGAAATCGGCAACTGAGAACTGGTTTGCTTCGTCGGCGAGTTCTGCAAATGTAAGTTTGTTGAGCCAGCGCGAGTTGTGGTGCACCTCAGTCTTTTCGAGATCAATGAGTGTGCCAATCTGCTTGAGATAGGTCTTCTCATTCTTCTTCACATCTTTTGCGCTGAGCATTGGACGCTCGCTCTCTTTGTCTGATGTGTCACCAACTGTTGCCGTTGCGTCTCCAATGATAAGAACGACGGTGTGACCGAGCTCTTGGAAGTCGCGGAGCTTGAGGATTGGAATTGCATGACCGATATGGATATTCTCGCCTGTTGGGTCGATACCGTATTTAATACGAAGCGGCTTCCCTGATGTAAGAAGCTTTTTGAGGTGGTCTGTTTGGACAACCTGCGCCGTACCGCGCGAAAGAAGCTCATCAATACGCTTCGAATCTGTAATAACGTTGTTTTTCCGTGCCATATTGGGACAGTGTAACATATTCGTGGTATACAAGGATGTACCGCTTATGACAAAACATACTCGTAATACGCTCCTTTTGCTCGCCGGATCGCTTATCGCTCTCGTCGCCGGAGGCGTCTTCCTCTGGGCAGCATCTCTCCGTCTGCCCGAGTTCAGTGTCATCAATGACCGCAAGATTGAGCAGTCGACAAAAATCTACGACCGCACCGGCAAGATTCTCCTCAATGACGTCCACCAGGACATCCGCCGAACCGTTGTTCCTTTTGACCAGATGTCGCGGAACATCAAAAACGCCACCGTCGCAATCGAAGATGCTGAATTCTATGAGCATGCCGGCATCAAGCCGACAGCAATCATCCGTGCGGTTCTCACCAACCTCATCAGTGGTGACCTTCTCAGTGGACAGGGTGGTTCGACAATCACACAGCAGGTCGTAAAGAATGCTCTCCTTACAACCGAGAAGAGCATCACCCGAAAGCTCAAAGAGTGGGTTATTGCAATCAAGCTCGAGCGCATCATGACAAAAGAAGAAATCTTGGCGCTCTATCTCAACGAAGCACCGTACGGTGGCAACATCTACGGCGTTCAGGAGGCTTCTCGCCAGTTCTTCAACAAAAGCGCCTCGGACGTAACGCTCGCCGAGGCCGCATATCTCGCCGCACTTCCACAAGCACCAACATACTATTCTCCGTACGGCGGCAATCTCGCGGATCTCGACAAGCGCAAGAGTTTGGTTCTTGAGCGCATGGAGGAGATTGGTTTCATAACCGAAGACGAGCGCACAGCAGCAGACATGGAGATTGTTGCATTCAACCCTCGTCCTGATCAAAGTGTTCAAGCTCCTCACTTTGTTTTCTATGTCCGTGATTATCTCGAAAAAAAATACGGCCAAGCAGCTGTTGAGGAACGCGGTTTTAAAGTAACCACAACGCTCGACTTCGAACTCCAAAAGAGTGCGGAAGACATCATCCTCAAGGGCGCAATGGAAAATGAAAAAAACTTTAATGCGTCCAATGCTGGCGCCATTGCTCTCGACCCAAACACCGGACAGATTCTTGCAATGGTTGGGTCTCGTGATTACTTCGATGAAAACATCGACGGTGCGGTCAACGTGACACTCGCAAAACGCCAGCCAGGTTCATCATTCAAACCATTCGTCTACGCTACTGCTTTCAAAAAAGGTTACACCCCCGACACCATCCTCTTTGACGTCCCGATGCAGTTCTCTACCGCATGTAGCGTCAGCAATATGACAAGCGAGGGTGAGTGTTACAGCCCAAAGAACTACGACAACATCTTCCGTGGCCCTATGACCGTTCGTGATGCACTCGCTCAATCAATCAACGTTCCCGCAATCCAAAGCCTCTACCTCGCCGGCATCAACGAATCACTTAAGACCGCTCGCGATCTTGGTATCAGCACACTCGCCGATGCCGCACGCTACGGTCTCACGCTCGTGCTCGGAGGTGGTGAAGTAACACTCCTCGAAATGGCGGGCGCATATGGAACATTCGCAAACGAAGGTACACGAAACCCAACCACGGCCATCCTCCGCATCGAAGACAGCGAAGGCAACATGCTCGAAGAGTTCTCCGAGAAGCCCTACCGCGTGCTCGATCGCAACATTGCACTGCAAATCTCAGACATCTTGTCAGACAACACGGCTCGCACTCCTTCATACGGAGAACGCTCGTCACTCTACTTCCCTGGATACGATGTCGCCGCAAAAACCGGTACGACCAACGACTACCGCGACGCATGGATTCTTGGTTACAGCCCCAATGTTGTTGTTGGTGCGTGGGCAGGAAACAACGACAACACGCCGATGGAAAAGAAAGTCGCTGGTCTCATCATCGCGCCGCTCTGGCACCAGATCATGGATGTGGCGCTGCAAAATGTCGACAACGACAACTTCCCTTCACCTGAATACAACTATGACGAAGACACAAAGCCGGTTCTCCGAGGTATTTGGCAAGGTGGTGAATATACCGACAAAAGAGGAAAGGTTGTTCCCGACGGCAAGGGTGGCGATTACGTCCGCCAAGATGTTCACTCGATTCTCTACTGGGTAGACAAAGACACACCAACAGGTCCGATTCCTTCAAACCCTCAAAAAGATCCACAATTCAAATATTGGGAATACGGCGTTCTCAACTGGGCCGCTCGTAATGGCTACAACCAATCTGGTGTTGTTGTTCCAGTAACGAAGATTCAGTCAAACAACGACTCTGACGAGGATGAGAATTAGTTTACCGAATCGCGCTGATACCCCTTCGTCCTAGGCGCTCCTCCACACGCTTCAAAATCGCGCTCTGACGCATGAACAGTGCAGATTTGAGCGTTGTGTCGATATCGACATACGCGACGTCTCCGACGATTTTAATGTCTCGCTGAGGGATATCCATATTGGCGACATCTTTAATGCTCTCCGAGAGAGCGCGGCGAGCCGCTGTGTCCGGTGGAGCGAGGCGGAGATATCGATCAAGTAAATCTCTTATGTTTTGCATAATTTTACCAACAACCTACAACCGACCACCAAAAACGATTTTGTTGTTAATCGTGGGTTGTTGGTGGTTGGTTACCTATTCATCGGCATCACAATGTAGGTGAATGATTGGTCTCCTACTGAACGAATGCGCGCCGGCTTGCCTGCTCCGGCAAATTCGATGGCGATGCGGTCTGTTTTGATTGATTGAAGTGGATCTGACCAATATGCGTAGTTAAAATTGAGCTCAAGTGATTCGCCGGTGACATCTCCTTCGAGCGTCACGACACTTTCTCCTGTTGTTGGGTTGATTGTCTTGAGTGTGATGGTGTTTTCATCAGCATCAAACTTTGCTGAGACCTTATTGAACTGGTCTGAGAAGATGCGCGACTGTTTGAGCGCGTCCAACATGTCTTGCTTGAGGAGTGTTGCCTGTGAGCCAAACTCTTTTGGAATGATCTGTTGGTAGTCGGGGAACACGCCGTCGATGATTCGTGATGAGATGTACGACCCATCGACCTCGATACCAATCTGATGCCCGTCTCCACGCACTACAATCGCGCTGTCGGCGTTCTCTATGTGTCGGATGACCTCGGCGACGTTCTTGAGGGGTATAAGCACTCCCTCGAACGATTCAGACGCCTTTCCGGTGAATCGTTTTTCTGCGAGTCTAAACGAATCTGTGGCGACACAGGTAAGTTCTGATCCGTTTGCGAATATATACACACTCGAAAGCTCTGGCTTGATTGATGTTGTTGATGCTGCCCACCAAACCGAGCGTAGTGCAGCAGCAAATTCAGACGCTTTGACTGAAAAGAGCTCGTTAGTTGGTGCTGGTGGCAAAAGTGGGAAATCTTCGTGGTTATTTACCGGAACCTTAATCTCGGTCTTTGGAGTGGTGATAACGATGTGTTTATCCTCGCTCTTCATGGTGAGCATGTCTGCATTTGGTGTAGCACCGAGGAACGATCCAAGCGTTGCGGCTGGAACAGCGGCCACACCATCCTCCTCAACTTGTGCCGGGATTCTTACTTCGAGACCGAGGTCGAGATTCGTCGCACGAAGCACCACTTCTTTTCCTTGAGCCAAAATGAGAACGCAGTGAAGGACAGGAAGTGAGAGATGTTTACCTGCGATTCGCTCTGCTTGAGCGACTCCTTTTTGAAATGCATCTTTGTTCACTGAGAATCTCATAGGTGTGGAGTATTTATTACTAAAGAAAAGATACTACTACTATTAGGTGCGTGGATAAGTGGAGATGTCATTCATTCGTTCGTGTGTAAGCTTTTTCTCGGACATGCTCTGTGGATTATTTTGTATCGACTGTGTCTGAATCGGGGACTATTTTCTCGGACCTGATTTTTACCTCCCCATCTCCCCCACTTGTCTCCATTCTGTCCGACCACTTTTCATTCATCTCTACATACCTTTTCCACAGACTTATACCATTCCTCTCAACTGCGTGATCTCCTGCTCGAGCTGATGATCGGTCTTGAGATCCTCCTTTACCTTCTCGTATGAGTGGATGACGGTGGTGTGATCACGACCGCCGAGCTTTTGACCGATTGTAGGATATGGCAACGCAAAATCTTCACGCAAAAGATACATGATGACTTGGCGCGGCTTCACAACTTCTTTTTTGCGGCTCTTTTTGTAGATGCTTTCTTCGTCGAGGTTATAGAATCCCGCAACCATCTTCACAATATCTTTTACAGCAACCATCTTCTTTGGTTTGATGTTGTTCTTCACGATTTCTTTGACCTCCTGGAGCGTCAGGTCGCGTTTCTTGAACTGTATCTGTCCAAGGATGGAGTTGAGTGCGCCCTCGAGCTCGCGAATGTTTCCTTCGAGCGCGCTCGAGAGGAATGAAATAACATCATCGGGAAGCACAACACCACTCTCGGCGGCCTTTGCTTTGACGATAGCGGTGCGCGATTCTGGGTCGGGCGATTGAATATCAACCGTCATGCCGGCGTTAAAGCGTGATTTGAGGCGGTCTGCGATGGACGCGATGTAGTTTGGGTGGCGGTCTGACGAGAAAATAATCTGGCCGTTGCGTTCGTAGATGTCGTTGAACATGTGGAAGAGCTCCTCCTGAGTCTTTTGGGTTTGTGAGAGGAACTGAACGTCGTCCATGATGATAACGTCGTATTTTCGGTACTTCTCTTTGAACGCATTTGCGCTGTTGGTCTGAATCGAGTTGATGTAATCCTGTGAAAAGCGTTCGGACGTAACGTAGTAGACTTTTTTCTCAGGAAATTTTTGTTTGATCTCATTCCCCACTGCTTGGATGAGGTGCGTCTTTCCGTTTCCTGTTTGTCCGTAGATAAAAAATGGATTGTAGCGACGACCGGGACGCTCGATGATTGCTTGTGCAGCAGCGTGTGCGATTTCGTTGAACGTTCCGACGATGAATGACGAGAATGTGTAGCGCGGGTTGAGGTTGTCGCTCTTATTGATGTAGAGATCGCGAAGTGGGAGCTCTCCCCCCATCGACGATGCCATCGATGATTCGAGCGTTGCTGTTGGCATCGTTGTGTCTTCGGGAGCTTTGGTTGAGATGGTGTATTCAACCGAACGAACAACATCGGAAAGTTCGCGGAGTGTTTTGAGAATCGTTTTGTGGTGCTTGGTGTGAATCCAATCTTTAGCAAAGAGGTTTGGAACACCAACGATGACGGTGCCATCTTCGACACGGACGATGTGGGTTCCTTTGAACCACGTTCGGAAGCTCGCGCTCGATACCGATGACTCCACCGCAGAAAGCACATGCTTCCAGAGAGTCTTTGTGTCGGTTGGAGGAGGGAGTGTCATGGAGAGTTTGGTCGCGCATCATTATACGCATGTCGGCCCAACACCAGAACTTGTGATGAGGGCATAAACATGTTAATAATGTGTGGGTAACTGATATTCCATCATGAAACGAACGTACCAACCAAAGAAAAGGAAGCGCGCAAAGACCCACGGCTTTCTCGTTAAGATGAAGACCGCTGGCGGCCGCAAAATGATCAAGCGCCGTCGCACCAAGGGCCGAGCCAAGCTTTCGACGGTCTAAAACCCCTCTATGCTTCAAAAAAGCCGCAGATTGACGCGGCGCACCTTCCCAAACGACCACAGGGAGGGTTTCGTCGTTCATTCGACCCATATTTCCCTACGAATCACCCCCAAAAAGGCTGAAAAAGCACGTTTTTCGGCCGTTATTTCAAAAAAGGTCGCTTCAGGATCGCCCGAACGCCACACGTGGAAGCGTCGAATATACGAAATCGTGGCTATTTTCGACAAGAAGACCCCCCTTCCACCGGCTTCTTACGTCTTTTTTGCAAAAAAGGGCTCAACCAAGCTCTCATATAAGGATTTAACCCTAGAATCCGAGGAACTCATTCATCAGGGCCTCAGAAAGTAAGATTAGGCTCCGCTCCCACCATTCCTGTGAAGAGCTGAGGTGTCGGATTCGTCACTCCCCACATCCTCCAGGGAGTACGCATTTTCTCTGGTGAGAAAATGCTCAGGTCCTCGGCCCGTCGGTCTGCGGAGCCTCCCTGGAGGAGTGAGTCGTTCTGAATCAAAAACTGGTGGCTGGCAGCTGGTAGCTGTATACTGTTCCCCATGTCAGACGGATTCTTCAGCACCATCGTCACCACACCCCTCTACAACGGCATGGTGCTTCTCATGGGGGCTCTTCCTTGGGCAGACCTCGGTGTTGTCATCATCCTCTTTACCTGCATCATCCGTCTCGTCCTCTTCCCTCTTGCTCAGAAGTCGGTTAAGACGCAGATTGTCATGCAAGAGATTCAGCCAAAGCTTGACGCAATCCGCGAACAATTCAAAGGCGACCCACAGCAACAGGCATCTCGAACGATGGCTGTCTACAAAGAAAACGGACTCAACCCGTTCGCGAGCATCCTCTTCATGTTCATCCAGATCCCAATCATCTTTGGGCTCTACTTTATGTTCTTGCATGCGGGATTCCCATCAATTGACTCGAACTTCCTCTACTCTTTTGTTCACGTGCCGGCAGGCGTTGATACGATGTTCCTCGGCTTTGTCGACATGACCGTCAAAAGTATTCCGATCGCTATCCTTGCCGGTGTATTCCAATTCATTCAGGCACAGCTCATGAAGATGCCAAAGCCGAAGCAAGACGACAAACCATCATTTGGTAAAGAGTTTACCAAGAGCCTCAACTTCCAGATGAAGTACGTCTTTCCACTCATCATCATCTTCGTTGCCGCCGCACTCCCTGCCTCCATCGCTCTCTATTGGGCAACGAGCAATGTCTTCTCCATCGGTCAGGAGCTTTACGTACGCAAACACTTAAAGAAACAGGGTGACAACGTTGTCACCGTCTAAGTAGAATTTACTCTACTGCTGGAGAGACATCTGCAATCCATCCGCGGAGGTCTTTTTTGTTTATGAGTGAGAGTACGGTGCCATCATCAGAAAGATCGAGGTTGATGATATCCATGGTTTCATTGGCATCGGTGTCTTCGGGTGCGTAGAGAAAGTCGTACACCTCGTTTGCTACATCAATCGTCCAGAGGCTGTCATTGAAGGAAACACGACCTTGGTACCAAGCGTCAGGAATGTTCGAAGGAATGGTGTTGGGTATTGCACAGATGAGGGAGTCGTCGTTGCGCCAAACGCACTTTTCGGGAAGTGTGCGAACTGACAAGGTCATCGTTTGTTGTGTGTCGCGTGTGAGAATAAATGAACGAAACACGCTTGGTGATGCGATGGTATAGAGTACGCGTTCTCCCGAAGGACTTGGGAGGACGGTCAGTCCTGTTCCCGAGATGATGCGGGCCATGTCACCGTTCTTTTTTAGTGTGTATGAGACGCCGACCGCTGACACAGAAGGTTTTGATGTGATAAAGATTTCTTCAGGTGTCTTCCAGAGAGAGGCCCACTCACGAAGGGATGAGGCAAAGATAGTTTTTTGATTGTGGTTAGCAATTGTGGAGAGTCTTCCTATTGCCTGATCTTGTGTCGTCATTAAATAAAAAGCTTCTGACCCCGTGGCGCTGAGTGAGATCGAGGGGATGTTTTGTGGAAAGAATGTACCATCAAGATCGTACGGGTCAGGACGCATCGTTGTTTTGAGGTACGCGAGATATGTTTCAACGGTCTCGTTGTCTTCTGCAAGATATCGAAGTGCAACCGCCGAGCCGTTCTCTCCCCAGACGACCTCTTGGATACCTGGGATTGTTGTGTTTGTGGCGCGGAGCTCCTCCCCTGTTTCGAGGGAGAGGTCATTAATGTGGCCGGTCTCTCGTTCGACGAAGCGAATGAATTCCTCGGTTGTTGTTGCCCCTGTTGTTGTTGAGACCTCCACAGCTGTTGTAAATGTTGCTCCTGCAACCATTACCTCTGATAGTGGGAGCATCTGTGCACGACGGAGGCGTTCGCGGAACGATGGGCCAGCCGGCACTTCTCCGGGCGCTGTTGTTGTGGCGTTTGGAGTTTCATCATCGCCAAAACCAAAGGTGTCACCAAAGAAAGAGATGAATCCGCGTGGTTCGTTTGTTGTCGGGTTGTTCCCTGTCTCGTTTGTTGTTGCGCGTACAAAGAACCACACGCCAACTGCGATGGCGATTCCGATGATGAGGATAGATGTAAGAATGGTCCAGCGTTTCATGGAGATTTAGTAGATATAAGGTACGTGCCAATGCGGAGCAAATCCAGCGCCCCCTGCCCATGAACAACTGTTGTCTTCCCAGACGAACCGGCCACCGTCCTTGGTTCTTGTGACGCCGCACGTATTACCCACTCCTCCGAGGTATGCTGAAAGTCCAGCAGTTGCGGACAGGTCTACGGTCGCATTGTTGCTGTGGGTCTGGTGCGCCCAGTGTTCTGTACCACCCGTGATTGTGATGACGCAGTTTGGTTGCACCGCAACACACCGAGCCTTGAGATTTAGGAGCCCTTGAATGGTTTGCATTGAGAGACCGTGCACACTTGTGCAGTTTTCCTCACCAACAAAGGTACAGTTTCGTTTGTTTATTCCGATGACTGGCGGGTTGGCACCACCTCCAAGAATTCCACGCTCCATCGCGTCGCTTGGCCACGGAGCACCGTCTTCGGTTGGTGTTGATGATGCGTTTGGCGCTGGGGCATTGTTTATCGCTTGGTCTGCCGCCTCGTCGAGGCTTCTGACGAGATCAAATTTAACGAGATTGGGGTTGATGGTGTAGAGGATGAGCCATGCGCTGAAAGCGAGGAGGAGACCCCAGACGATGTTGCCGAGGTTGTTTTTGGAAGCGACTTTGACACCAGGGATGTCGGAGAACATGTACTGGATGCCGTTGACGACGAGCATGACGACGGCAAGTGTTACTGCAATACCGATGCCGAGTTGAAACAGTCCGTTGAGATAACTACCAAAATCGGCACTTGTACCAATGAAAGGAAGGTCTTTGACAATGAGATAGTCAGACGGTGCAGCCGAAGCAATCGAGGTGACGGTGAGAATTGATACCGAGGCGAGATAAGATAAAATTCTTTTCATAGTTATTCTAGATAGAGTGTTGCCTCTCCAGAAGCATTTTCGAGGATTCGATTGCTGTTTGTTACCGAGACACCAATGGTGGTTGTACCAACTGCTGATTCCGCCCGTAGAACGAGTCGTCCACTGTTACCAAATGGGTTGGTAACGCTTGAGCTGTTCACCCTCCATCGATATGAGAGGCCGGGATTGTCACGGCGCGTTGCGGTAAAGAAGAGTGGAAACGTTTCCATAACAATTTCTTCTCCATCGAGGCGAGGGTTTTCGACGTTGAAGAGAACACCTCCGAGTGGTTCGTCGGCGTAGACGAGCACCTGAGGTTTTGCGAGAGGAATGCGCAACGCCCCTGTGCCAATGGGGCCCTTATCATCAGAGACTTCAACAACAATAAGGGGCGATCCTCCAAAGATTTCACTCCGCACCTCGTAGGTATTTTTACCAATTCCGGAGCGTGCACCATCAACGGTGCCATCAACTCGCCACGAATAGCTGGTGGTGTTGGTCTGAGAAATACCTTGTGGAAGGAATGCGACGATGCGCCCATCTCCCCCGTCGGGCATAAGTGCTTTTCCTTTGTAAAACGGTGGTACGTACGAGCGCGCCTCCCAAACGAGTGTGATGTTTGGGGTAATGGTTTTTGTGGTGACATTCACCTGCGCTGACGTTGGAAGCGCAGTGAGGAGGATAAGCGACAGTACGAATGATGTGAGGAGGTATTTCATGAAGGGCGGGTTCGTGTCTATTATCTCCTATTTATCGTTCCTATGAAACGTCGTCGTGCACAGTTCTAGGCTGCTTTAGAACGTGGTGTTGCGCCCGTATTCGTCGCTGGTCCGTCTGCATCTTTGCCATATTGAGGATTTAGAGAGTCAAAGTCACGACCCGCTGCTGTGTGGATGGCATTAGCGATTTGTACATTCTTGAATACAAAACCATGTCTTTTTTCTGGAGAGCCATCAAAGGCCACTTCCCCTCGCTGTACCCTTTCCCAAGCCCGCAGTAAGACTGGATCATTTTTTTCTTTCTCTTCAATATGCCTGTGTTCCATAATCCAATGCGCCTTCAGTAGTCTTTCTTTATCATTTTTGTCGAGGTCTGGTTTAGCGTTGAGTTCCCACAGCTCGTCATGGATTGACATCGAATTAGTTTTTTCATTACCCTCGCCCCGTTCCTCATATCTTGATCCTCGTCCAAAGTCTGGGGAGCCACTTCCCGGGAATGGGATAACTTTATTTCCTAGGGCTCTTTTTAGATTGCGCGCTTCTTGAGCTCCGGGTCTAATGTCTGTTAGATTATTTTGTCTAGCAGCTTTTTCTAGGTTTTGTGCCTCTTGTGCTCCAGGTCTAGCATCTATTATTTCTTGGCTTTTTGGCGTTTGAGGTGTCGCTCCTTGAGCGACCGGTTCGTTTGCAGCGGCATAATGTGCTCGTTCCGAGGCCGTAACAGGATGTTCTTCTCGAGATGCAGTAACAGGGTTTACATCTTTTGTTGCATTCTCGTCAGTCGGTGTTTTGGGTGCTGGAGTTGCCCCACCTTGTGAGGCACCACCGGTAAACCGAGCCTGTACTTGTCCTGAAAGATTTTTTCCCACTTCACCAAGGCTTTTGACGTCCCCTTTTGTCAAAGACATAACATCGAGGCCGGTCTTGTCCTCGGTCCGAGTCATAACCACTGTGAGAATGGCGCCGATGGTGAATCCCGGCCACGCGCCGGCGGTCGCTGTCTCACCAACAATAAGGTTGAGCGCCCAGTTGGTGAGCGTTTTTGGCGACATGAGTGGAAGTCCAAGAATCAAAAACCACAAAAAGAATGTCAGTCCACCAATGATTTCCGCGGCATAACCTCCTACAAACGGGATAAGGGCGACAAGATCCAATAAGATGCCAGCGGCCACCATTTTGATGGCGCTAATATTGCTTATGCGAGGCTCGCGAACATTTTTGGTCTGTGGGGTCTCGCTGGTTACAGCGGAACTTGGTTGTGATGTGGCGCCCGCATTCGACTCACCACCATTTATGGGCGCAACTTGAGCGCGTGGAGTCGCTCCGGGAGAAGAAATTTTTGAAATGGGTGTGCCTTGTGGCATGAGAACCGGCTTCTACTAAAGCACGTTCTTCAATTCTACACCCTCGGTGATGCTTTTCGGAGGCTCGGGTGCGAGAAC
>JAUPUE010000002.1 GCA_030917725.1 Patescibacteria group bacterium
GCGATGAAAACTGCGTTCGTCTTCTTTGAAGTGATCATCTCGAATCCCTTGATGCCAGCAAATGTTTTGAGCATCGTGCGAGCTTCGGCAGTCTTTGGAGCCTTGAACGAGATTGAGTCGATGAAGATTACTTCACCTTCGCGGAGCTTCTGTGAGAGAACAACCGCGAGCGCCTTTGCACGCATGCTCTTAGGAATACGCTTGCTGTAGTCCTTGTTGGCGTTTGGACCGTGCGTAACACCACCACCCTTCCAGATAGGAGAACGTGATGAACCGTGACGAGCTTGGCCAGTACCCTTTTGTTTCCAAGGCTTCTTACCACCACCACGGACTTCACCACGACCCTTGGTGTGTGCGAGACCGTTACCTGCACGTGCATTTGACTGCATGCCGAGAGCGACCTGACGGACGAGGTCGTTGTTCCATGCGACATTGAAAAGTGCTCCAGGAAGCGCAATCGTTCCTGCCTCTTTGCCGGCTGATGTGTAGACCGGTGCTGAAAGAGCTTCGATCACTTTCTTTTCTGTATTCTTTTTTGGAGTTGCTTTCGCCATATATAAAAACTATTTTCCTACGATTTCGATGACAGTACCGCGGCGTCCAGGAACTGCTCCTGAGATGAGGATGTATCCGTTTGCAGCATCAACCTGAACGATCTTGAGGTTCTTGACCGTAACACGTTCGCCACCCATGCGACCACCCATACGCATACCTTTGACGACACGACCACCCGCGCGACCACCACCACCGATCGAACCGACTTCGCGCTCAGAGTGCTTTTGACCGTGAGTACGGCTACCTCCGTGGAAACCGTGACGCTTAACACCACCCTGGAATCCCTTACCCTTGGTGATACCTGATGCAGTAACGACATCGCCTTCTGCGAATGTGTCTGCGTTCACAACTGAACCGACTTCAGGAGCTTCGTCGGTGCGAAGTTCGATGTAGCTTGAGAAAAGACCCTTGGTCTTCTGTGCCTTGTTGATGTGCTTCTCTGTCTTTTCAGCAAAACCAAACTGAACAGCAGCATAACCGTCCTTTGCAGCTGTTTTGAGCTGAGTAACAGTAAGTGGAGTGACCTTCACGATTGTTGCAGGCTGGACTTTGCCGCCTTCGGTGAAGACCTGTGTCATCTCTTCTTTTGTTCCTACGATGAATTTCATTGAAAGTTGATTTGAATCCGTCCTCCTTCGCTAAAGCTTCGGAGGATAAAATTCTGCCCCAGTCGGACACACTGTCCGGCCGGGGCCGTTGGGGTGTCCAGAGGTCCCCCTTGGTGGGGACATGGCGCATCGGTATTGACCAGAGGAATATACCAGACCCGTGAAAAGGATGCAAGAAGACGACTCAGAAAAATCAGAGCGCCCCGGAGAGGAGCGCGCTGGGTGCTGCTCTCACGGGGCGCGTTGTTACGCCCAAGGCTCGTCGGCGACGGTGACGAAAGGAACCCCTCGAAACGTGAGGTCAACTCGATAGGTTCCATCCCCCAGCGGAAAGTTGCCGAGGACGAGCGCCCCCGCTTCCCTCAGAATCTGTGCGTCGTCAGAAACGACAAACTCCACCCCATCCCCTCGGTCGAGGAGGTCGTTAATCGCATCCTGAGTAATCTGGAGTGCGCTTCGCATCGGTGTCTCCTTGGTTGAACTGCTCCACTTGGGACTATATGCCTCCCCTCTTTCAGCGTCAACGAAACCTTGACTAGGCCATTAAAATTGGCATAATGTCGCCCAGAAGCTCTCTGATAATTCAGGAAGATAGATGAGCGACGTCGCCCATCATCAACGGAGAGCCAACCCTTTTGGAGGAGCGCCTCATGCGCATGCGCCGCGGTCACGTCGTTGAACTGTTGGTCGTCTTGGCTCTGGGAATGTTCGCGGTTTCCGCGAACGCCCAGCCCGACACACTCGGCATGTGTCCAGATGGCGAGGCGGCCCAACACGTCGAGGATGGGATGTTCCTCGTACTGAGGAACCAAGTAGACCAGGATTGGCGCGCCAATTGGCAGACCTTCCGTGCCGCCAACCCCCACATCGACTTTGGAACGAAGCGCATCATCAGTTATACCCCGGACGACACACGGATCCCCTTCTATGTCCGCGAGCTTCTCTGTGGGCTCAGTAAAGCGGGATACGAGCTTCAACCAGCGACCATCTTCGAAAAGGAAAAGATCGACAGGCTCGATGATCCCACCTCTGACTCGTGGTTGTGGTGGGTGCTTCTGGCTGGCATAGTGGTTGGCGTTGCAATGGCAATAAACGGGCTTTGGACCCTCTTTGAGCTTTGAACATTGCCGTGCCGAGACCACCTCATCCGAATCTTCCTGAACTGCAGCAACCCACCACCACAAATGCTGTGGTGGCACCGCCTCCCTGGTCCGCGCGCCGCACAAGCAGCACCCGCGGACCAGGTTGAACCGCCGGACTTCTTCTCCCCGAAGAGGTCCGGCGGGTTTTTGTTTATCTAAAGCAATCCTTGTTTCTTCAGTTCTGCAATGAGTTGTGTGAGAAGTTCAATAAGCTTTATTTGCAACGACATAATCTCATCTTCTGAATCTTGTGTACTTGGAACTGAAACATCTAGGGTTGTCGGCGTTGATCGTCGGTGGCTTGAATTACGGCCAGAATCCTCCTCTTCAACAACCGGTTCTTCCTCTGCGGGTGCTTCTTCTTCACTGTCCTGTGCTAATTCATCCCAAAGAAAAATGTCCCGAAACCCATTGGTATCATTATCAACGAGATTTGCTGCATTAGATAGAAATCCAATGACAGACCCGTCAGAGGAAATCATTGCTCCATAACTAAACAATGACGTAACATCACCAGGCCCATCTGCTCCTTCTGTTATATTGATGTGTGTCTGTTCTTCTACATCGTAACGATATAGACTACATTCCTCGACACTGTCACAAGCCCCGTAAGCAATGAAGGTATTGTCTAAAGAAATTGAAGGGAATAGATTGAGATTATTATCTGCAATCAACACTGTTGTATCTTCTTGTGTATCTCGTAAAAAGATTGCACCTTCTCCACTTACTTCATCCTCGGTAAGATCAGTTTCAGTAGATGTAAAAAGTATATAGCGTCCATCGGCTGAAATGCTTCCATTTGAGCTATTATCCTCCAGTACAGTCGTCGTTCCCCCCTGTACATCGCGCACATACAGCGCCAACTCACCTCCCAAAACATCCCCAGTCAAACCAGAAGCGGTGCTCCAATAGAAAACAACATATCGTCCATCATCAGAAACTGATGGGGGTGTATTATTAGAGGTATTAAATGTTTCTACCTCTTCCTCATCACTCGTCACGTTTATCCGCTCAAAGGTTTCTAGATTTCGGTCATATAGAAAAACATCCCTCGTACCATTCGTATCATCCCCAACAAGATTTGTGGAGTCCGATTCAAAAACGACAAACCTTCCGTTGCTGGAAATACCAACATCTTGAGCTCCAAAATTAAACTCGACGTCTCCAGGAGCAAGAATTCGCTCTATCGATTCCTCTATCACGTCGTAAATGAAAATGTCTGGGGAACTATTCTCGTCTCCCAGGACAAGATCATCTGTGTTTGAGGGAAAAACAACAACTGCTCCATCAGCTGACCCCGTGGGTTCTTCACCGTTCGCGTCCAACAGAAGCGTCTCTCCCGTTTCTCTGTCTCTCAAAAAAATCCCCGTGCTAGATATTGGGTCTTCGGAAAGATTTGTTGCCACAGAATTAAAGGCCACATAGCGCCCATCCCCCGAAACCCAAGGTCTCCCAAAAGATTCGCCATCTGCCTCTTCCTCATCACCTGAGACACTTATACGTTCAAATGAAAACGCAAGTGGGGGGAGAGCTTCTCGTGTTGTAAAGCTCAATGTTGTTTCATCAAGAATACCCGCGAATTCTTCTAAATCTTCACCAATGAAAGTCCCCGCATCAATCTGTATGTAATATTCAGTATCATAATCAAGAACCAAATCCGATTCCTCAATCCATATATAATTACCATCAATAGCAACCACCGTATCGTCAGCGACATCAAACGTAGCAACCGTCACATCGTCACTTGATTTCTTGACCGTAATGTCTCCCGTACCCCGAGTAATATTCTGATCGAACGCGGCATAAAAACCGTTGTCTTGTACCGTCAGAGTATACACTGAAACTGCTGTGGCATTATCTTCAGGATAAAGTTCTGTAATAACAGGTGCTGCAAACACAGACAAAGGAATTAAAAACCCCGCAGTAAAAAGTATTATAGCGGCTCCAAAAAGATATTTTTTCATGTACTGAAAGTGTAACATTTCACCCCCCCCTACACGAAAAGGCTTTCCCACATAACGAAAACACCCCTCGATTTCTCTTGGGGTGTTTTCTTCCGCATCTGTCCGCGTTGGTTCCGCGACAGTCCGCGCCTATGGTTTACATCATCTTCACTTCGATGTTCACGCCCGATGGGAGTGACAACGATGTGAGTGCTTCGATGATCTTCGGCGTCGGGTTGACGATGTCGATCACTCGCTTGTGAACGCGCATTTCGAACTGCTCTCGTGCGTTCTTGTCGATGAACGCGCCTCGGTTGACCGTGTACTTGGTGTGCTCGGTCGGAAGCGGAATAGGACCTTGAACGTTCGCTTCGTAGCGGAGCGCTGTGTCCATGATCTGCTTCACTGAGGTGTCGAGAAGCTTGTGTTCGTATGCACGAACGCGGATGCGAAGCTTGTTCGGCGTCTCTTCGTGTGCGGCCTTCGTTGTTTTCTTTGTTTTGGTAGCAGCCATATGAGCTTCTAGCGATTAGTGATTAGCGATAAAGCCAATCACTCAAAGCTATTTAACGATCTTTGTGACGACACCTGCACCAACAGTCTTACCACCCTCGCGGATAGCAAAGCGCTGGTTGTCTTCGAGAGCGACCGGTGCAACGAGCTTGACGCTGAACTTCACCGTGTCTCCTGGCATCACCATCTGTGTTCCTTCTGCGAGTGTCACTTCGCCTGTCACGTCTGTTGTACGGACGTAGAACTGAGGCTTGTAACCTGTGATGAACGGAGTGTGACGACCACCTTCTTCTTTTGAAAGAATGTAGACTTCTGCTTCGAAGTCAGTGTGAGGAGTAACAGAACCAGGAGCTGCGAGAACCTGACCACGTGTGACGTCTTCCTTCTTGAGACCACGGATGAGGATACCTGCGTTGTCTCCGGCCTGTCCTTCGCTCAACTGCTTGTTGAACATTTCGATACCAGTGACTGTTGTCTTCTGGGTTGCTGTGAGACCAACGATCTCAACATCCTGACCAACCTTGATCATACCGCGCTCGATGCGGCCCGTAACAACGGTTCCACGACCTTCGATTGAGAAGATGTCTTCGACTGGCATGAGGAAAGGCTTCTCAGTCTCACGAACTGGGTTCTCAACGTAGGTGTCGAGAGCGTTGATGAGTTCGAAGACCTTCTGTGCCCATTCGTCATCCTTTGATGATGATTCGAGAGCCTTGAGACCTGAACCACGGATGATTGGAGCGTTTGCACCGTCAAATCCCTGCTTTGTGAGGAGCTCACGGATTTCCTCTTCGACGAGGTCGATGAGGTCCTTGTCCGGAACCATGTCACATTTGTTGAGGAAGACGAGAAGCTTTGGAACACCAACCTGCTTTGCAAGAAGAACGTGCTCACGAGTCTGTGGCATCGCACCGTCGGTTGCTGCAACCACGAGGATTGCGGCGTCCATCTGAGCGGCACCGGTAATCATGTTCTTGATGTAGTCGGCGTGTCCTGGGGCGTCGATGTGCGCGTAGTGGCGACCAGGAGTCCAGTACTCCGAGTGGTGGAGCGAAATCGTAATACCACGAGCCTTTTCTTCAGGCGCCTTGTCGATGTTGTCGATTGCTTCGACGCGTGCACCGTATCCAGCGTCCTTGTTCATGTCGAGGACGTGGAGAATCGATGCGGTAAGCGTCGTCTTGCCGTGGTCAACGTGTCCGATGGTACCAACGTTGAGGTGAGGCTTTGAGCGGTCAAAATCTGCCATATATATAATTTATTGTTAACACAGCCCCCTTCCGATAAAACCACGGAGGGCGGCTTTTCTGACACTAAAAATGAGCCGGGTGGCTCAAATAAAACAGGCAGGAGTAATAGTACACGCGGTTTGGCATAGCGTCAAATTCAGCAGATGTGAATGTGTATAGAGTGGGGATTATTTCAGGATACAAAGATACGAGGATACAAAAACAAAAACCGCCCCACTTCGCCAAGAGTCGGCGAAGTGGGGCGGGTGCGTCGTCTCAGTTAGCGTTGCGAGCGACGCGGCGTACGATGGAGTCCTCGGGCGACCAGTTGCGTGGGCACATCTCGTCGATGGCCGCCCAGGCCTGGTCCGCAGGCAGGGCGATTACATCGTCGCCACCGCCTTCACTTTTTGGATCGGAAAAGGTCAAGGAAACCCACCCCTTCCTCTCCAGTACTTGCAGGTCTTTGAAGCCACTACTGGCTGGTGAAACAGGGCTTCGAAAACCCAGACATATCGACACCAAAGAAGCAGCTTGCTCGATTGTGTATGCCTCACCTCCCGAAGGAGTACCCTGCATCTTCGGGAGGAGGTCCCTCGCAGAAACGCCCCACCTCTTCACGTGGACTTTCCAGGCGTTGCGACGCTGCGTCCAGCACTTGAAGAAAAGCCCGAGTAAGAAGAAGAAGCCCACGAGACAGAGGACAAATGCAGCCCACAGGACCACGAGCGTCGTGGTCACCACATTGTTGTGGTTGTGATTGCCGGCCAACCCGAAACCCACAGCGCCCGCAAGCACCATGAACAAGAGTGCCGCGCTCAGTGCATAATCCATCTTCTTCACCAACCGCATCGAATTCTTCATGGTCTGCTCCTTTCGAGAGCGTCAGACTGCATGAACGGGAACTTCTCTGTCCGCGATACTACGCTTTGACAAAGCGGAAGGCAACAAACGAAAAACTCCCCCGCCGAAGCGAGGGAGTTTTTCAAAGAGAGGAACTGAGAGATTAGTCTCGGTCCTTCATCTCTGCCTGCAAGTGATCGAGGTAACGTGATGCTGCGCTCTGACCGCCCAAACCGAAGGCGAGACCAAAGGCGAGCGAAAGCGCTACGACAACACCTGTGAAGAGGGTCTGAAGGAACGTAACTGCGATACCGAGCTGCAAGAGCGCGGCAAGGAGTGCGAAGATCCAGATAGCCCACTTGGTGACTGCACCGAGGAATCCTGCTGAGCGGATGCCGGCAGCCTTTGCTGAACCAACAACCACCTTGCGCATAGCCTCTGCGATAACAACCGCGACGAGCATGATGAGGACCGCAACGATTACCTGTGGCAAGTAGCCCAAGACAACCTGGCGGAGGAACATCGTGACCTGATCGAGGTGCAAGACATCGAGTGCTGCAACCAAGAAGACGACGATGATGAACCATTTCACCAATGCGCCGAGGAAGCGGCCTGAGTTGAGCGTAAATCCTGCGCGTGTAAGTGTTGCTTCAACACCTGCTCCACGAAGTGCACTGTCGAGCTTCACCGCTGCGATGACCTGTTCGACTGCGCGTGCGAGCAATGATGCGATGATCCAACCGATGACGAAGATGATGAGCGCGACGATGAGCTCGGGAATAAACCCGATCACACCAACCCACAATGTCTGAAGTGAATTCGCGACAACAACACCCGTGTTCTGAAATACCATATGTATCGTGTGTAACAACTAATTCTAATATTTGCGAGCAAACGCCGACCAAGCGCTTAACCCTTATAATTTCGTCCTTTTAAAGTGTAGCACCAAGAAACGCGTGGTCTGACAAGGGCCTGTGGACATC
>JAUPUE010000010.1 GCA_030917725.1 Patescibacteria group bacterium
CGCGTGGCGTTCCGTTCATAAGTGCAGTAACTCCCGTTGTCGAATAGAACTTTGACCATCCGAGCACCGCTGTTGATGGGATACCTACCGTATGAAGCTCTGAGAGTCCTTGGCTGTGTCCAACGTAGAGCACGTCACCTCCTGGGAGTGAGTTCACGACACCGAGTGCAAGCTGGTTCTGTGCATCGGCATAGCTCTCGCGTTCAAGCACTTGAAGAGCGTCCGGCGATGTCGAAAATGTCGGCGCTGTCTTTGCAAGGTTCGGTTGGTTACCTGTTGCCTCGTCATAGATGTCGTCCGGACCAATCTGGTCGACCGTGTCAGCATCAACCGATGTATAAAGCTCAACTTGGGAAAGCGTTTCATTTGTCAGATACAAACGTCCACGACTCGTGAGCCAAACTTGGTTTACGTCGTCAGCCGCGTTATCCGCATAGTCTATCGTTCGAGCACCATTGATACTTATCAGCGACGCTGAAGCATCCGTTGCCACCGCCACAAAGGTCTTTCCGGTAACAGTACCGTTGCTTGCCGCAGATGAACCGCTTTGTGACAAGACTGTTGCATGCACGTCGTTAACGAGGTTGTTCGCTATCGCAAACGATGTCTGACTGTCTGTTGCATACGCAACGGCAGTATTACGGTTTGCAATATTCTTATCACCCAATGCGCGATCGGTGGTATCGTAGTTGTACAAACGGTCATTAGTAAAATCAAACGCATAGAGACCAGTTCCTGACGACCCATTGGTACCGACGTACACTGTTCCGTTCAACGCACCGACACCCGAAGGATTGTTGTTGGTATCCGCCCCAAGTGCATATGTCCCACCGCTCTGTGTGAACTTCATCCACATTGTGTTCGTGTTCGCATCAAAGATGTAGACACTATCTGCGGTAGAGACAATGAGCGCTTTTGAAGGAAACGCAGAGCTACCACAACGATCGTCTGTTGCAGGGACACACACATCACCGACCGCGTCGTCTTTTGCTTCGGCGTACCAGCTCTTAAAGTCTGTATTTGATCCTAATCGCCATCTTCCAGCATCCGAATCTCGAGTTGTGTCATAAACAAAGACATCAATAATGCCCGAAATGCCTAAAGATTTTTTGTATCCCTTGTTGGTGAGTTCGCCGAAGATGTCGACTCCGCTTCGAGCGGTTGCACTTCCAACCGTGACTCCCCCACTCTCCGCAACGGCAAAAAGATCTACGCCTGCATCATCTTCGATGAGGATCGGGTACCCCGTCACCTGCGATTGGTCTACCGTGATGTAAAGTCCATTTCCTGTGTTTGCATTTGCGTCAGCAGCGTCCATGGTTATTTGAAGGGCATCACCACCCATCGTGCCCCCCGCAGCTGTATTTGCAGTAAGTTGCAACAAATCCTGAGTAGATTCACCTGTCCCCGTCTCAGTTATAACAACAGGAGTAAACGGGGCCGTTTCAATAGTCGCTCCACCGTCATAGGCACTTTGAAGGCTTCCACTACCGCCACTAATGCCGAGTGTTGACGTCGCAACCCAATCAACTCCTGTTCCTGTCGAGAGAAGCACCATGCCGTTTGACCCAAGCGACGCACCCGAGTCATACAATCCTCCGGTGAGAGCAATGTCGCCAGCAACAGAAAGTTGAGCGTAGGGTGAACTTGTTCCAATGCCGACCCGCCCCGTGCCCGTCACCATAAAGATATTTGCGTTCGTTGAAGAAGCAATTTCAAAGATGTTTGTCTTAGCCGCATCACCTTTGATGGCGAGCATCGATGTTATTGGAGTCGAGGTGCCAACACCGAGAGCACCGCCAACATAGAGATTTGTTGTTGTCGCGTTTGTGCTCGTAGCATTTGTTGCATCAAGTGCAAGTGCTGTGCCCGCAAGAAAAGCCGTAGGAACACTGCTGATAGCACGACGAGGAGCCATTTCCCCGTCCCACGAAGGAGCCCCTGTTCCTCCAATGTTCACTGAGAGATAGAGCGCTTGATTGAAATCGACACCATTGATTGCAGCAACTTCTCCAAGAAGGACACTGAAGAGGCCGTCTGTTACTTGAACCTTATCCGTGCCGGTTCTTGTTTCGGTCCATACCACCGATCCGCTTGTTGAAGCGGTGTGGAGCTTGAACTCCATGTTATAGAGACCATCAACAACCGGTGTTCCACCACCATCAGCGAGTTTGCCTTGATAGTTGACATACGGAGAGAGCGCGGCATGTGCGGGAAGCGAAAAGAGCTGTGCAGCTATGAGCACAACAACAACCAAGAACCATGCCGCGTAGGTGCGGATCATGCCGTTTATTATATCAAAAGAAAGATAAATCTCCCGACAAAACCGAGGATAGCTGCAAGGACAGCACCTATACCAACCGTTAGGAACGTGCTCGTTGCCTTTTTATCATCCAATACATTCTGACTTCTAATGATGATGAATTCAGGCTGACCATATGAGCCGTCTGAATACTTTGGAAAAAGCGAATAATACATGATGTCAGCACCAAGAAATCCTGACGAAATGAATTTTCCACTCATTCCCTCATAGACCAACTCGCCACTCAAAGGGTCAATCGGAAATTCGTCTGGGCTTCTCATGATACGCATTGAAACGTCTTCTTCCCATTCAAAAACTACCTCTCCCCCTGGAATCGGTTTTATTGAAACATCACTATTCTCCCATCCATCAAATGACTCCTCAAAAGAAACTATGACAGATCGAGCAAAGTCGTCAGTAAACGCCGTGCAAAAATCACCATCACACACATATCCCGATTCATTAATAAGATTAACAAGGGGTGTAACCCCCTCGCTCACAAAAGGGATGTAGGTTTGAAACAAATCGACAAGTTGCTGGATGGCAAACAATCGTTGCGAGGATGGTGGTGAATCATCATCCGGCGGTTCAGGATCTGTTGTGGTGGCAACGGGCGCGGTGCAGTCGAGCGGACAGAACTCGGCGTTCTCAGCAACTTCGCAGATTGCGTCATTATCACAGTGATAGACTCCTAGTTCAACGCGGAGCGTGTCGGATGCTGCGTACACATGACCCGAGAATGAGATGAGTGACACAAACCCAAGAAAAGAGAGCGTCCATCTCATGGTCATTGTGTTATAGCAGTCACAACAATTGTTGCAGTGTATGACCCTGAATCTTGAATCTTGTTTGAACCGACGCCTGCCGCAAAACGAACCGTTGTGACAGTGCCGGTTGGGCTGTTGGCACTATTGCTCGAAGCAATATTCATTGGTGTCGTTGTCACAGCGTCATAACATCTATCAGCCGTGTCTGAAGAACCGGTGTTACAAGTGGATGACCCATCGTCTTTAAATCGGGCAACGATATGCGTACCTTCGGGAGAGAATCCAAACGTAGAGCTAGCAGCGTTCACGCTAAAGTTAAAGTCGGGGGCGCTTGTTGCAGGTATATAGTTCGAGAAACTTGCTCCGCTCGGGGCACGAAAAGCCGGTGTTGATGTCGCTTCAATCGTAAGCGTATACCCACCAGGACTATCAGTGATGACTGTCCAAGCCGCGGTATCTTTTGAAGTGCCGCCCGTGAGACCGGAGATTGGTGTGAGCGTTACATCCGAAGGTGCCGAGAGAGAGATTGAACCTCCGCCGAGATTTGTTTCGGCCTGCTGGTATCCTGCCGAAACCATATAGCTCGTGCTCGTTGAATCTCCTGTCGCCTGTTCGCCCACGCTACTTTCGAGTATGTAGTTTGAGCTCGTACCCAAACCTCCTCCACTATCAAGAGCATCGAAGAGAATCTGATAGTTACTGCTTTGACGCACCTGAGCATAGAGCAACAAGGGTACGCAGAGAAAAGCGACTGCGATGTACGGCAATGCTCTCATTGGACTTATTTTTTGCGGCGGAGCTCAAAATTATTTTTGACGTAGCGACGTGCAACAAAGAAGAGAACGATGGCGATAAGAAGTACTGCAAGATATGCGACCGGAATAAAGACGAACGACACGGTTCTTGTTTCCATCGTTTCGCTTGCGCGGTAGCCCTTGTTGAGCTCAAGTGTCGCGGTGTAATACCCAAAACGTGCGCCCTGTTGCCAAACGATTTGACGATAACGTTGTGATTGTGGGAGCGAATAGTATGCATCGACTGGAATCTGGTCGACTGTAGTTCCAAAAGCGTTCTTAATGGTGATATATCCGTATGGAGCAAGGTGAACCGAACCACGGTTCTCAAACAAAATGTTGAACGTGAGCGGACCTGTGAGGTGAACAAAGCTCGTTGGTGAGACAACGAAATCTTTTACTGCACCATCTTCGATAACATCTCCATTTACACGAACAAACAAGAGCTGTGCAACACGCGAAACTGTCTTAGCTCCTGTTGCCTCTCCTGAACTATCGGTCGACGTGTGGGCAATAACGACCGACGTGTAATAACCACCCGGAGAAGCAGTTTCCGGGATGCGAATGGTGATAGGAATGAGCGCCTTTTCGCCGAAGTTCAGATTCAGCTGGTCAATCTCAGGGATGATATTGTCACGGAACGAATATCGGCTTACTTCATCACCCAAGAGCTTTACCGCTACCGACGGGTCGTCAGAACCAACAAAGTCTTCGAGTGAGATGGTGAACGTAGAGCGCCCTTCGATACGATTGATGATGGTGACGTTTTTCGAAATCACATCACCCGGATCTGCAAAGATTTCAATCTTTGCTGGTTCAACAACGAAGTCATTCGAAGCGACAACGCTGACATCTTCGACAGAATACGCTGTTGCCTGAGCAGCCCAAAAAACGATGACCGCAGCGGCCAATGCGCTTACTATAGATGATCGCCGGTACATATCGATTTATTGAGTTGTCGCAGTAGCAATGACCGTCGCCTGATAGACACCTGACGGGATATAGAACGTGTCTTGTTCGGCCGCAAAACACACCGTCGTATCAACTCCCGTTGTGGTTGTCGTCGCATTCGATGAACCAATGGTGATGTCGCTCGTATCAAAATCGCGATACTTAAGTCCTGCGCTTGGGACGTTTGCACCCGCGAGACAGTCAGAGTCTGTACCCCATGTTCCCGTAGAGATGTGCGAACCAAACGCTGAGAAACCAAATTCTGCAGTACCCGATGGAACGCTCCATGTTTCGGGCGTTGCTGCAACGGCTGGGGTGTAGTCCGCCACAGAGTTGGCACCAGAAACAAGCGCTGGGCTTGTTGTTGCCTTAACAGCAATCGTATAACCGGCAGCGTTGTTCGTTTTGACGTTCCAAACCGCTGTTCCAACCGCACTGTCTGCGGCAACACCGAGGTTCTGGCTCATCGATACATCAGACGGACTCGTGATTGAAATACCTGCGTCGACGTTGAGTGTGACGATAACGGTATCGCTCGCTGTAGCAGCAGTTGCGACTCCCGCTTCAATAAGCGGGTAAATGAACGGCAACGATACAACTCCTGCGAGCGCCAAGAAACAAAGGAAGCGGTTCATAAATAAATTAAGTATGGTCAGGCGTTATCGCCTGTTCGTATATAGTGTACCACCCAATAAGGTAGACGTTGACAAGAAAAGTGTGGATAGAGAACGGCTAACGATCTCCTTGCCATGAAACTCGGTAAATCACCCCGCGGAGGTCTCCACTAACGAGGAGTGTCCCATCTTTTCGAGCAATGAGAGCAACCGGTCGCCCGACAATACGACCCTCTTCGTCGGCAAAGCCTGTCATAAAAGGCTCCGCCGTACCTGTAGGCATTCCTTTTGAATTCATTTTAATACGCACAATTCGATGCCCATCACCAAACTTTGCGGTTGATGGACCATGGTATGTGACCAAAAGGTCACCTTTATATTCTTCCGGCCATCCCTCGGAGGGGATGAAAGTAAGACCAAGTGGTGCAGAATGCGGAGGAAGGTCAAGCATCGAAGGAATCTTGGAAGAATCGCATTGTTCAAAAAAAGATTCTTCTTCTGCCTGAAAATCCTCTAACGAAAGATTATCTCCATAGCAAAACGGCCATCCGTAATTCTTGCCTTTTCTCAAAATATTAATCTCATCGGGGAAATGTTGGGCACTGCTCGGATCTCCCGGTGCCATCTCGGTACCCCACAAAAGTCCTGTGGTTGGCTGAATGGCCATAAAGACCGTGTTGTAAAGGCCATTTGCATAGGTCGTCATTTTTTCCTTTTTGAGATCAAGCAACTGAATGGTTGCGTACCGCCTATCAAGCTCCTGACAAAACTCACACGATGAACCGATCGAAACAAAAATATTCTCTCCTGAGGGGTCGGCAAGGAGTGTTCGTGTTATACGGTCTCCCATCGAAGGAAGATCAACGACTTTTTTGACGAACTCCGCGTCTCGAGCCACGGGATCATATGTATAAAGACTAATTTGTTCCGTCTCAGCAACATAGAGAGAACACTCTCTGTCGTTCTTTGACTCACACAAGAGTGCCAGTCCGTGGGGATTGTGAAGTCCATCAATGAGTGGCACCACTTCGTCTGCCTCTCCATCATAATCGGTATCAGTCACTGCCACGACCCTACCCTCCTTTGTGAGTGACGCAATAATCGTACCGTTTGGGTCCTCTTCCAAAACTCGAACTCCCGGAAGATCCGACGCAAAAACATTAGCCGTAAAACCTGGTGGCATTTTAAAGCTGGTAAATTCTGCCATTACCTGAGGTGTATCGGGAATCGTGTCGACCTGCGGAACTAAAACATTTGGAAAGAATACAAAAAGGAGGATGATAACACCTGTCACAATACCCACATGAAAAATCTTTTCTATCATGTTATGTCACCCATTATGCACCTACCACATGCCATGACAAAACCGCTATTACACAAAATCGTCGTGCGTTTCTATGAGAAGAACCGAAGAAGATACACCGTTACTGCAGTTGAAAGACCTGACACAAGCGTCCCCCACCCCATATCAACAAGCGATATCCAAAGCGGCCAGCCTTTGATTGTGGCGAGATTGGTGAAGTCGTAGATTCCATACGCGACAAAACCAAAGAGCGCTCCAAAAAGGGCGATGTGCCCAACAGAGAGACCGGCACGGATTCCTGGCGCAATAACGAACACAGTAAGTCCAACTGCAAGAAGAATATACGCCCCCATCGCCGCAAAAAGGTTTACTTTCTCGGGCATCAAAAAACCGATTGCGCGCTGGTAAAGCTCACGAGAAATACCTAAAAGCCAGATTGCATCAAATACCAAAAAAACGATAAGAACAATGAGAAATATTTTTGCCATACACAAAGTATGCACCCAGCCGTCGAGATGACAAACCTCTTTATTTTGTCGGGCTGCTAGCCTGTCTCACCCCGCCGATGGCGGGGTTCCGGCCTTCGATTCCACCATTCCGACCGCAAGATAATTTGTCGGGCTGCTGGGAATCGAACCCAGTCTATACGAACCCGAATCGTACGTACTACCGGTATACTACAGCCCGATTATGGCTTTATAACACAAAGCCTGTGGACGATACAGGACTCGAACCTGTGACCTTTCGCGTGTGAGGCGAACGCTCTAACCAGCTGAGCTAATCGTCCGCGTATAGTTACGCAATCATCTGACCAACCTTTGCGACAATATCGTCGAGCGTCCACGAGCCCTTGATGAGGTATTCGGTGCTCCCGTGATCAATAGCATGCGAAACGTTTTCCATGTCATCAGAGTTTGTGAGCATGACGACACGCGCATCCTTGCCCCAACCATCGGCTCGAAGTGCAGTAAGGGCGTCCCAACCATTCATAACCGGCATCGCGACATCGAGAATAATGAGATCTGGGTGCGTCTCGAGGGATACATCGAGACCTTTTTGTCCATCA
>JAUPUE010000007.1 GCA_030917725.1 Patescibacteria group bacterium
TATACAGTTGTAAAAACAGAACGTCAATACCATCGTGTCTATATAGCGAACCCCTAGCATTTCTGCTACGATGGCTTCATAAACCAAGGGGGTTTTTAACATTTTATCGTTGCCTATGGCCACCAAAATCGAACTGGAAGTTGAGAGCTTTGCACGAATCAAGGTCGTCGGAATCGGCGGTTCGGGCAAAAATGCGGTCAATCACATGATCGAACAGAAGGTGCGCGGCATCGAGTTCGTATCGGTCAACACCGACGCCCAGGATCTCCACCACTCACTCGCCAAGAAAAAGATTCACATCGGTAAGAACCTCACAAAAGGTCTCGGAGCAGGAATGGATCCATCAATCGGACGTCGTGCAGCAGAAGAGACTCGCGAAGAAATTCAGGAATCAATGAAAGGCGCAGACATGGTCTTCATCACCTGTGGACTCGGTGGTGGTACCGGAACCGGTGCTGCAGCTCCTGTTGCACAGATCGCCCGCGAGCTCGGTGCGCTCACAATCGGTGTCGTCACGAAGCCTTTTAGCTTCGAAGGCGCACAGCGCTCACGCATCGCCCAGACAGCTATCGACGAACTCAAGAAAGAAGTCGACGCTCTCATCGTCATCCCGAACGATCGTCTCTTTGGTGTCATCCAGAAGGACACAAGCCTCCGCAACGCATTTGCGATGTGTGACGAGATTCTCCGCCAGGCTGTCGAGGGTATCGCAGACCTCATCACCATGCCGGGTATCATCAACGTCGACTTCGCCGACATCCGCGCCGTTCTTCAGAACGCAGGATCCGCGCTCATGGGTATCGGTACATCCACAGGCGAGAAGCGTGCAACCGAAGCTGCACAGATGGCCATCAACTCTCCGCTCCTCGACGTCTCTGTTGCAGGTGCCAAGGGTGTCCTCTTTGCAGTCGCTGGTGGCGAAGACCTCACCATGATGGAAATCCAGGATGCTGCACGCGTGATTACCGAGAACGTCGACAAGGAAGCAAAGATTATCTTTGGTGCAATCAAAGACGAGCGCCTCAAGAAGAACGAGCTCAAGGTCACCGTCATCGCATCAGGCTTCCCTGAGAACAATGCCGCAAGCCCATCGCTCTTCCAGTTCCGCAAGGACAAGGAGAAGACCGAAGAAGTTGCTCCATCAGGAAAGATCTTCAACACCTTCACAAAGCCAACCCCTGCTGTTGAAACAACACGCGAAGAAATCGTTCGCGAAGAAAAGCCAATCATCGACCTCCCAAAGCAGGACGCTTCATCAGGTAGCGAAATGAAGCCAAAGGCTGACGATCTCGATGACGAATGGGGCGCAATTCCAGCATTCTTGCGACGCAAGAAGTAGCTCACTCACTATTTAAAAACTCCGCTTTCAAAAGCGGAGTTTTTAGTTATTCAACTATTGGTTCAACTGTCCACGGTGTTGCCCAGCGATAACCTGCTTCTTCGGCGTCTTGCGTTGAACAAAAAAACTTTTCTCTAATCCACAATGACGCTATAGGGTTTTGCCAAACAGCTTTTGCACGATAAACGCGATGGAAGTCGGTTCCATAATCCTTTCCAACAACAATCGTTGGCTGGTCCCCACAATAGATACGATGTGCAAAATAGCTCAAATTCCCGATGTTCGACCAATACAAGAAAACGAAAATTGCTATCCCGAAGAAAATGAGCTTCTTTGTTGATCTCTTCATACAGCTGTGGACGATACAGGATTCGGTCACGGATGATTTCCTGTTGGAAATCCCCTCGACCCCGCCTCGGCCCGTCGGCCTCCGGCTTTCTCATCCTGTCCACAAAACTTCGTTTTGTGGACGATACAGGATTCGAACCTGTGACCCCTTGCATGTCATGCAAGTGCTCTAACCAGCTGAGCTAATCGTCCTCATTAACTGCTATAACTTACAACAAAAATGACGCCTTTGCCACTCTTTTTGGCTTCTAAGAAAAGAGTAAAATTAACCCATCATGCCCATCCCAAAGGTCATCCAAAAAGAGCTCATGGTCATCCCCGGCGTGGGAAAGGAAGTCTCTCAGGACTTCTATGAGCTTGGCATCCGTAAGATAGCTGATCTCAAAGACAAAGACCCTCAGAAGCTCTACGACAAACTCTGTCGTATCCAGAACGCCAAAGTAGACCGCTGCATGCTCTATGTCATGCGCTGTGCGGTCTACTATGCCTCACACACCACACATGATGCCGAAGCCCTCAAGTGGTGGAATTGGAAGGACTACGCTCTCGTCTTAAGATGCATGTAGAGATCCTCGAGCGCGCGGACGCCGTCGCCTGAGGCGATGTTGTTTTGATGGTAACGAACGTTGGTACAATCCCCCGCTGCCCAGATGCCAGGAACGCTCGTTGCTTGGGTCCATGGGTCAATAACAATCTGACCAATTTCGTTTCGTTCGACAACATCTTTTGCAAAGTCGGTAGTCGGGATCAATCCAATCTCGACGAAGATGCCAGTAACAGGAAGCGACACCTTCTCTCCTTCTTTGTTTAAATACGTGAGGCCGCTCACAAATGCGTCGCCTTCGATTGATTCGAGCTTTGCATCAAGAACTGCGGTGACG
>JAUPUE010000021.1 GCA_030917725.1 Patescibacteria group bacterium
GTGTAACAACTAATTCTAATATTTGCGAGCAAACGCCGACCAAGCGCTTAACCCTTATAATTTCGTCCTTTTAAAGTGTAGCACCAAGAAACGCGTGGTCTGACAAGGGCCTGTGGACATCGAGACAATTCTCAATAGCAATTATCAATGATAAAAGGCCCCTACAGGCCTTGATTTCACTCATTATTGCCAATTGCTATTGAGAATTGCTACTGGGGCAGGACCTTATTGATGATCTTCACGTGGGGGTAGTCGAGGATATCGCGAATGAGCTTGTCGTTAACGCCCATACGGTAGGCGAACTCGGCCGGGGTAAAGACAACATAGCGGACTTCACTGCCCACATCAGCTTCCAAAGCGGCAACAATCTTTTGGAGCATCTTTGGATTGACGCGTTCTGCAACCAAAAGGAGGTCGGTGCGAGATTCACTTTCATCAAGAAAGACACCGGATGCAATGAGAAGCTTTACCGTGCCACAACGCTCGACACGCTTTGCAAGATTGATGTCAGCGAGCAATTGACCGATGAGAAGATCGTGAAGTGGTTTGAGAAATGCACATGCATCATTGAGTGCCCACTTAGTGCCGCGCTTTTTGATGACCGATGCACCAGCGAGATCGTTGACGATGACACGAACGTCCGCAGGATCGAGATGTGCCTTCTCGCGAAGTGTTCGCGAATCGTACACAACACCAGGGTGAAGCAAAAAGAGACGCGCAACGCGTACAAATGACATCCCCCCAAAGAGTTTTGCGATTCGATCCATAGAAATAATCACTAACAGCCTACAGCTAACCGCTTTGAGATACAAATCATGCAATCTTTGACTTCGTTGGGAGGGGCTTGACAATAAAAATCATGGTGCTATGATACTCCCCAGAAGTCGGCGACCGTGTTGCCGACGCAGTACCCATCCTCACGAGGATGGCCCACAAACAGTCGCTTAAAGAGCGACCCGCAACGGAGAGCACACCTATGGACCCGCAGAGCCACCAGAACAAGGTATTGGACAAGGATGGCAACGCCCAGCAGGACGGCCAGCACCAGCCCACCCAGGACGGCAGCGGCACCCAGCCCGACGGCGGCGCCGGCAACTCCAGCGGCGGCCACGAGCAGTAGCCCACGGCCGCGGCGCCACCCAGTCATCCCTCAGGAAATTCCTTCCGAGGTGGCGCCGAGCCCCGTAGTACGCAGCATGCGGTCCATCGGCCGCGGCTACCGGAAGGGAGGTGGTCGATGGACCACCTCCCTTCCGGGATCCACACAAGCACCAGTTAGTAGATTTCACGAGAAGTCACAACGCGGTGCTTTTTTCGTTCCCAAAAAAAGAACGCTTGACGATTACGGCCTAGATAGGTAGTATCCTCAGCCGTGGTCGCACTGAGCGGCCGAATGTTCCCAGATAAGGAAAAAGTTCCTTATCTATCCACAGCTTCAAGCCAGAGAAAGGTGAAACCGCATGAAAACGCCACCGCAGCACTTGCCCACCAGCACGGAGGCAACGTCCGTGCCGCCGACCACCAAGGTCGGTGCACTGAGCACCGGAGCGCCGCAGGAACCTGCACGACGGTACGTTCGACCCTTCCTTCCGGACGGGCGCCAGGGCTTCTAGCCCGCAGACCCTCGTCCCCCGGGGCCCAATGGGCCCCGGGGAGACCACCCCAACATCAGTACGCAGTACATCACGAGAGGTACCGGCTGGTGTTTTTTCGTTCCCGAAAAAGATATGGGGATTTGGCCCATTGACTCTCCGTCGGGGCGGTGTAGCATCGAGTCCAGTACCCGAAGACACCGATAGACCCCGCCGCTCTTCCCCGCTCTTTTTATCACCAACCGATTTTACTTTTTCCTTCGGGACGTCCCTGAAGGTGCTGTCATAGCCTGTCGAGGCCAACCGTTCGTCGCTCACAAAAGCGTCGGACACTACCGGAGAAAAGCTATGAAGACGCGGGTTCGCTTGTTGGTGGTGGCTGCCGTATTCGCCGTTCTGGCCGTCGCAACCGCTCCCATCATCGCCGCTCCGAACGTGCAGTTCGCCGTCCTCGAGCTCAAGCAGAACCCCGACGGCGCGCTCCTGGCAAAGCAGGTCGTTCCCAACAACCTGGAGCTGGCGATCTTCCTGGTCAAGGGCGATACCCTCCCGAAGACCACGGCGCAGTTCGCCGACAACGAGAAGAGCTCGGCGACTCTCCGGCGCGTGCTGATCGTGAAGACCGAAGGCGACGTCTACGCCGTCGTGGCAATGTCCCGCGCGATGAGTACGCAGATGCCCGACAACATCGTGACGGCGCAGAACGACACCACCAGGCTCGGTGGTCGCCTGTACCAGGTCAACACCCGATACGACAAGACGGCCGCCACCACCAAGGCGCAGAACCACGGCTGGACGACCATCACCTGAAGAAGATCGGTTGACGTGAAGTACCCCTGTTAAGGGGCGAGGGCCCGGTGCATTTCTGCCGGGCCCTTTCCTATTGTCATAAACAAAAACACCCTCGTTTTCGAGAGTGTTTTTGAAAACCAAAGTGGTTTATTTGAGCGTAACTTTTGCTCCAGCTTCTTCCAACTTCTTCTTCATCTCTTCTGCCTCTTCTTTCTTGACTCCCTCCTTGATGACACCAGGAGCACCATCGACGAGGTCCTTTGCCTCCTTGAGGCCGAGACCTGCGATGTCCTTCACCGCCTTGATGACAGCGATCTTATTGTCGCCGGCTGATGTGAGTTCGATTGTGAAATCGCTCTTCTCATCTGCTGCTGCACCACCAGCTGCTGGAGCTGCTGCCGCTGCGACTGCTGATACGCCGAATTTCTTTTCGAGCACCTTCACGAGCTCGTTGAGCTCGATGACGCTCATCTTCTCGATTTTCTCGACGAGGTCCTTAAACTGTGCCGGTACCTCTACAACTGCGTTCTCTTCCATAATAGTTTGAGATTAATGTAATGAATTATTCTGTCTTCTTGCCTGCAATCGCGCTGAGTGCCACAACGAATCCTTGAATAGGAGCGTTGATGACATTTACAAACATACCGCGGAGCGTGTGCTGTGACGGAATGGTTGCGATCTCGAGCATGCCTGACTTGTCTTTGAACATCTTGTTGAAGATGCCGCCGACGATGCCGAGCTTGCCTTCGAGCTTCTTTTCGAATGCGTACACACCGCGAGCTGCTGCAGTGACGTCGCTGTCATCGGCGTTCTCAGGGTACGCAAATGCGATTTCCCCTTCGAGTGCCGGAACAGTTCCTTCGAATGCAGAACCCTCGAGCGCTTTGCCGAGGAGTGTCTTCTTTGCGACCTTGTATGCGATACCTTCTTTCTTGAGCGCTTTGCGGAGCTCCGTTGCTTCACCGACCGAAAGGCCCTTGAAAGTAACAAAAACTGCCGTCGAAACGCGCGAAAGGATATCCTTGAAGTTCGTGAGAATCACTCCCTTTTTCTCTCGTGTAAGAGCCATGGTGATTGACCTACAACCTACAACAGACAACTGACAACGGGATGCGTTGCTCGTTTATATCTGTTGTTGGTCGTTGGTTGTTAGTTGTAAGTCCATTCGCACTAGCGAATGGGCAAAACAGGAAGTTCGACCTCGGCAGGGTTTTGATGATTAAGGCCTTTCGGCTCCCCGCTTTCTCTGGTTTTGCACTAGTGAGAATACGCGAAATAGGGGTTTTCGTCAAATAACCAAGAGACCTGCCTTGATGCTTTCTGCAAGGTCAGGCTGGCTGCGAGCTGCAAGCGCGTCGAGAAGCGCTTGGCGTGCGGGTTCTTCCATAAGCTTGGGCTGAGCGTGGTTGCCGTCGATTGGGACGAGTTGGTATCGCTCCCCTGTCTCATCGTGTGTGATGCGGAGCGCGAGCCCGCTTCGAACGTCGGCATTCCAATATTGATCAAATATAAAATTGCCGAGCGAATAGAAAATCGGCGCGCCATTGTAGACTTCGATATCTTGGATGACGTGTGGATGACTGCCAATGACTGCATCAACACCAGCATCGATGAGCGCATGTGCAATCGTCTCTTGAAACGCGTTGTGGACCGGCTGATATTCGTCACCCCAATGCATCATCACAACAATGTGCGTGCTCGTCCCAAAACTTTCGATCTCACGAGAGGTCTCAATAATATCGAGTGGCGCCATAGTCGCATCGAGGCCGATGAGTGTGATGTTTTGTCCTTCCGGACGAAGGTGTGCAACATCATTGAAACCAAAATATTCAACCCTATTCTGTTCTAATTGTATCCTCGTATCCTTGTATCCTTGTACTCCTTGGTCCCACGCATGATTATTGGCGAGCGACACATGCGTCACTCCAGCATCACGAAGCACCTCTGCAACAACAGGGTCAAACGCGAATCGCATCGAATATGGTTGTTCTGGCGAGACGCGCTCATCGGGCGCGTCGAGCGTGGTGATTGGTCCTTCGAGATTTACAACAACAGCATCCGCATCAGTAAAGATTGGACCAACATTCACAAAAGGAAGATTGTTTCCGCTTGCACGCATGCGATTGCGTACCGTACGACCGAGCATCACATCCCCCACCATCACAAACGTAAATGGTTCGACAGGCTTTTCTATAACATTACGGAGCACCGGAAGTTCCGATATCTGATGATCGCCAAGCCTGCCGATGGCAAAGACGATGCTGAAGGCGAAAATGCACAGGATGACAAGGCGGATGAACAATTTCATAGAGATAGATGCTTACAGCCAACAGCCTACAACCTACAGCCCAAATCGTCTACAAAAAGACAAACAAAAAGCCCCCGATAATCGGAGGCCTTCTGTGTCTGCTGTAAGCCGTTAGTTGTTGGCTGTGAGCTAGATCTCCCGAATGTCAGGCTCGCTCTGCTCGGTGTTATCACCGCTATCACATCCACTGTCTGCTTCATCGATGGTTCCATCGCCGTCGTTGTCAAAACCATCACCACAGGCGCCGATGATGACATCGTCGTCGTCATCTCCAGGTGGAGGCGGGAGAGCTGCTTCGAGATTGTCCTCTGTGTCTTCACACTCTTCGATAGGCTCTTCTCCAAAATCGACGAGGTTGTCGCCGTCGTTGTCGATTCCATCAGAACATTGTGGGTCACCATCATCATCGTCACCAGCACCAATAAGAACGGTCACTGTGTCGCTCACTGTAGCAGGATCTCCTTTGCTTACCTGTGTTGCATCACACGTAATCGTGTAGCTCGTAGCTTCTGTGAGTGCGCCTGTGCTCTCGCTACCTTCATCGTCTTTTGATCCTGCCCAATCACCTGTTGCCACACATGTCCTCGATTCGATGCCGTAAGATGTCCATGAAAGCGTTGAAGCTTGGCCCGAATCTACCGAGGTTGGATTTGCCCTCAAATCAACCCACGCTTCTTCGTTGATAGGAACGTCTGTGTAGGTAATCGTGTAGGTAATCGTTTCACCCGCCTCAAGATTTTGACCCGCACCAGGCCCAATTGCTGATGTGTATCCTTCAACCGAAGCTGCAGTGAGGTTATAGAGTCCCGCAGGCTGATCCGTGTAGGTAACACTTGCCGTTGGGCTGCCAGGAGTCTGTGATCCATTAAGACCACTGAGTGTCCACGTGCTGAGGAATGGCTCACCCTGTGCATTCACCGAGTTGACGACAACGGTGCCAGTCGATGCTGGAGGAGCAACCGTCACCGTACAAGTGGTGGTCAAACCATCACTCACAAGCGACACAGTTTTTGTGCCCTCTGTTGCATATGATGTGCTCAACGAGCTACCAGTTCCCGATGCCGTGCTTCCGCCCGTTGCGGTCCACGCATAGGTACCATTACCACCGGCGGCAGTAAGCGTCGCCGTCTGACCTACTTCGACCGTCTGTCCTGCAGGAAGACATTGTGGACGAACCTGGATGACAGCCGTATCGCTTGCTTGTGAGACAGGACTGTACTTCACTCCACGAGCGCTGTATGTCGTTCGAACAAGTGGAGAAACGCTTGTTGTGCCAGCGTCTGTCATTTCAGCTCCACTTACCCATGCTTCGTCTGCAGGCGACGAGCCGAGGTTATCGATGCGATCGGCCGCAGCAGATGTCCACGAAAGTGTCGCCGTCTGACCCACATTAATGAGCGTAGGAGACGTCGAGAGGTCAAAGTACAAAGACGGGGGCGTTGTTGTGATATCGATCGTACACTGGTCGCTGTTTGAACCACTCGTAAACGTTATTGTTCGCGATCCTGCCGTAGAGAAAGATTTTGTAATCGAGCTTCCCGAACCCGATGTCGGTGCCGAGACGCCTGACGTGGGAGAGATTGCCCATGTGTACGAGGAAGCGCCGGTTCCGGTGAATGTGTAACTCACTCCCGTTTGTCCCGCTGATGGTCCACTACATGTGACGGGAGAGGCGGTTACCGCTGCATCACAACTTGCGGTCGTTCCACCATTTACTCCCACACACGACCATGTCCACGATGTAACGCCACCCGCAACCGAAGTCGAACCTCCTTGAGAACACAGATTTGTGGTTGGAGCTGTTGCGAATGTTCCGCCTTCAGCAGAACCACACATACCGTTCACGGCGGTGTTGGTTATCGTAACGGGACACGTACCCGAAAGACCGTTTCGCGTCACCGTAATTGTTTTTGATCCGGTTGTTGAATAGCTCGTGTCACACGTTGTTCCCGCAGCACACGCTGTTCCTCCGCCGGTGCTCCATGTATATGAACCACTCGTTCCACCCGACGCCGTTGCTCTCACGGTTGCTCCAGTAGCTGCAGACAATGGATTAACAGAACACGTTGGCGCCGTCGGTGCTGCGTTGACGCTGACCACAACACTCTTTGTCACCGAGCCTCCTGCGCCAGTACACGACATCGAGAATGTTGTCTGCGATGTGAGATTGCTCGACGCATCGCTCCCTCCAGTCGCGCTACCCGTTGAGAATCCTGCACCACCTGTTGCTGTACATGATGTTGCATTCGTTGATGTCCACGTGAGTGTGGTTGGGCTCCCCGAGTTCACTGGGTTTGGTGACGCAGTGAGTGTTGCTGTGGGAGCTGGTGCAGCTTGAACAATTACGTTCACGCGGACCGATCCTTCCGGACCGCTTTGTGGGCCGGGAAACGGGTCCGGCGAACAGGCAGTGCTAACATAAATATTGAAGTAGGTGTTCGCCGTCAAAGCGCCCGTCGCATGAGTGCGCGACCCGGGATTCATATGATTCCACGTCTGGCTCCCTCCGGGCCATGAGTCGATGAGGGTGTAGGTGTCGGCAGCGATCGATCTGTTCGAGAATGTCGCCGAAAGCGATGTTCCGTACGGGACGGTTATAGAACCCACAGCATCGAGATTGCTTGCTGAATTAGAGAAGGTCCCATAGCCCGAAATGGCGATAGTCATTATTGGCTTAGGGACCGTCGAGCACGTTGCAAGCGCGTTCGCAGGCGTAGGAGCTGATACCCAAACAAGCGCGAGAAGTGCGACGAGGCCGAAAGCGCTGTTCCGTACGATGGTTTTCATTGAAAAGGGTTGTTTCATATGGCTATTTGGTCGTTATGTACGAGATTTGGACCGTAACCGAGCCGTTCCCGTTCTGCGTCAACATGATATTGGCTTCTGCCGCGTCTTTGGAAGCGTAGAAGTTCGTCACCGGAACCTCATCAACTGAGCCGTCTCTCAAGATGGTCCAGCCTGTTTCTTGAAGAAGAGCCCTAAATAACCTGACATTCTGCGCATATGACTCGGCTGAAGTATAGCGGGCATAGGGCATTTCCTTACCCTCTGTCTCATATGCAATCGAATAGCTACCTTCGATTATCACACCAGACTCACGGAGGAGTTCAGTCGGGAAACCGGCCACAACCACACCAGGCGCTGCATCAGTAATCATATTACCCGCATCGTCATAGCGGACAGACGGCTTCATATCTGCGAACCAAAAGGCAAGTGCAAGGAGAATGAGTATAAAAACGACTACCATGATGATCCCATTTCGCTGTTTGTGAGTCTCAACGGCAGGCATCGATGGAGCAGGTTGCATCGGCGAACGCATGTCATTAATGAGTGGTGATTCCATTATATATGGTGTGAGAATGATAAGAGTACGAGCAGAGAGACCCGTTACCGATATAATACTCAATATATAGAGACGGGGCTTCCCCCACTGTTGATAACATCGCAGATGTGGTGTATGATGCTCTCGTTACTCAATACGGTCTTGCTGTGATTGCTGCTTATCCGAGACGGAAGGCAGCGATTCTGTTTATAGGCCTAACGCATACCATCATGCCATTCGATCTGAAGACCCTTTCGACGGTCCTCGCAGAGTTCGAGAACGAGCGCGGCGTCTCCAAAGAAAAGATGTACGACGCGATCGAACAAGCGCTCGCGACCGCATACAAGAAAGAATACGGAAAACGCGATCAAGTTGTTCGCGTCCGTTTTGATATGAACACCGGCACTGCCGAGTTCGAACAAGTGAAGATTGCCGTCGATGAGACGAATGTACGCTTCAAGGAAGAAGGGGAGGAAGATGATTACGAAGAACCAACAATCGCAGCAGACGGAACCGAAGAAGAAAAACTTCCGCTCTTCAACACCGAGAAGCACATCCTCCTCGAAGACGCGCGCAAGATGAAGCGCGGCGTTGTTGTTGGTGACGAGATTGCATTCCCACTCGAAGCGCGCGACGACTTTGGTCGCATTGCCGCACAGACCGCAAAGCAAGTCATCATCCAAAAAATTCGCGAGGCTGAGAAGGAACACTTGTCCAAAGAATTCGGCGCGCGCGAAGGTGAGATTGTTTCTGGTACCGTTCAACGCATCGAGCGTGGAAACATCTTCATCGACCTTGGTCGTGCAACCGGACTGCTCGCATACGACGAACAAATTCCTGGCGAGCGCTATCGCGCAGGCGAACGCATCCGCGCGTACCTCTTCCGCGTCGAAGAATCTCCTCGTGGAGTCTTCCTTCGTCTCTCACGTTCACATCCAAACTTCTTGGTTCGTTTGTTCGAATCAGAATCGCCAGAAGTCGCACAAGGTGCCGTCGAAATTAAGGCAATCGCACGCGAACCGGGTTCACGCTCGAAGATTGCAGTCGCTGCAAAAGATTCACACATCGATCCTGTCGGAGCACTCGTTGGTCAGCGCGGTGTCCGCGTCTCAACAGTGATGGGTCAACTCGGTGGTGAAAAAATCGACGTCATCGAATGGTCAGAAAATCCTGCACACTTCATCGAAGACGCACTCTCCCCTGCCAAGACAATCTCTGTCGAAATTACTGACGAAGAAGCACATCAGGCAGTCGTCACCGTCACCGACGATCAGCAGTCACTCGCAATCGGTCGCGGTGGGCAGAACGTCCGTCTCGCAGCAAAGCTCACCGGCTGGCGCATCGACATCCGTTCAACAGGAACAAACGCTGATGGTAGCGAAGCAGCAGCACCCGAAGCTCCTGTCGCAACTCCTGCTGAAACAGCCGAAGCAAGCGAAGCAAAGTCTGAGGCGGTCTCTGATGCCATCGACCAAGCTGTTTCACACAACGAGGAAGCCGCAGCATCCGGTGAAACAGTTGAAGCACCTGTTTCTGAGGCCGAAACAGAGACACCTGAAGAAAAGGCGTAGTGACGCCCTAGCATAAGAGAGATAAAATCTAGATAAAGTCTTATTTGACTAATCACCAATCATCTATGAACCTCTGGCACGATGTTTCACCGGGCGAGAACGTCCCCGACGCAGTCAACGTAATCATCGAGATTAACAAGGGATCAAAGAACAAGTACGAGGTCGACAAAGCAACCGGGCTCATCGCGCTCGACCGCGTTGCACACACCGCACAAGACTTTCCGTTTGATTACGGATTCGTTCCTCGCTCATACTGGCACGACAATGACCCGCTCGACGTCATCGTCCTCACAACGTACCCACTCCTTCCGGGTATCCTCGTCTCGGTCCGCCCTGTCGCGATCATGAACATGATCGACAGCGGTGAAGGTGACGACAAAATCATTTCGGTCCCCGTCGATGACCCGCGCTGGGATGATGTAAAAGATTTGGGCGACATCAATCCACACACGCTCAAAGAAATCGAACACTTCTACTCAACCTACAAGAAGATTCAGAACAAAGTAGTCGAAGTGACAGGATTCAGCGATCTCGCTGCAGCAAAGAAAGCAATCACCGAAGGTATCGCGCTCTACAAAGAAAAGTTCAGCAAGTAGTAATCTGCAACAGATAATTAAAAGACAAATGCCCCCAAATTGGGGGCATTTGTTATAACACGAAACCTAATTGCTAATTGCCAATTGCTCTCTGTATAATTGACTCATAGCAACCTAAACGAACATATGAAACACAAAACACTTTTGCTTTCATTCTTCGTGTTCGCAGCACTCGTCACCACGAGCGTCGCGCGTGCAGAAGATTCAACATCAACAGATGACAAACCATGGAAGGAACGCATGGAGGAACGTCGCGAGATGATGATTGAAAATAAAACAGAGCGTCAAGAGATGATGCAAGAAAATGCAACCGAACGAAGAGAGCTCTTCAAAGAAAATTCGGAGGAGCGTCGCGAGGGTATGAAAGTGCGTTTCGATGAATTCAAGAAGCAGCGCATCGGAGGCATGATTGAGATGATGACGAAGCGTTTCGAATGGGCAATCGCTCGTCTCGAAAATATTGCTGACCGCATCGAGGCACGCATCGAGAAGATTGAAGACGAGACCGACACAACACTCACCGATGCCCGCACATATCTCGACGAGGCGCGCACCGACATTGCTGATGCAACAAAACTCTTGAGCGAGATTGACGTAGACATTGACTCCATCACCGCAGATGAGACAAAGACCGATGAACGATTCTCAGGATTCCGCGATGCATTCGGTGCAGTAAAAACAGAAATCAAATCAGCATGGACACACCTTGGTGAAGCTGTTCAGGCAATCAAGGGAGAGCGCAGTGATGATGCAAAGAAAGAACCAATGGACGATTGGAATACTAATAACTAGCAGCCGCTAATAATCTCTTCTATGGATCCAGTTCAGACACAAACACCATCTCAAGGCCCGATTGTCGGTATCATTGTGGTCATCATCGTTCTCATCGTCGGTGCTTTCTATTTCTTCACCCGCATCG
>JAUPUE010000030.1 GCA_030917725.1 Patescibacteria group bacterium
CGATGTTTTTTGAGGCCAAAACGCCGGCATTCACTTCGAGAACAAAGAGTGCCTCTTCGGAAGGAGTGAAGAAGTCGGGATAGGTATCCGGAGAGACTCGGTTGGCGACATTCACAACGCACCAGTCGCTGTTTATCCACGCGATGTCGATTGGAAAGGCCATGTTCTCCATCCAAAACGAGTAAATGCCCGATTCCGGGAAAACGAAGAGCATCCCTGTCGATGTGGCGAGGAGTTCGCGACTGCCCAAGCCCTGCTCGCGACTTGATGGCGTATCCACAACCTCAACAGAGAACTGCTCGTCCCCTACCTTGAGCGGTACGAACCGCGGTTCGTGAGAAAAAAGCCACAAACCGATCGTTGCGCCGAGCAAAATGAGGAACGGGATGATAAGGCGGTAGCGCGTGGACATGCTCATTATTGTAAACCTTTTTGCGGGCTTTGCCGCGCCGAAGTCGAGCGAAGAAGTCCGCCGCCGCCCCAAAGGGGCTTTGGCGAGACGAAGGCGGGCCCACTAGGAATCGAACCTAGGTCGCCGGTTTTGGAGACCGGAGTTCTACCATTGAACCATGGACCCTGAACTGACTGCTTACAGCTAACAACTTACAGCAAAAGAGTGGCTCTCGCCACTCTTTTTCCTACAAGCCAACGAAGCTACAAGCTATTTCTTCACCTGCTTGTACATCACGCGCTGACGAAGCGTCGGATCGAACTTTTTGAGCTCCATGCGCTCCTTGTTCTTGGCTCCGTCGCTTTTCTTGTTCCGACGGCTGTAATAGACGTGGTCGGACTTGCTAGATTTGAGTTTGATGAGGGCGTCTTGAGACATGGCGGTAGATTAGCATATTTTAGCAAAAAGGCAAACGAAGAAGCTGCCGAGGAAGCACAGCTTCAACGGCAGCTAAGGCTGCAATGACCCTGATCAGTTCTTGGACTCGCGAACGATGCGGAGCATCCCAGTCGGCTGGTCGCACTTCGGAGAAACCAGCTGATGGTCGTCCCCGAGTTGGTGCACCACGGTCATGACGTCAGCCCCCTTCTCGTACTCCACGCTTCCAGTCTTCTTGCACTTCTCGCACTCCCACTTTTGCTGTGGCATCAAAACACCCCTTTGGACACGCGTCCGTCATGCCCCGAACCGGAATGGCTCAGGACGTAACGTCGGGTGTCCTCTGAAAAACAATCTAGCGATAGTGATACGCCTCGAATGCTTTTGAGTCAAGAAGAGGGAGGATTCGGCCAAGCGCTCGTTCGTCGCCGTCGCTCCTCACTCCGCTCGGCCCTACTCGCCCAATCCATCCTGCTGGATGGATCCTCGGGCTCGCTTTCTCATTCTCCCTGATCGCGACAAACAAAATCACCCGACGACATGCGTCGGGCTCATTTGTTTGTTGTGCGCCGGGGAGGATTCGAACCTCCGTAGGCCGAAGCCAGCAGATTTACAGTCTGCCCTCGTTGACCGCTTGAGTACCGACGCAATATCGTCTGTGTTGACTCTCCGAAGAGAGCGCACAAACGACAGGGATAAAATACACGAGACTGGACGCTAACGCAAAGCTATACCGCAACCTTCTCTGACTTCTTCGAGGTAGTCGACATGCGAGCCGACTTCCCTTTCTTAGTGAGCGTGAAGACGACATCTTCCTTGCCTTCTGCATCGGTCTTGGCATCGATTGAAACAACACCGCCTTCGAGGATACCCTTCGACACCATAAGCTGTGCGACCTTGGTGAGAATCTTGTCTTGAATGAGACGCTTGAGCGGGCGAGCACCGTATGTTGGGTTGAAGCCGGTCTTTGCGAGATAGTCGACCGCTGCATCCGAGACTTCGAGCGTGATCTCCTTGTCAGCGAGACGCTTTTTGACGCTCTCGAGCTGGATGCCGACAATCGACTTGATTGCTTCGGCAGGAAGGATGTTGAAGAAGATGATCTCATCGAGACGGTTAAGGAATTCGGGACGGAACTGATCTTTGAGTGCCTCCATCACCTTGTCGCGAACGTTCACATGCGACTGCTCGGTTGCGTCGCTCGTACCAAAGCCGATGCCGTGGATACGATCGATGTATTCCGCACCAACGTTCGATGTCATAACGATAATCGTGTTCTTGAAGTTCACGATGCGACCCTTGGCATCGGTGAGACGACCATCATCCAAGACTTGGAGAAGGACGTTGAAGACTTCGGGATGTGCCTTCTCGATTTCGTCGAAGAGGATGACCGAGTATGGACGGTGACGAACAAGCTCGGTGAGTGCGCCGCCTTCTTCGTGACCAACATAACCTGGAGGCGCGCCGATGACTTTCGAAACAGAGTGCTTCTCCATGTATTCGGACATGTCGACGCGGATGAGCGCCTTGTCGTCATCAAACATAAATTGCGCGAGTGTCTTTGCGAGCTCTGTCTTACCGACACCGGTTGAACCCAAGAAGATGAACGAACCAATCGGACGGTTCGGATCCGAGATACCTGCGCGCGATCGTTTGACCGCGTTGCTGACCTTCTCGACCGCTTCGTCTTGTCCGACGACGCGCTGTTTGAGAACCTCTTCCATACGTGAGAGCTTCTCGGCTTCGCCTTCGAGCATGCGAGCAACAGGGATACCCGTCCAGCGAGCAACGATTTCGGCAATATCTTGCTCGGTCACTTCTTCTTTGAGAATGCGACGAGATTTTTGGAGACGCTTAAGACGCGCAGTCTTTGTTTCAAGATCGCGTTCGAGCGCTGGAATCTGTCCATAGCGAATCTCCGCGGCACGCGCGAGGTCGGCCGTTGCTTCGGCAGCTTCAGCTTCCAAACGTGATTGTTCGAGCTGTTTCTTGACGTCTTTAATCTCGGTGATGGTTTCCTTTTCGTTCTGCCACTTGAGCTCGATTTCAGCGATGGTCTCTTTGAGATCAGCGACTTCTTTGTCGAGATTCTTTACGCGCATCTTTGCCTTGGCTGATTTCTCGCCATCACCTGCGGCTTCACTCTTGAGTGCTTCTTTTTCAATCTCGCGGACCATGATTTTGCGGTGCGTCTCTTCGAGGATTGGTGGCTTGTTCTCAAGTGAGATGCGGAGCGCCGATGATGCTTCGTCAATGAGGTCAACACCCTTGTCAGGGAGGAATCGATCGCTGATGTAACGGCTCGAAAGATTCACTGCAGCGATGATCGCATCGTCGGTGATTTTTACGCCGTGGAAGAGTTCGTATTTTTCTTTGAGACCGCGAAGAATCGCGATTGCATCATCAATCGATGGTTCGTTGATATACACAGGTTGGAAGCGGCGCGTGAGCGCAGGATCCTTTTCGATGTGGCGCTGGTATTCTTTGAGCGTTGTTGCACCAATTGCACGAAGCTCGCCGCGAGCGAGCGCGGGCTTGAGCATGTTTGATGCATCCATTGCACCTTCTGCAGCACCTGCACCGACGATGGTGTGAATCTCGTCGATGAACAAAATGATATTGCCGTTCGACTTCTCGACTTCTTTGACAATAGACTTGAGGCGCTCTTCGAATTCACCACGGTACTTGGTACCGGCGATGAGCGAACCAAGATCAAGTGAAACAAGGTCTTTGCCCTTAAGTGAATCAGGAATGTCACCCGAAGCGATGCGTTGTGCGAGACCTTCGACGACTGCGGTCTTACCGACACCAGCTTCACCGATGAGAATCGGGTTGTTCTTGGTACGACGTGAAAGAATTTGGATGATGCGATTGATTTCGTTGTCACGACCGATGACCGGATCGAGTTTGTTCTCCTTTGCCATCAAGGTCAGGCTGCGCGTATAGCGAGCAATGGCGCGCGGTTTCTTGTTGCCTTGTGCTTGAGGTTCTTGGCCGGCGCGCTCGCGAAGCTCGCGCAATACTTCGAGGACATGATCTTTCTCGATGCGAAACTGTGAGAGAATGTCGCGCGATTCTCCCGGCGCATCGAGTGCAGCTACGAAAAGGTGTTCCGTCGATACAAACTGATCCGAGAGCATCGAAGCAACGTGCGTCGAATATTCGAGCACTTTGGCGAGCTCGGGTGTGAGATACATCTGATAGCTCGGCGAAACGGTTGCACCACCATCAGGCATATCGATACCTTCAACAAATGCGTCGGTGAGGGCGATGGTATCAATCTCGAGCTTGTCGAGAATCGACGTCACCATGCTCTCTTCTTGCAAAATAAGCGCCGTAAGGAGGTGGAGTACGTTCACGTGACTCTGGCCACGCTCAAGGGCCAGCTCGTGGGCCTTTTTGATGGCTTCTTTCGCCTTGGTTGTGAAGTTTTTGAAAGGAGGAGGCATAACGGTTTAATAAGCCAATATTAGCACTCTTTTATAGGATATGTCAATAAAACAGCCTTATTTCCTTTAGCTTCATGAGCTTGTAGCTTCGTTAGGAAATCCCTACAAGCTAACGAAGCTACACACTACTCCGTCCCCTGCTCAAGCAACGACAGGAAGACCTGGCTTCCCGCTTCCTCAGGCATCCCTACCACCAACCCATCGAGGGTGATGAGGGGTGAGCCGAGCGAAAGGCCTGCCGCATCGATGCTGGTTCGGATCCGTGACGCATCGTTGGGAGCTCCCGGAAGGAGCTCGGCAATGACACCAGGAGCGACTCGGGTCGATACATCACCTCCGATCGCTATGACAGTCTGACCGAGTACGAGATCACTAAAAGGTTCAAAAGATGCAGGAGTAAGAATTGGAACTGGCGCGGTTGAAGTTGCTTGGAGGCGGAAGAATCCTTCTTCGGTGGCGGTATCAGAAGGCTTAGCCTCGATCTCTGCACCGTTTGAAAGTCGAGCAACGTACTTCTCGTTCTTGTCGACGATGCGACTGTCCGCAACGATGATGCCGTCCGCAGAAACAATTAATCCCATACCAGCAAACTCGAGCTTATCTTTTCCTGAGACAGTGTAGAGGCGCACAAGTGATGGAGAGAGTTTTGTGATTGCCCGAGCGATGCTCTCGCTCTCGCTTACAACAACAGTATGCTCTTGGGTAATCACTTCCCTTTCGCCTTGAACGACCGTCTCGATAGGCTTCTCGACGATGCGACTGATGATGCGTGTAACATCGGTCGGTGCTTTTTCCATAAGAGACACTGTCGCAATACCCGTAGCAATCGAAGTAACGAACGAAATGAGGAGCGTGAGTAAAATCACCTGTGTTTGGTTGAGGCGTTCGATATCCATATACAAAGATTATACGGGGTAAATCGTTCGAATGAAAGATAGACTAAATCCTAAGCACGAAGCACGAAATCCGAAACAAATCTAAAACACTAAATCAAAAATCCCAAACCCATACGAATCTGTTTTGAGCATTTGAATTTCGAATTTAGGATTTACTTCGGATTTCGTGCTTCGGATTTCGGATTTATTTAACAATGTCGGCAAGCGCACTCACAACGTAATCAATATCTTCTTGTGTCGTAGTGCGTCCAAATGAGAAACGCAGCGCGCCGTTAGCACGATCCACCGCATTCTGCGGGGCCCCGCCAGAGGCGGTGGCAGGGTCGAGAGCTCTCACAACATACGATCCTTCACCTCCTCCCGAGAGGCATGCACTCTTGGCAGATACCGCGATACCGTGGCTATCAAGCTGTGTCGCGAGAAATTCTCCTTCGACACCAGGGAACGAAACATTGAGGATGCCGGGGACGCTCACCGCCGGATCACCATTGATGCGCATGGTAGGAAAACGTTCAGTGAGCCTCTGTATGAAATATGATTTGATATCGTTCCACGAAGCGACATCTGCCTCACGTCGTTCTTCGAGGATGTCATACGCGCGACGGAGACCGATTGCTGAAGAAACATCGGGTGTCCCCTCGCTCGGAACTTTTCCATGCATCCCGCACAGTGATTGGAAATACGTGCCGGTCTTCACATACAAAAGCGCCATCTTTCGCGGGCCGTAGATTTTGGCGGCATCGATGACCATAAAATCCACACCAAGGTCAGACGGCGTGAGGGACATAAAGAGCGGTGCCTGGCTCGCATCGCTCACGAGCAATGGCTTTTCGATGTGGTGATGCACGAAACGGTGCTTGGTTTCCGCAAACCGGGCTTCGAGCATGCGACCGATGTCACGAATGGGCTGAATCGTCCCAATCTCGTTGTTGACCAACATACAGACCACAAGAATAGTATCCTCGTGAATCGCCGCCTCCATTTGCGCCATATCAATACGACCATCGGGAGTAACACCGACATTGGTGATGCGAACACCACGACGCGCGAAACCTTCGATGCATGCACGAACTGTTGAATGCTCGATGACACTCATGACGATGTGCATCTCGGCATAGGTAACACCCTTCTCAAGCAAACCGTTGACGACACTGTAGAGAATCTTCGTCATTGCATCCGTCGCACCACTTGCAAAGTGACATTCGCTCGAACGAGCACCGAGATGTGCGGCAAGACCGAACCGAGCGTCTTCGAGCATGCGCTTCGCTTCCCTACCCGCATTGTGCACTGAGAACGCATTCGCAAAATGCGTGTCTTCGTATGCACGCATCGCATCGCGCACGCTCGGGTCGAGCGGCGTTCCTGCGGCGTAGTCGAGATAGACTCGTGCGTCAGAAGTCATTGTAAACGTATCGTACCAGCAAGAACGCCGAGATGTAAGGATGTGATTCTTGCGGAGCAGTCCATCCTTTCTGTGGAGCGAGGACTGCCGAGGAGTCGCTGAAGAGCGCGACGAGTTCCGCAGCGGAACAAGAAAGGATGAGTGCGAAGCAAAATGTTCCATCTACTGACAATGTCCCAAAAAAGTGATATATTGAAACCACTCAACGACCGCTATGACCAGCACCCGCACCACAGAACGACCACCTGTCGTCGTCGTCCTCGGACACGTCGACCACGGTAAATCAAGCCTTTTGGACTTCATCCGAAAGACCAATATTGTCGCAGGCGAAGCGGGCGGCATCACCCAACACACCGCTGCGTACGAAGTGGTCCACACCACCAAGGCAGGTGCCGAAAAGCGCATCACGTTCATCGATACCCCGGGTCACTCTGCTTTCCAGGCTCAGCGCGAACGCGGTGCATCACTCGCAGATATTGCAATCCTCGTCGTATCAGCAGAAGACGGCGTCAAAGCTCAAACAAAAGAAGCACTCAAGGCAATCGTCGCTTCGAACATCCCCTACATCGTTGCAATCAACAAAATCGATCTTCCAAATGCAAACCTCGAAGTGACACTCAACAGCCTCGCCGAAAACGAAATCTACGTCGAAGGACGTGGTGGTTCAATCTCATATGCTCCCATCAGCGCAAAGCGCGGTGACGGTATTCCTGAGCTCCTCGATCTCGTTGCACTCATGGCCGAACTCCAAGAACTCTCTGGTGACGCATCACTCCCTGCAGATGGCATCATTGTCGAAGCCAACCGTGATCCAAAGAAAGGCATTTCAGCCACACTTATCATCAAGAACGGTTCTCTTGCCAAAGGCTCCTATCTGGCCACAGCGGGCGCATGGACGCCGGTACGTGCGATAGCTGATGCATCGGGGGCAAACGTCGATAACGCTACCTTCTCGAGCCCCGTCACCATTCTCGGCTGGAGCGCGCTTCCCCACGCCGGTGCATCGGTGCACGCATACGAATCAAAAAAGGATGCTGAGAGCGCCGCTCTTCTTTCAGAAAAGCGCGAAATCTCTGTCCCTGAGAAACTCGAGGACACCAACGACATGGCGATTATCCCTATCATTCTCAAAGCTGACGTGGCCGGTTCCCTCGACGCACTTGCACATGAGGTCAGCAAGCTCTCCGATGACCGTGTGAGCTTCAAAATCATTCTCAAGGATGTTGGTGCTATCGGAGAAAACGACATCAAGCGCGCGGGTGGAGACGAGCGCACCGTGATTGTCGGATTCAACACTAAAATCGAGAACGGTGTTCGTGAGGTTGCAGAACGCGCACGCGTCACCATCGAAACCGACTCCATCATCTACAAGCTCACCGAGAAGCTCGAAGCAATCCGCACAGTTCGCCGACCAAAGCGCATGGTCGAAGAACAGCACGGCACCGCCAAGATTCTCAAGCTCTTCGCAGCGGCGCACAACAAGCAGGTCATCGGTGCACGCGTCGAAGAAGGAACACTCAACGTTGGCGACAGTGTTAACATCGTCCGCCGCGGCGAAGCAATCGGCAAAGGCAAGGTGCTTGAGCTCCAACAGAGTAAACAGAAAGCTTCGAGTGTTGAACAAGGCAGCGAATTTGGTACAAAGATTGAAAGCTCAATCGAGATCGCTGCAGGAGACCAAATCGTCGCATTCAGCAACATTGCACGCTAACTATGAGACACCACGAACAAAAAGAAGCGCTCTTCATTCGTCTTGCGGCTGAGTTCATCAACACCGAGTCGAATCGCCAGTCGCTCATCACCGTCACGCGTGGTCAGCTCTCGGACGATGAGCGTCGTGTTGATCTCTTCTTCACCGTCTTGCCCGAGAGCAAAGAAGAAGAGGTTGGTGTTTTTCTCATGCGCAACCGCGCGCCGTTTCGCGATTACGTGAAGAAGCACAGCGAGAACCTCCGCGTTCTCCCCACCTTCGACTTCAAGCTCGATGTGGGCGAAAAGAATCGTTTGGATCTGGAGGCTTTGTCACAAGAAGAAGCCTCCGAGAACAAGGCTTAAAAAGGATTCTGGGCCATCTCGCCTGCTACCCTCGCAGCAAAATCCTTAAGCTTTGTGATTGTTTGTAAATAGATTTTGTTGAGTTCCGCAACGTATTCACGATATATCTCTCCTTCGCCTTTTTTAAACTCATCAGAAGTCCCAACTTCTCGAGCTTTTTGTTCAAATCGTATTCTGGTGTCGATAATCAAATAACTCTCCTCGGTCCTCGTGGTTTCTAGCTCCTCTTTGGCCTTACTCCAAATTTTTCGAATATACTCTTTTGATTCTTGTGGTTCTCCTCTGAAATCTGGTGGATTGATTTTAATGAATTTATCAATCAAGAAATTCCTCGTTTCTTCTAGTGTAGTTTGCCCGAGCAAAACGGCAGTTTCAGAATCTATGACGTCATGTGGCTTTCCTTCTGCGTCCACAACGGAGACAACTGGAACCTTTATATCAGTAAAACTTCCAACATGTGCCAATCCACTGAGATAGTTTGGTAAATCGCCCGTATCGCGCTCATCATGTCGTTTTACCACCCTTGCCAACATCTCATCAGTGAAACTATTCTTTTCAACTCTTAGGAGCTCAGATTTTTTGTCGGGGGCATCTTCGCTTAGTTGATAAGATTCGATTTTCATTTGATGAGATTTAAAAAACCTTGCTATAAACTGTCCACCCGGTAGGGATCGAACCTACGACCGTCTCCTTAAGAGGGAGCTGCTCTACCAGCTGAGCTACGGGTGGAAAACGAACGACCAACAACAGACAACTTACCGCTTTTTTGAATATATTTCAATCACCATCGGTGTGCCGGGGGTGGGGATCGAACCCACATGGCCTTTCGGCCCGAGGATTTTAAGTCCTCTACGTATACCGTTCCGTCACCCCGGCGTTGTTCCCAAAGTAGCAAAAACATTGTAGTCTGTACACGTTCGATGGCACGGTGGTGAAGTGGTAACACTACGGTCTGCAAAACCGTCATTCGCGGGTTCGATTCCCGCCCGTGCCTCATGTTGAGGATGTAAGGCGTAGAGGTGTAACTCAAATTACATCCTGACTTCCTGACACCCTTTGCATACCGGGGCGAGTGGCGGAATGGTATACGCGCGTGGCTTAGGACCACGTGGGGCAACCCGTGGAGGTTCGAGTCCTCTCTCGCCCACCAAAACAAAGGAGTCCAGCGCTAAGCGCTGGGCGACTTTTGTTTTAGGGCGAGAGAGGACTCGAAAGCGAGCGCGGGCACCTCGTCAACAGACGAGGTCGTGCGAGCAGGGCCGAGCGGAGTGAGCTGCGACGGCAGCGAACGAGCGCTTGGCCGAGTCCCCCACCAGAACCTTTTCCACGGCCTAACCACAACCCAATACACCCCTTTCTTACTTGACTTTTACACTTACTTGTGATACAGTATTACCAGACGCTCCTTCACAACTCCATATAGAGCGTCAACAAACAAAATCCTCTGGGAATCATCCGATTCCCGGTAAACCTTCGAGACAAGGAGAACGATCATGGCATGGGGAAAAGCAGCAGGTATCGTCGGCAACATCGCCAAGGGCGTGGCCGACGAAGCGGGGTGGGACCTTGTTAAGTCCCTCTTCTTCAAAGGAACAGTGGCTGCAAAGGAGGAGGTTGGAGACATGAAAAGCGGCCCTGGACAGGAACACCTTGTGGAGGGCACAATCCTCGAGATCTGTGCTCAGTACGTCTTCAGCGACCCAGAAAAGCGCAGGGAATTCCTCCGGGACAACCAAGCGGCCCATGATCGCGTTGTGATCGTGTTCTACCGGCGCAACCCAAAGTTGCGCGACGTGTACGAGAAGTTTATCACTCAGTTGCCCTTGTGGGCGCTGAGCGACGGACTGGGCGCACGCACAAAGCAGGCGCCCCCTGCTCCTGAGCAACAACCGCAGCAGAAGCAGCAGAAAGGTGGAGGCAACCAGCAACACGCAAAGGCTGCTCCCCCACTCAGTACGCTCGACTCGGAACACATCCAGCTGATCTTTGCCTTCAAAGTCTGCTTGGGCATGCAAGCCCTGGCAGCCGATGAAGTCGCCAGTCAGAAGGGTCGGAAGCATCCTGAAGCGGCGGGTGACAAAATCATCCGAGAGACCATCGAGCGTATGCGCTCGGCCTCCCCGTTCGAAAAGGGCAAGAAAGCCCTCGAGACGGGCGGCAAGGCTGCCAGCGACTTCATCGACGGTCTCCTCGAAGAAATCTAACCGAACATCTCCTCCGAAAGAGAGTGAAATCATGGCACGACGAGCCGCAGCACCCACTGCACCAAGCACTGCCAAGCAGCAAGGGGGCAAAACTGCCCTCTTCATCAAGAAGATCCCGAAGATGATCATGTGGATCTTTATCGTCTGCGCCCTCATCGGCGTAGGTCTGGGAATCGCGTTCGGTTTCATCGGGTCGTTCTTGAACGGCCTCAGCGACGGAACCATCCCCGGCTTCGGCACCTTCTTTCAGATCGGGTTCATCTTGGGTCTGGGAGGTGCCGTCATTCTCTACCTCCGGTTCGCCGGATTCGAGGATGTTCAAGAAGGTGGGCGGGCTTTCATTGCCTCGCTCACGATCGGAACATGTGCCGCTGTAGCATTCTCGGTGTTTCTCCCCATGTTCGTGGGACATAACACCCTTCGGTCTTTCTTCATCGGAGGCATCGCAATCGCCGCAATCATGGCGATTGCGAACATCTTCCTCAAGGACGACTACCTTCGGGTGGTCAAGTGGGGAGCCATGCTAGCGGCCGTGGCCCTACTGGGTCTAATCGCCATCAAGGTGACCGACGGCAAGGGCTTCGATATCAACATCAAGTGGCCTTGGGAAAATGATAGCCCGTCCGAGACCAAAAAGCCTCAATCCGAGACCATATCGGTCATGCTGACACCCGGGCAAGACCGCAAGGTCTGCTGGACCGACCTGATTGAAGGATTGGGAAGCTACGACAATTGGACCAACGTCCAGGGAGGCCGGTTCGAAGTCTTTCGGGACAACGAGCCGACTCCCGTCTGCGAAGACTTCCCCGGAAATCCCCAAGTCTGCAAAGTTGGGGAACACACTTGCCTCACCTTCAAACTGAAGGCGGGTGAGGCAGGAAGTTCATTCTTCTTCACCTCAACAAGGACGAGGTGAGCGACGCTCTACATGGAGAATCAAACAGCCCGCCCCAGCGCACAGTGCGCATGGACGGGCTGTTCTCTTTTGTCTAATGAGAATCCTCTACTGTATCCCCGCACCTTCAAGGCTCGGTTTGATCTGTCCTTCGATCGTAGTCTGTCCGGGAGTCTGATCGACGCCAATTGTGCCCTGAATGATGTTGATGATGCCAAAGGCAGAAATCATGATGACCATACCGACGAGCCCCCACAGGATGCTCCGCTGTCCTTCTGCTCTTCCTTTGTCATCATCGCTATCACGGATGTAGACGAAGACTCCCCAGATGAAGATGATGAACGCAATGCCGAAGACCAAGGCAAGAATCGGCTGCACAATGACAGTCGATATCTTTGCCATGAACTCTGCGAACGTCATCTCAGAGATTAGTCGTTGTCTGTTTCAACTACTTCAACACCAGGAACCGGAAGGTCTCCGCCAGTCTCAACGCCGAATGCGCTTGCGATGAACTTAACGATACCGACGATTGCAATCATCACAAAGAGAGCGATGATACCACCAATCATGAAGCTCTTACCACTCTTCTTATCATCGTCAGACGATGCAAAGATGAACTTGACCAATCCCCAGAAGAAGGCAAGAAGCGCAAGACCGATGACGATAGGCGTTGCGAGGTTGATGAGATCACCAATACTTTCGAGAAGCGTCTCAAGGTTTCCGAGCTTTGGGTCGGTGTTTTGTGCAAAAACGAGTACTGGAAGAAGAAGATACGCGCTTGCTCCGACGACTGCTGCTGATACTTTATTCATAACTTTTTTCCTAATTTTATTTTAATCTCTGCCTTTCAGGTTGCCCTGTGGCTGATGCTAATAGCTTAATTGAACCAAATACCTCCGCCTTTGTCCACACAGCTCTCCACCGAGAGACGTGTCCCCTTTCTCTATGTTGTAGGGAGAGGGTACGTGACCGTGGGGACAGCTGGGGCAGAGTTGTTGGTGGCATCAATACCAAACGATGCCTGTAGGAACGAGACGAGACCGAAAACCGAGAACATCACAAAGAGCGCAATAACACCCCAAATCATGGTGTTCTTCCCGGCTTCCTTTTCTTTTGGATCATCAGCCTTGG
>JAUPUE010000061.1 GCA_030917725.1 Patescibacteria group bacterium
CGTTCGTGTAGAGTATTGCTATTTCTTAATATTGTGGTAGAATAGAAAGGTCAAGCATCCCGCTTGGCCTTTCTCTACTTGGGCTATGGAGTCACGGACTACGGTACCGAACTTCTTACTCACGACTGAGAATGTCAGCCTCTAAGGAGGTATCAGATGTTCCTTCACATGTTGTCGGTCGTCGCGCTGGTCGTCTATCTCATCTTCTTCTGGAAAACCACAGCGAGGGTGATCAAAGGGGTGTTCCGCTCCGACGTCGTTCACAAGATTGGCAAAGGGCTCAAATTACCGTTTCTCAAAGGGCTCTTAACCCTGGTCTTGCTGCTAATCTGCGGTATGGTCGGGTACGGTCTCGCCCCGGTCTTGTGGGCGGCGTATCGCTACCACGATCGCAAGGTGGCACACGAGAAGCGGCGAAGGGCGGAGGAGCAGAGGCTCCAGGCTGAAAAGCTTCGGGCTGAGCGGCAAGCCGAGAACAAGAAGCGGACCAGGCTCCAAGAGGAATGGTTTGCCGAAAATCCTCGGAAGTTGTTCTTCAACACGATGGGGGGTGTCACCGCCGTATTGTCTCCCAACGCTCTTGAGGCCGGCGAGAAGGAGACTCGCTACGCACGACTCGACGGTCTTTGGGGTCATGAGAAGATTCTCAAGCCCACGGGGGAAACGTGTCTTTTTGTGACCATCGAGGGACAAGGTGTCGTTCGAAAGCATCTTGGGGAGCGGGTCTCTCTGCGGATGCTTTCTGGCCTGCATGCTCTCGTGGAGAGGCACAAGGTCGAACTGTGCCGAGACGAACGCATCTTCGTCCCCGCGATGAGCGAGGCGATCATGTGCTTCGATGATCAGGCTGCTGGGATGATCAGTGACATGGAGTCGTCCTTCGATCTACTGATCGCACCCCAGACCCCTTACGATCTCCGGCTCCTTCCCGAGTACTAACATTTCAGAAATCCTGGTTCAAATCCAGGTCCCGCCCCCACAAAGGGCGGGCTTTTCGTTTAGAAAAGGCGTTAATTTGTGTAAACTAGAGGAATGAAACCCGCCGAACAGATCATCGACGCCCTCAAAAAGGCTCTTGCCGACCTCGGAATCGAGGGGGCAGAGCCTGTGCTCGAGCGCCCGGCTGATATGGCTCACGGCGACTATTCGACCAACGTTGCGCTCGCATACGCTAAACAGCTCGGTAAGAACCCGCGCCAGGTGGCAGAGAGTGTTGTCGCTTCGCTCGGTATGTATGAACTTCCGGTAGTAAAGATTGATATCGCTGGTCCTGGATTCATCAACTTCAGACTAAACGAGGGTTATTTTATTGAGAACCTCAAGAGCATTGATGAAGAGTACGGAAAGGGAAACGATCTTTCTGGAAAGACTGTTTTGGTCGAATACACTCAGCCGAACATTCTCAAACCTTTTCACATTGGTCATTTGATGAGCAACACGCTTGGTGAATCGCTCGCGCGACTCATCGAGAATGCGGGCGCCAAAGTGGAGCATCTCAACTATCAAGGAGATGTTGGCCTGCACATTCCTAAGGCGTTGTGGGGCATCCGCGCGCTCGATGTCGATATCAATGACATTCATGCAATTGGCAAGGCGTACGCACACGGAGCTCAGGCATATGAGAATGATGAGCAAGCAAAGGCCGAGATTGATGCGCTCAACAAAAAAGTCTACGAGAAAGATCCTGAAGTGATGGAGTTATACGAGGCAGGGAAGAAGACGTCGCTCAAACTTTTTGAAGAACTGTACGCGCTCCTTGGAACAAGGTTCGACCGTTACTATTTTGAAAGCGAAGTATTTGCGCGCGGTGTCGAACTCGTGAACGAAGGAAAAGAAAAGGGCATCTTCAAAGAGAGCGAAGGAGCGGTTGTTTTTCCCGGCGAAGATTATGGACTCCACACGCGTGTTTTCATCACAAGCAAAGGACTTCCGGTGTATGAAGCAAAAGAACTCGCCCTTGCCGAACTCAAAGCAAAGGAATATCCCGACTTTGATATATCTATAACGACGACTGCTGTCGAACAGGAACAATACTTTCAAGTGGTATTCAAAGCGCTCGGACTTCTCAAGCCGGAGCTCGACGGACGCTTCACACACATCGCACACGGCATGATGCAGATCTCGGGAGGAAAGATGTCGTCGCGTTTGGGTAATGTCATCACGGGAGAATCGCTCATCTCATCGCTCATCGCCGAAGTACAAGAACGCATGGGCGAGCGCGTCGCGCCTGAACTCACTGCTGATGTGGCAAAAGACGTTGGTGTCGCTGCCATCAAGTACACAGTACTTCGTCAGGCGCTTCGCAAAAACATCATCTTCGATGAAGAGCGTTCACTTTCATTCGAAGGCGATTCGGGTCCGTATATCCAATACACAGCGGTGCGTTCGCGCTCAGTCGTCGCAAAAGCAAAAGATGCTGGCATCACGCCATCGTTCGACGTTCATCCTGAAAGCGTGGGTCTCGTTGAACGCATGCTTGAACGTTTTCCCGAGGTTGCACAACGCGCTGCACAAGAGCGTGAACCACATCACGTGGCCACATATCTCATCGAGCTCTCGTCGGCATTCAACTCATGGTATGCGCAAGAACAGATCATCGATGTTGATGATGCGCTCTCGCCCTACCGTGTGGCGCTTGCCGATGCGGTCTCGAACGTGCTCGCGCGTGGTTTGTGGCTCTTGGGTATCCGCGTGCCGGTAGCGATGTAACACTATGAATCAAGATAAAAGAATCAGTTACATAACCATTCTCATCACGATTCTCATCGCGGGATTTTTTGTCACTTTTATGACAGTCCGCCTCGCGATTAATGCCGAACACGATTCACTCGTCAAGCGCGCAACAACTATCGCCGCCGGATTTCCACCAGACGTTCTGAGTACTGTGTCAGGTGTAAAAACTGACATTGCCTTGCAAAGCTACTTGGATCTCAAAACAACGCTCGTAAGGATCAGGCGGGCAAATCAAGACGTCCGGTTCATCTACGTTTTAGGTCAACGTGAAGGAGATGTTTTCTTTTATGCTGATTCAGAAGATTCTTCGTCGGATGATTATTCTGCTCCTGGAGATATTTACCATGAAGCAACACAAGAAGTACGGGATGGCTTTGGTACGGGGGTTGCTTTCATCGAGGGGCCAGTATCAGACCGATGGGGCACATGGATTTCTGGTATTGCTCCGCTCCGGGATTCGAATGGTGAGGTTGCAGGACTTGTCGGCATAGATATCGCAGCATACTCGTATTATCGGACAATTGTTGTTGCTTCGGCTGTTCCTGTGCTTCTCACCATCATTACAGTTATCCTGCTTGCTGTTGGATATCATGATGCTCGAAAGAATGATGAATTTTTGCGCATCAAGTCGCGGTTCCTTTCTGTTGCATCCCACGAGCTCCGCTCTCCGCTTTCGGGCATCGTGTGGGGCACGGAATCGCTCTTGCGACATCGCGACAAGCTTGATGAGCACACACGCCAGATGATTTTCCGCATCCATGACTCAGTCGTCTATATGTCAGAGACTGTGAACGATATCCTCGATACGTCGCGTTTTAACGCGGTGGCTGAGAATAGGGTTCAGCGTGAAGCTGTGGACCTGGCGGCGCTTGTGCGTAGCGTCGCGGGTGTACTCTCACTCACTGGTGAGCAGCGCGACATCTCTGTTGTCTTCGAGCCTTCATTCCCCGAACGTATTCCTTTGGTTTTTGATAAAGAAAAGATTCGCCGCGTGTTTGCAAATGTTATTGGCAATGCACTCAAGTATTCAACTTCTGGTGGAGTCGTCACTGTCTCGTATAAATTGCAAGATGACCAGCACATCATCTCTGTTGCTGATACGGGCATCGGAATCCCAGCCGACGAACAAAAACGTATCTTCACAACATACTATCGAGCGACGAATGCTCAAAAACATGATGCGCGTGGTACTGGTATGGGCCTTCACTTCGTCAAACAGCTCCTCGAGCTCCATGGTGGACGTATTTGGTTTGAGTCAAAAGAAGGGGAGGGAACGACGTTCCATGTTGCGTTGAAGGCCTAGTTGGTGGTCGTTGACTCCCGACTAACTCTGGCGTACCTTGCCAGCAGTTCAACCTGTTCCCAAGGAGACTCACATGCCGATGATCGAGTTCCGACACGACTCAAAGAAGATCTCTGGGGTTCAAGCAGTGCAACTCTGTGCTCCACTCGAGGAGGCCCTCCGAAGCACCCTGCGAAGAATTCGTCCGGCTCGGGGCGATGATTACAGCGTCTTCGTAGAGGGGGACGCCTTCAATGTTTGTCACAACCAGCCGGATCTGAGGATCTACGTTTTCTATCATCCGAGCTGGGAGTTCAACGATGACGAGCTATCGGGGCTTCCGAGGACGATGGCAGGTTTCCTCGAGCCGACACTCGAAGGGCTCGGTCTGAGCCACCTCCGCACCACGATCCGTTTCTATCGTCGGGACGGCCACTCCAGCCTCTCTTTCGGTGGCTAGCCGTCTTCCGCCCCCTCGCTTCGGCGATGGGGCGTCGTCTTTTATATGTTTAGGGTTACCCAGATAGCCGAGAAAGACTGTGATATCATGACCAAATCATGACGGAGGAGAACACCCCAGAGAAAAGCCCGATAGCTCAAAAAGAGGAAGAAACGCTGGCGTTTTGGGAATCTGAGCAAATCTTCAAAAAGACCCTCGAAAAAGAGTCTCCCGAGGGCGAGTTTGTGTTCTACGAAGGCCCGCCAACAGCCAACGGCCGTCCTGGTATCCACCATCTCATCTCACGTTCGTTCAAGGACGTGATTCCGCGCTACAAGACGATGCGCGGATTTCATGTGCGTCGAAAAGCAGGATGGGACACGCACGGTTTGCCGGTAGAACTCGAAGTTGAGAAGCAGCTTGGCTTTACGAACAAAAAAGAGATCGAAGAGTACGGCATAGCTGCGTTCAACGACAAGTGTAAAGAGAGCGTCTGGAAATACGTCGACGAATGGAAGCGCTTCACGAATCGCATCGGCTACTGGGTTGATCTTGATGATGCATACATCACGTACTACCCACAGTTCATCGAATCGGTGTGGAATGTCGTTAAGACAATCAGCGACCGTAAACTTCTCTACCGCGACTACAAAGTCCTTCCATGGTGTTCACGCTGTGGAACGGCGCTTTCGAGTCATGAGGTCGCACAGGGTTACACTGATGTCAAAGATTTGTCAGTCTACGTGAAGTTCAAAGTGAAGGGAGAAGAGAACACGTATCTCTTGGCATGGACGACGACACCGTGGACGCTTCCAGGCAACGTCGCTCTTGCGGTTGGGGAAGATGTCGAATACGTATACGTTTCAAAAGAAGGAGAAACTCTTATTCTCGCCAAAGAACGGATGTCGGTTCTTGGTGAAGGATATGAAGTGGCGAAAGAAGTGAAGGGAAAAGACCTTCTTGGATTTGAATACGAACCGCTCTATCCATATCTTTCTGAATTGGTTTCTGATGAGCAAAAAGAAAATCTCAAGAATGCATTCAAGGTTTATCCTGCAGATTTCGTAACAACGACTGACGGAACCGGCATTGTGCACACTGCGGTGATGTACGGACAAGAAGACTTTGAGCTTGGTACAAAGGTCGGTCTTCCAAAACATCATCTTGTTGATGAGACGGGGCATTTCATCAAAGGGATGGGCGATCTCTCGGGTTTGCCGGTAAAGGACCGCGAAGACAACGGTCTCGCGACTGCAATTCACATCCTCAAATATCTTCAGGAGAAGGGGAACTTTTTCCACAAAGAACAGCACGAGCACACGTATCCATACTGTTGGCGCTGTAAGACGCCGCTTATTTATTACGCACGTGACTCGTGGTACGTCCGTATGTCCGAGCTTCGCAATGATCTCGTCAAAGAGAATGAGAAGATTAATTGGGTTCCTGAACACATCAAAGAAGGTCGCTTTGGCGAATGGCTCCGCGAGATTAAAGACTGGGCGATTAGTCGTGACCGCTATTGGGGTACACCATTGCCAATTTGGGAATGTCTCGAATGCGAGCATCGTGAGGTCGTTGGTTCTATCGAACAGCTTCTCGACCGCCAAAAGAAATCAGGCAATCGCTACATCGTGATGCGTCATGGCGAATCGATTTCGAATGAGAAGAATGTGATGAGTACCGAGCCGGGTGATGCCGAAGACAAGCTCACTGACAAAGGCAGGCAAGAGGCTGCAGAAGCCGGCAAAAAGCTCGCAGGCGAGAAGATCGATATGATCGTTTCATCGAACTTTACGCGCACCAAAGAGACAACCGATATCGTCGCCCACGAGCTCGGCATCACGGATGTCATCGTTGATGAAGCACTCCACGAGATTAATCTCGGTGTCTATGACGGCAAGACGGTATATGAAGCGGGTCTATTCTTCCTCGGTGATGGATGGTACGACAAACGACCCGAAGGAGGGGAGAGCCATGCAGATGTTCGTTTGCGCGTCGCGAAGTTCATCTTTGATCTTGATAAGCAGTACCAGAACAAGACAATCCTCATCGTTACGCACGGAGCTCCGGGCCAGATGCTCTCTGCTGTTGCCGCACATGCAACCCAAGAGACGCTCGGCGAGCACCTCAAACTCTTTAAGAACACCACTGAATATCACGAATTGAAGTTCACGCCGTATCCTCACGATACAAACTTCGATCTCGACCTTCACAAGCCATTCATCGATGATGTTGTACTGGATTGTCCAAAGTGCCACAACGACATGCGCCGCACGCCCGAAGTGATGGACGTCTGGTTCGACTCGGGTTCGATGCCGTTTGCACAAGATCACTATCCTTTTGAAAATGAGAAATGGATTGAAGGCGCCGGCTATCCCGCTGACTACATCTCCGAAGCAATCGACCAGACACGTGGATGGTTTTACACGCTCCACGCTGTGGGTGTGCTCATGGGTCGTGGACACGCATACAAAAATGTCATTTGTCTCGGGCACATCCTCGATGCCAAGGGTAAGAAGATGAGCAAATCGATTGGCAACGTCATCAATCCGTGGGAGATGATGGACAAATATGGTGTCGACGTGCTCCGTTTCTGGATGTTCTCGGTCAATCAGCCAGGAGATTCAAAGAACTTCGATGAGAAGACTGTTGTTGAGGTAAACAACAAGGTGTTTGCGCTTCTTCGCAACATGGTGAAGTTCTTTCGTCTCTACGAGACGGAAGGCAACAAGGCGACAAGGCAACAATTGGGAGAGTCGAAGAACGTTCTGGATGTTTGGATTCTTGCCCTTCTCAATAAACTTATTGCCGACGTGACTGGTGGACTTGATGCGTACGATACATTTGGACCGACGCGTGCTATTCGCGATTTCATGAATGATTTTTCAACGTGGTATGTCCGTCGCTCGCGTGACCGTTTCAAGGGAGATGATACTGAGGACGCCGCATATGCTCTCGCGACACTTCGACATGTCACTATTGAAGTTGCCAAGGTGATGGCTCCATTCACACCGTTCTTCGCCGAAGAAGTGTACAAAGATATGGGTGGAGAAAAAGAGAGCGTGCATCTTGAAGAATTTCCGAGGATACAAGGATACGAGGATACAATTTTGAAAGACATGGAGATTGTTCGTAGTACCGTGTCGCTTGCGCTTGAAGCCCGCATGAAAGCAGGTGTAAAGATCCGTCAGCCGCTCGCGTCGTTGAAGATACGAGGAAACAAGGATACAAGGATACAAAAGAATCCGGAACTGATTGCACTCATCAAAGATGAGTTGAATGTTAAAGAGGTTGTATTTGACGAAAGTGCTGGCTGGGAAGTTGAGCTTGATACCAACATCACTCCTGAACTCAAACGTGAAGGTGATATCCGTGAGCTCTCACGCGCTATCCAAGATTTCCGTAAGACATCAGGTCTCACCCCATCTGACAAAATCGCACTCGTGGTTACGACCGACGCAGAAGGGAAGGCACTCATCGAAGCGGCTCGTGAAGAACTTATGAAAGCAACGGGACTGACATCGATTGATGTTGTTGAAGGAGGAGTAGGTTTTGTCTTCTCTCTACAAGCTACAAGCTAATCGCTACAAGCTCTCAGGATGTACACCAAACATCACACCCGCGGAATCGTGCTTGGAAAGCATGACAACGGCGAGGCGGATCGCACCTACGCGCTTCTCACTCCTGATCTGGGAAAGGTGTATGCGCAGGCGCACGGCATTCGCAACGGACATGGGCGCAACAAAGGCGCGCTCCAGACGCTCTCAATCGCGTCGGTCTCTTTGGTGCGCGGCAAATCTGGATGGAAAATCACCAACGCATCGTCTGAGCATTCTTTTTATACAAAACTCGCAAGTGATACGGCCAAGCTCGCCGTCTTGGTTCGCGTGTTCAAGCTCGTGCGCCGTATGCTCGCTGGTGAGGGAAGTGCGCACGGGGTATTCGCAGCTGTTGAATCATTCGCTGATGTGCTCTGTACTTCTGAACTTCTCTTCAAGGATGTGCGAACGCTTGAACTTCTCACAGTCGTCCGTATTCTCCACATGCTCGGGTATGTAAAAGACGATGAACGACTCAATGTGTTCTTCAAGGATGCTTCCGATGTCTCGCTCGATATTCGTACGTCCTTTGCTCCCCACGAGCACCTCGCGCTCGCTGTCGTGAACGAAGCGCTCTCGGCGAGCCAGCTCTGAGTTAAGACTTCAGGAAGTCAGGATGTCATTTAGGAATTCTCGATTGACTTCCTGATCGCCTGACATCCTTTCTTTCAGGCGATATGTACCGAACTTTTGTTCTGCTTCACAAAGCCGTCTTTTTTGAGCTCTGCAACAACTGATACCACGTCGGTTTCTTTCCTGTGAATCGCTGTTGCGATGTTTTTAACAGAGATTTTCTTCTTCTGAGTAATCATGTGGAGCACGAGTGCGCGGAGTTCTCGGTGCGAGCCTTTGAACTTTGATTGTTTTGAATACGAGGCGCTTTTGCGTGATGCGTTGCCAATTGTCTTTTTGAGGTAGGTTCCATAGTCCATGAGGGCGTAGTACCACTCGCGAGGGTTTTTTGTATCAAGCGTCTTTTCAATAAAAGGGAGAAGCTTTGTGTCATCAACCTTTTTCGCTTTTGGAAAGAAATGGTGGATATAGACGCCGCGGATATTTGTCTCGATGAACGTGTCCGGTTCATTCCAAGCGAACGCCCGAACTGCGTGTGCGGTATAGGGACCAATACCAGGCAGCTTGAGGAGGGAAGTGTAGTCTCGGGGAACCTTGCCGTTGTGCTCTTTCATCACAGCTTCAGCGGCCCGCTTGAGGCCCAACGCTCTGCGGTTGTACCCAAGACCTTTCCATTCAACAAGGACGGATTGAAGTGAGGCACTCGCCAGCGCTTTGAACGAAGGGAATTTTTTGAGAAATGATTGATATTTTGGGAGCACTCGATCGACCTGCGTCTGTTGAAGCATTACTTCAGAGACAAGAATACGATACGGGTCGCGTGTTTGCCTCCATGGAAGGGAATGTCGTCCATTTTTTCGATAGTGAGACCAGATGGCCTTTTTGAATTCGGGAACGGATATTCTCATTGTGCTGCCGGTGTTGTGGTTGCCGCTTCGAACTGGATGGTGAAGCTGTACATACCCATTGAGCAGAGACCTTGAAGCGTTGTTCCGGCTTCTTGGGCGGGTATGTTGATCTCTGTTGTTCCCGACGGTGGGAGTATGGTGCGATAACCGATGCTCGGGATCGTGAGGGATGCCGAACAGTCGAATGTAGCGCTTGTTGCGACCTTGAGTTTCGTAGGGATGCCTGCTTGAGCAATATTCACACGTGGCGAGTATCCACCCTTTGCGCTTATATCGATGTATTGGATACCGTTTTCGATGGATACATTGGCACCATCAATGGGAGCGTCGGTCGGCGCTTCCTGATTTCGGGCATAAAGTGCGATGCCGATGAACCCAACAGCGATAACGAACGATGTGATGAGGAGTTTCATATGATTTGTTAGAGATTGAAGAAGGGAGGTATGACGCCTGCAGCGACAAGGCTCGTGATGAGATTGAGGATACCAAAGAATATCACGACAAGACCCGCTGTTTTGAAGAATACGCCAGACTGGGCCTTTTTGTGAATACCAAGCGAGCTAAAGCTCAGGAGTGCGAGCACAGGGAGTGTTCCGAGCGCGAAGACGAACATCGTCATTGCACCTGACCAAAAGGTGCCCGTTGTGAGCGCGTAGATCTGCATTGATTGGGTGAACCCACAAGGAAGAAAGAATGTAGCCACACCAATGATGAGCGGAGTAAGCACGTGATTCATATTCTTGAGCCCGTGAATATGTTTACCAACGAAGCTTGGAAGCGTTGGTTGGAGTTTTTTGAACCATGGGAATACATCGAGTAGGTTGATGCCGAGGATGAGTAGAACGACTGCGACAATGAGACCAACAATGAATGTACCGGCTGCTCCGAGCTGAAATGCAGATCCAAGCGCCCCAATTACTCCACCCAAGATAAAGAATGAGACAAGTCGGCCTACATGGAAGAGGATTTGTGGCCGAATGCTGTCACCCTCTTTTGCGAAGTTCGCCGACATCGAAAGCACGAGTCCACCGACCACAGCCATACATGTCGAGATTGAAGCAATGAGACCGACGAGGAACGTGGTTCCGTAACTCACTTCGGATGCATTGATGAGATTCACGATGCCGAGCTTTTGAAGAATGATGAAGAATGCGATGAATGCGAGTGCTACGGGGAGTGCGATGCGGAAGTCGGCCCAACCTGCATTATGTTTCTGTTGTTCAACGGTGAGTGTATAGCCGTGTGGTGCGATTTTTTCACTCAGATCGTGAGCTATGTGCTCGACGGACTTATCACCAAAGTCTCCGGTGACTTCGACGCTGTGATGAGCAAGCGATGCTTTTACTTGTGAGACCCCCGGCAATTCACCGAGCTCGCTTTCGGTGAGCACAACACATGATGCGCAGTGCATACCGTTAACATGGAAGGTATATGTTTTGTTGTTCATAAATTAAAGTCGTTTAGTTTTAAGTCTTAGCGAATTCCCTACAACCGACACACTTGAGAACGCCATCGCTAATCCGGCAAAAACGGGATTGAGCAGCCATCCAAAGAAAGGGAAGAAGAGACCCGCAGCGAGTGGAATACCGATAACGTTATAGACGAAGGCCCAAAACAGGTTTTGTTTGATGCCTCGCATTGTGAGCTTGGAAAGGCGGACCGCCTTTACAAGCTTTGAGATATCTCCATGGAGGAGTGTGATGCCGGCGGTCTCGATTGCCACATCAGTTCCAGTGCCCATCGCGATGCCTACATCTGCTTGGGCCAATGCTGGTGCATCATTCACTCCGTCGCCGGTCATTGCCACAACTTTTCCGTCACTCTGGAGTTCGCGAACTTTCATGAGCTTGTCTTCGGGAAGGGCTTCAGCAACTACTTCATCAATCCCGACTTCTTTAGCAATCGCGTTCGCTGTGTTTTTGTTATCGCCGGTGAGCATTACCACTGTGATCCCGAGCTTGTGGAGGTCTTTAATTGCTTGGACACTTTCCGGCTTGAGCGCGTCGGCGATCATCACAACTCCAAGTACTGCTTCTTTGGTCGTGATGACAACAGGCGTCTTTCCTTCGAGTGTTTTTGTCTCGATTGTTTGCAAATCAAATCGTACACCGAGATCTGCGATAAGTTTTGTGTTTCCTACGTGATACTCAACGCCATCGATTGTTCCTCTGAGACCCTTGCCTTTGATTGTTTCGAAATCGCTTACTGATGTGAGTGTGATGTTTTTTGCTTTTGTGTACTCGATGATGGCGTGAGCGATTGGGTGTTCCGACTTGCTCTCAAGCGATGCAAGGATCGAAATGAGTTTTTCGTCAGAAAGATTTGAAGTGTTGGTGATGTCGGTGAGTTCTGGTCTTCCCTTTGTTAGGGTGCCGGTTTTATCGACGATGACGGTCGTGACTTTGTGGAGCTTTTCGAGCGTTGCGGCGTCTTTGATGAGGATGCCTTCGCGTGCTCCTTTGCCGACACCCACGATAATCGCTGTTGGCGTAGCAAGCCCAAGCGCACACGGACATGCAATGACGAGGACACCGACGAAAGAGACAAGTCCATAGGAGAGGGCGGCAGAGAAACCAAGTGCCGCTGTTCCAAAGATTATCCAAGAGCCAAGTGTGACGAAGGCAATCACGAGAACAATTGGGACGAAT
>JAUPUE010000023.1 GCA_030917725.1 Patescibacteria group bacterium
ACACTCCAGTGATAGGCCGACTGGTTTGAAAGCACGGCCGCGGGCACTGCGTACGAAGCGCCATAACTTATGGCACCTGAATCATGGAGCGGGTTGGAGAAATCGTTCGTCGTACTGATGAGCCATTGGGATGAAGAAGCCGTGTGCCCACTCTGGGGATCAGAAAAAGCAGACGCCGAGAGTGTCGGTGTGAGTGTTGTGACGGTTGATGCATTGGTCGGAGCCGTGTGCGTAGGTGTAACAATCGCATTGGTTGTGAAGTACGTACCCGTGGACCATGTAGACCAGACGCCATCGGAGTAACGCACACGCCAGAAGTACGTAGAGTTGTGATCAAGCTCTGTTTTTCCTGCGAGCTCATTTGCAAACGTGCCATTTCCCGATGTTACCGACGTGCTAGCTTCTGCACCGCCCGCCCGCGTCCACACTGGCGTCGCGAAGCTCGAATCATCATCAACCTGCCATTCGGTAGCAATTTGAGCGTTCCCGTCCGTGTCGTTATACGCAGAACCCGAAAGTGTCGCCGCAAGATCTTGTCCCGTTGTGGCATTTGCCGGAGCGGAGTTCGTTGGAGTCGTTGGTGCAGCAGCCGATGCGGTGGCATCCCATGCAGCATAAAAGTACGTGCCCGCATTCGCATTTGCCTCAGTCTGCGCACCAAGTGTGAATCCGGTAGACACGAAAGCAGTAATGTAATCAATGGTGTTCGCAACGTTAAGAAAATGTTGAGCGAATGCGCCGGTGATTGTGGCCGACGATGAGCGGTGTACACCACGGACCGCAGTGCTTCGTTTTGTCCATACGTAGTCGGGAGCAAATCCTGGTGCGGTGATGTTCGTTCCTGCGACGCCGTTACCGGTATAGGTACCAACATCGAACCCTGCCCCCTCTTCGAAGCCATACCAAACAATTACCGCACCGGCCGTATTCACATCGTTCGACGAACCAATGGTAAAACCGTCAGCATCAAGTGTTCTAAAAGCGGTTCCGTCAACAATGTTCGCTGCCGCTGTAAAATATGCACTGTTGTTCGCCGCCATGGACACAGACCTCCACGGAATCGCAGTTGCGGTTCCTGTTGTATAGCTCTTAGTAGCAACCACCATGTCGGGGTCGATACCAAGGTGATCTATTGGTCGGGGCGTCAACGCGTTTCCTGTGTGTGCCCCAATAATAAAATCGGATGCGCCAGCACCTTTGTGTGGAGATGTCGCATTTCCAAAAACAATATACTCGTAGGTATTTCCATTGGTGTTCACGGTGCTGTGTGTCCCCACCGAAAAACTACTTACGTTTCCGTTCATGGCACCGATACCCGTCAAAATGCCCGCTGCCCCCACTCCTTGATAGTGTGTAACGCCACCGCTAACGCTCGTACTGAACACCGCATACTCAGTCGCATTACCTTTGACTATGACGAGATCGGGTATGAATGGGGTCGCAATCGTCTGTGCCACTCCGGTTCCAACATATGAACCTCGATGCATGAGAAAAGACCCCGAAGGAGCGGGGTCAGCTGAACCACCAAAAGCAAAATAGTTGCTAACGATACCAAGGGCATTCACGCTCGTACTGTTACCGACTTGGAACCCGTCTGCCTTGAGCTTCTGAATGCTGTTGGCCGCATTCGCAGCGGCTGTGGTGAATGACGAGTAGTCACCCCACGACTCGGTGATGGCATACGCAGCAACCAGTGCGGCATTTTGTTTGACGAGAACGAAGTCGGGTTCAAAACCAACACCAGTTATCTCTCTGTTGTCGACACCGTCTCCAGTAAATTGTCCAACAGCAAGCTTTCCTGCGAGCGATTTGAATGCAACGTAGTAATACACACCGCTTGTGACGTTGTTGGTCAGTCCAACAGTGAACCCTGTCGCATCAAGCGTCTGGAAATGCACACCAGTTGTATCATTGGCTGCAGCTGCAAGCGATCCAGCGTTGTTTGTGCTCATCAACGAAGTACGGAATGTCGCACCGAGAGCGACCGTTGCCCTCTTTGACCACACGAGGTCAGGTTGAAAACCGGTCGTAACAGTGCGAGATGCCGTTCCAGTACCGGTATATGATCCAACACACATCACACCGCTCGCCGTACAGTCCGATCCATAAAATGCGATATATGTGTAACGCGTGTTGATGGTGTTAACCTCGAGCGCAGAACTGACAGTGAATCCTCCGCTTTCGAGGACGATCTCGGTTTCGGTGTTGTCGGCCACCGTGTTGAAATATGTACTCACAGCCGCCGGCATCGCCGAAGACTTCCACACGGTTCCGCCCGCGGCTGTGTCCGACTTAATAATGACGAGCTCTGGAGCAAATCCAAGCCCCGTTACCGACCTCGTTGTTCCATTACCGATGTAATATCCGGTCTTAATGGAGAAATCGCCCGCAGCAGTAGCCCTATTCGTTGGTATGACCCAATTCGGCATTATTGCCACCACGACAAAAAGAAGAGCAACAATCGCAACACCAATTCGAGAAAAAAGAACGAGAGCCCGCTCTCGCATGCGTTTCATAAAATAATATGTACCTTCAGTATCCTATGGAGTCGATGAATATCCTATACAAAAAGGGTGTGAATAGCGGTTTGTATGCACAACGACCTCTTGCTGAAAAACGCACTTAGGTCACCTATTAACATACTCCACCTCACGAAAGCATTCTTTGAGTTGGATTTTTAGATCTCTCCTCCCTTTCCCTCCTTTGAGGTATATCTCCCGCCGCTTTGCGTCCGTTGAATCGAAATACGCTTCATAGTGTATGAGTATAAGCGGTTGACGATATGAAGTGGCTCTGACCAATCCTTTCTGATGTCGGGCGATACGAACTCTTAAATCCAGAGTGGATCCGACATACAGCTGGTTATCCTTTCTGCTCAATAGGATATAGACGTAATACATGCGTTGAGCATGTCACATAACGACAAAGTAAGTATAAATTGGGGTGGTCCGCTGAGCGCGATAACCTCCTCTTTGTATGGGGGGGGGTGGTCCGCTGAGCGGACCTGACCCCCGCTTAGCGGGGGTGCCTATCGGGAATCGAACCCGAATTGAGAGCTCCACAAGCTCCAGTGTTAACCGTTACACCATAGGCACCATGCGCTGACACTCTACACAAAAACGCCTTAAAACGCGAGGGTTTCGCTATCTCGTTTCGGTCGAGACATTTGATGCATCCCCTGCTCCATCGGTAATGTCGAATCGCACACGGCCGATCACCTGCCCGTTCGGCGTCTCGACAGATACCCGCCACGCGCCGGGTACGACATTCGTCTTCGTCGAATAACCGCGATAGCCTCCGTCGCGACCTCCCGAAATTGGGAATGAGATTCGACTCATCGTTACCCAATCACCATTTTCACGATACTGCCACACGTGCGTGATTGGCATTGAGAGTGCGATTGGAGCGAAGACCGACGTCCACACCGAGACGCCTTCGGCGGGAGCACGGTTATAACTTTGAACAAAACCAAACTGCTCGGCAAGTGAAGGCTGTTCAACAGAGAGCTGGTACGTATCTCCATTACGCACGACGCCGTAGGCAACCGCCGAATCTTTGAGCGAAAGTGGAATTGGTGGAATAACGTTGGCGGCGTACGCGAGCACAACAAGAATGATGGTGAGTGCGATTGAACGAACAATTGTCGGACGCTCCTCACGAATACGTTCGGGAGCAAAGATGGAGAGGAATGCGAGAAAGGCAGTAATGAAAACAATGCTCACAACAACACTCAAGAGAAAGATATGCGTTCCAAGTGCACCCACAATGGTCGGCACGAGAAATATCGAATATGAGAGGACTGCGAGAAAGAGGACGGTGACGTGGAAGACCAAACGCTCGTAGTATGGTCGAAACGCTTCGTTCCCCACGAGCATAATGACGAGAAAGATGAGGAACGGCCAGCTCGCCGAGAACGATGCGCTACGAAGATAAAAAACGACGAAGGCACTGAACAGCGCACCGAATGCAAACTGCAGCGCAATCGGTGCAACGGTGACCATCCATGCGAACCATCGGTGCATGAGACCACGCGTGTGGCGCAAATCGAGCGCGGCGATTGATATACCTGCAACAAGAAGGTATGCCACGAGGACAAGGTTCTCAGCCAAAAGATCAACACGGCGGAGCGTGAGCGAATCGAGAATAAAACCGAACACGAGAGCACCCACAGACAGCTGTCTTTCATAGCGATGGACGAATGTTTTGAGCTGAGCGAGGTCCATAGGTACAGGATACAAGGATACGAGGATACAAGGAAACAAACTCTCTGGAGCTACAAACAAAATCGCCCGACGCTTTCGCGTCGAGCTCATTTGTTTGTTGTGCCCAGGAGAGGACTCGAACCTCCAAGCCTTGCGGCATATGCACCTCAAGCATACGCGTATACCAATTCCGCCACCTGGGCATCGGGGGACACGATACATCAGAAAGAGACAAAAGAAAAGCGGCCTTTCGGCCGTTTCTCATTTGTTATTCAGATTTGGTTTCCTCTGTCTCGGCCTCTGGAGCCTCGGCTGCGGGGGTCTCCTTTTTGCTTGCAGGAACCTGTTCGACAATGCGCATCTTGCGCATCTGGCGACGGATTTCGTGAGCTGCCTTGTCGCGGACGTGGTAGAGCTTGCTGCGGCGGATAGTAACCGTGCGGAGCATCTCAACGCGGTCGATCATTGGAGCGTAGAGTGGGAAGATCTTTTCGACGCCGAAGCCTCCTGCTGTGCGGCGGACCGTGAACGTAGCGCCGGCCTGAGTACCACCCTTGCGAGCAAGGACGGTTCCTTCGAAAGCCTGGAGGCGGGTCTTACCCTTTTCCTCGACTTTGACCCAAACGCGGACGGTGTCACCGGTGCGGAATGAGAGCGCCTTGCGGGCTTCCATGTCGACTGATGAGACTTTGATAGCTGCTTTTGTCATATATTAGAGAGCCCACTCTAGCATTTCTTGGGTTTACTGGCAAGATTTAGGCCTTTTCCTTGATGAGGGCTTCGGCTCGTACAAAATCCTCTGGAAATGGAGCTTCAATGAGGAGCTCCTCCCCTGTCGGGGTCGTGAATGCGAGCGACTTGGCATGAAGTGCGAGGCGTTCAAAGCCGAGCATTGGTTCTTTGGTTGGAGCGTAGAGCGGATCAGAGACCACGGGGTGATTCATCGATTGCATGTGCACGCGAATCTGATGCGTGCGGCCGGTCTTGGGACGAAGCTCGAGCTCGGTAACACCTTCACCGCGTGTGATGACGCGAAAGTGCGTGATAGCGTCACGCATAACACCGCGAGCACCACGCATAGCAGTGCGGAGGCGTGGGTCACGACGGCTCTTGCCGATAGGACGATTGATGATGCCGCGATCATTGCGAACGCTTCCATAAACGAACGCCACATAGACCTTTTTCATTTTACGTTCCTGAAATTGTTCTTTGAGATATGCGTACGCTTCATCCGTCTTTGCGAGCACGAGCACGCCCGAGGTGTCAGCGTCGAGACGATGGACAATGCCCGGACGTGGAAGCATTTTTCCGTCAGCCTGTTCTGCCGGCTCCCCCACGTCTTTGCTGGCAGGGTATGTTTCAGCGAACCAATCCGCGATGGTCGGCTCTTTGCTCTTGCCGTCGCCATGAACCATCACCCCTGCAGGCTTATCAATGAGCACAAGCTCGTCGTTTTCGAAGAGGATGGGGATATTCATACCGTTGTGGGCGCTAAGGGATTCGAACCCCTGACCTTCTCTGTGTAAAAGAGTTGCTCTACCAACTGAGCTAAGCGCCCGTGGAGCCAGAATACTTCATTTATGGCTTTGACTCAAATTGTCACCACGATATACTCGGCCCATGCCATTCTCAGCGTTTATCGTCGTTGGACCCTCCGGCAGTGGAAAAGGAAGCCTTCTGCGCAAATTGCGCGAAGAACATCCCGAATTTCACCTCGCAGTTTCGTGGACGACACGCGCCCCACGGGCCGAAGACAGGGGTGCGTACACGTACAAGACACGCGAAGAGTTTGAAACCTCCATCGCTCGCGGAGAATTCTTGGAATACGACGAACATTTTGGAGATTACTACGGCACTCCCCGGTCTGAATGCATCGAAGGGATGACGACAATCATCGAAATAGAAACAAACGGCGCCGAACAAGTCCGAAAAGAAATACCTGACATTCCAATCTTTTTCATCACCGCACCATCACTTGAGGAGCTTGAGCGAAGAATCCGACGACGAGAACCAGATCTCCCCGAAGAAAAAGTTCAGAAGCGTCTCACAAAAGCCGTCTCCGAACTCGAGGTCGGCCCAAAAATTGCGAACGTGGTAATCCTCAACGAAACCGGACAAGACGGTTTTGACCGTGCCTACAAACAGCTTGAGGAAGCAGTTCACTCTGTCGGAATATAGAAAAGAAAACCACGCCAAAGGTTGCGCACCTGTAAGCAGAAGCGTATCGTACCTGCGGATTTGAACACCCCCCACTCTCGGCTCAAGGAGGGCCATCTGTTATGGAAGATCGTCTCGTTGTTGTATTTGGTCCATCGGCCGTAGGAAAGGGCCGGCTCATTCGGACGTTTCAAGAACGACGCCCGAACAGATTCCAGCTCCCAGTCTCTTTCACTACGAGACCACCCCGGAAAGGAGAAGTAGAAGGAGTCCACCACAAGTTCGTCGACAGGCAGACCTTCAGCGCACTGGAAGAGGATGGCTTTTTCGCTGAGTGCTCCTGGTACGCGGACGAGCGCTATGGGACGCCGCTGGAGTCTCTCGGGGACGGCGTCATCCTCAAGATTGAACATCGCGGTGCTTTGCAAATCCGCAAGCGGTTCCCTCATGCGCGCTTCGTCATGGTGATGCCGCCCGACCTCAACACCCTCAGACGTCGCTTGCATACGCGCGACAACCTGACGGAGTACTATGTCGAGCGGCGCATTGCAGAAGCGAAGATTGAGATTGCGGAGGGACCGCAGATTGCCCATGCGATCATCCTCAACCGCGACAACGTCAACAACAACGGGCTCGAGTTCGAGTTCGCCTACAGGCAGTTCGAAAGAGTGCTCCAGAGCCTCTTTTGAACGACAACCCCCGCAACCAGAAACTTGGTTGCGGGGGACGTTCGTTTCCCTTCACTTTTATCCCCTCGGTAGGAATCGAACCTACATTAGGAGATTAGAAGTCTCCTGTTCTATCCATTGAACTACAAGGGGCGCTGAGCGCCCTGAAGCCCCGCTAAGCGGGGCAAGGGTCCATCGCGCGTAGCTTACCACACCTATCTCGATGGGTCAGGGAGTGTTGGTGGAGCGGCCTTGAGTCTTTCAAAATCGCTCTGCCGCGCATCAATAATCCTAATGGAGTTCGACAAGTCTTCACGACTGATGCTTTCGACATCTGACGAGGCGTCAGCTGGTGCGATGTCTGCATCAAATACACCAAGGAAAAGCACAACCGCAGCAAGGGCAACAACCACCGTACCAACAAGAGCAACAATAACCCCAGTGATCCACGCGCCCGAAAGACCCACATGCATGTGGCGAGGGTCAAGGTTGAGATGAGGAATGAGTCGTTTTTTCATATCGTTTAGTGTCGCAATGAAACCTTGAGAAGTCCCCTGAACGACCATCGGACCCCCGCATCCTCACTGTCGGCATCTGCAAGCGTTAGTGTTGCGGATTCGAGCTTGCTTTGGAATGGGAGTGCATCAAGAAGTGTGAGAAGGTGCGTCATCGAGCGCCACGAACCACTTGCTGCAACGTTCATCGAGAGCATTCCCTCCCCCGTGGTGGCGTCTTGGTCTTCGATATGAACATCCGACACAACCACAGGAACGCCGACGACCGAAGAAAGTGTCTCAATGTTTTCGATAACACCCACAGCACCGTCAGGCGAGACAAAAAACGCATCGAGCATCGCCGTTTCTCCCGAAAGATCCTCAAGAAGCCCACTGAGTGCGTGCATCGATTCTTCACGTCGCACATCTCCCGCGAGCTCCGCAACCTGTACCGCAACCGCCTTTTGTGTGCGCGAAAGAATGACAAGCGCTCCCACATAGACACCCGCAAGAAGCACTGTGACGAGCGTTGTCATCCAAATACCGTAGTGATGTGTGCGAGATGATTGCATGGCTATGGTACGAGTGTGAGTGAGAGACGAAAGTGAAGGTCGTTCTGTTGTGCGAGCGATTCGATAGGAATGGTGACCTCCGTAAAAAGACCCGACGAACGGAGTGCATCACCAAAAGCAATGAGTGAGTTTCGCGTCGCTGCGGATCCTGTCATATCAAGAAAGGCTGTCTCTCCCTCATCGCGCCACAACACGCTCTGCAGCGACACTTGAGTCGGAACAATCTCAACCACGCGAGCAAGGATGTCACTCACAGAGAGTGCATCGGCATCATTGATAACGAGTGTGACTTTTTCTTTGGTTGCGACAACATCAGAAGAAGCTGTTGCATCCTTTTGTCGTTCGAGAAGCTGATGCGTGGTTTCGAGACGCACCTTCCCTGCTTCGCGAGATGAGATAGCAGCGACGAATGATGGGATGAGAAGAACTGTGCCGATAACAAAGACACCCGAGATGAGCACGAGTATTGCACTCATGAGGCGTCGCATCCGTTGGCGTGCGAGCTCCTGTCGTTCGTGTGATGGAAGAAGATTAGCCATTGATGACTATGATAGCGTACAGCGCACAAAAATAAACGCGCTAGCGCTCGTCTCTGTGGAGCGCGAGACCAATCGACGAAGCGTAGCTGAGAGAATCTTCATACGAGATGGGTGGAATAGCATCATCAATCGAACAAACATTCTTCCACACATCCGCACGCTTCGTTGGAACACGAAGGTTTCGTGAAAGATATTCGGGAAGGCCCGCGACGTTCGCATATCCTCCCGACAAAAAGATCATTTCGATTGGATGCTCGGGAAGCTTGGGGTCTTTTGCGTCTTTGCGCGTCTGCCAGTAGAGATAGTAGCGTTCCACCTCATTTTTAAGAGCGAGCGCGAGATGCTCGAATGCGACCTTAACATCTGCATTGTCGTGATAGGTCAGCCCTTGGTCGTTCTTGATTGAAAGAATCTCCGCCGGAGTCGCCTGTGGAAGTGCTGCCGCAATAGCCGCAGTCACCGAATCACCACCAACTGGAACGGTTGTCGTAAATCGCACCGCGCCACCGCCGACGACTGTGATACCAGAACGCACCGCACCCACATCCACCACAAGACATCCACCAACAAAGTCTTTTGGAACAACGGCGCGAGAAATTGCCTGTGCTTCGATCTCGAGTGACACCGGCGTAAGACCTGCGTCACGAAGCAGGTCAGCATATTCTTTTGCGATAACCTGCGGATACACCGAGACCGCTACGGTCTTTTGGTCTCCACCCTGTCCTGCAATAACATCAAAATCGATGACGGCTTCTGTGGGTGAGAGCGGGACATATTCTTCAAGTTTGAATGCGAGGAGGCTTCGAATTTCTTCGGGACCAACAGAAGGGACAGTTGTTGTAAAAATATACCCAGGTTCTTCGGGAAGTGATGCACTCACAAACGTGAGGTCGTTGTCCTCACGGAGCTTGCTCAAAAGTGCGACGAGCTCATCACGCTTGGCAATCTTTCCACCAACAATAATTCCCTCGGGAATCTCCTGTGTTGTGAATCGCCCAACACGAAGACCGTGATGCGACGGAACAAGCTCGATGAGCTTTACTGATTTGTCAGAGATATCCATCCCGACCGCCGGCATCGATACATATTGTGGAAGTGGAAACCACGCAAGAATGCGTTCGGTAAATGTCATACATACAGCTTACAGCTTTTAGCTTCTAGCTTCTAGCTTCAGCTGTGAGCTATTCGCTATTAGAAAGCAGTGCGCTCGAAATATATGGCGCAGAGCGGACCCCGCCGCGGCGGGGGCAGCGAAAGTGCGACCACGATTTAAGGAAAAACACTTTTATCCCGCGATACTTCCTGGAGGAACGTCGTCTTTTGGAACGAGAAACGAAAAGTGTTCATCGCCACCAAGCGCAAAGAGCATTCCGTTGCTCTCGAGTCCCTTGATGGTGCGCGGTTCCAAGTTGGTCACGAACGTCGTCGTCATACCAACGATTGATTGCCAGTCGACAACTTTGTGTTTGATGCCGGAAACAATCTGACGCGGAGCTTCCTCGCCGAAGTCGACTGTGAGCTTGAGAAGCTTGTCAGTCTCAGGAACTTCCTCAACCGCGAGAATCTTCCCTGTTCGTATCTCTACCTTTTTGAAATCGTCGTATGAAATCATGCTTGTGCTCTAAGTGTGTCTAAAAATCTTTGGAGAATAATTGCCGCTGCCGACGCATCGAGGTTAATGATATTTCCTTGGTACCGCGATGCCTCTGCGGACGACCATGATTCTTCCTGAAAGATAACCGGAAGTGGAACCGCTCCTTCGAGCTCTGTCTTAAATGCTCGAATACCGTCCATCACCGGGTTGTCATTACCTTTTGAATCACGCGAGTGACCAAGGACGATCAAGCGCGCCTTCTCTTGCTCGCACAAAACCTTGATCGACTCAATAAGATTCGAATGTCCCCTGTTCTCAATCACCTCTTTGGGAAATGCGAGCGTCTCGGATGCGTCAGAGACTGCGACGCCGGTGCGCTTGGTCCCATAGTCGATAGCCAGGATTGTCATTGGACCATACTCCCATATTCCTCATCCCGCTACAAATATGAAATGCTTTTTGGTGAACGCTCTTCCTGATGAGGATTTGAGATACCTTTCTAACTTAAATGCTTTATATCTGTCACACATGGCTATATAAAACTCTAGCTTAACCGGCAATCTCTTTTTAGTCGCAACAATGAGGCCTTCCTGATGCCTATCAAGCCTGTCTTTTAAATCACTCGTGCAACCGATGTAATAGCCGTCCTTACATGACAAAGAATATACGTAGTACATACCACATGTATAAACCTCGTCGATAAATTTTCTATGCGGTCTTTGACACGCCGAAGCCCGTCGAAACCGAAAACGTCAGCCCGTCTCCGTCCATAAGGACTTCGACGTGGCGAAGGCGGTGGGGGTGAGATTCGAACTCACGGTCCCCGTAAAGGGACTCCTGTTTTCAAGACAGGTGCATTAGACCACTCTGCCACCCCACCAGATGCGCTTTTATAGCATGGATATGTGAATCTTGGAACGTATCAATTATTTTACACAGCTCATTTCTCCCCCGCCTCGCATTGTCCTTTTGCTCATCATATTCATATAATGTGCATATGACCGAACCGCTTTCATGGGTTGCTCTCGAACACGAGCATGTCGAACGCCATCCAGACTGGTTCTGGGGCGTTGGAATCATCGCGCTCGGCGGTGCCATCATCGCACTTCTTCTTGGAAACGTGATGTTTGCACTCTTCATTGTTGTTTGTGCCATTACACTCTCGCTCTACGCCCTCAAGCACCCACAGCGTGTCAGCTACCAGATTGGAGAAAAAGGCGTTCTCGTTGATACAACCATCTATCTCTATCCATCGCTCGAGTCATTCTGTATTCACGAACACCACGACTCGTTCCGTCTCATTCTGAAGTCTCAAAAGGTCTTCATGCCATATATCCTCATCCCGCTCGACACTGTTCCACCCGAAGAGGTGCGTAAAGCATTCGCGGGAAAGCTGCCCGAAGTCTACGTCCCCGAATCAATCTCAGAAAAATTGCTCGAAGTGCTCGGCATTTAGCCGCCTGTCTCGCCATTTTCGCCGAAGCGTGTTATTCTCGCTGCGACGCCCTCGCTCCGCTTAGCGGAGCCGGAGGACGCTCAGCGCCCTCGTCGTTCAATGGATAGGACGCAAGCTTGCGGAGCTTGCGATGTAGGTTCGATTCCTACCGAGGGCATATAAAACAAAAGCGTCGGATGCGTCAGCATTCGGCGTTTTTGTTTTACGCCAATCGGTGGGATGAGAAGGCCGGAGCCCCGCAGAGCGGGGCGAGGCGGGGTCGCGGACACTTAGGCTTTTCGAGCCAGAGGCGAAGAAAAGCCTAAGTGATCCGTGACCGATTCCTACCGAGGGCATAAAACAAATGGGATGCTACAATAGCCCCATGACACAGGCCATTTTTGTTACGCGAAGCATTCCTGGACCAGCACTCGAGACTCTCAAAGCCAAAGGTTACGACGTTACTGTTCGAGACAGCGAGACCGCACCAACAGAAGACGAGCTCGTTACGCTCCTTTCTGCCAAGCCGTATGACGTGGCACTCACACTTCTTACCGACCCTATTACGGCTCGCGTGATGGACGCGGCGCCGAGCATCAAGCTCTACACCAACTTTGCCATTGGATTCGACAATATTGATATTGATGCGGCATCACAGCGCAGTATTGCTGTGAGCAACACCGCGGGCGACTACGGCTACACCGTTGCAGAACACACGCTCGCGCTCATGCTGAGCCTCACAACACGTCTTGTTGAAGCAGACGCGTCGGTCCGCCGTGGCGAATTCACCGGATGGTCCCCTACCCACTTCGTCGGCACCGACCTCCGTGGCAAAGTCATCGGTCTCATCGGCATGGGCCGCATTGGTGAACGCGTCGCGCATCACTTATCAAAAGGATTTGATTCACGCGTCATCTACTACGACACCAAGCGCAATGAACAGGCCGAGAAAGAGCACAGCGCAGAATATCGAGAGGACATCGAGAGTGTCCTTCGCGATGCCGACATTGTGAGCATCCACGTTCCTCTCCTTCCAACAACGCGCCACCTCATCAATGCCGAGCGCCTTGGGACAATGAAGCCGTCAGCATTCCTCATCAACACATCTCGCGGACCGGTTATCGACGAAGTTGCACTTGTCGAAGCACTCCGTTCAAAGATCATTGCCGGAGCAGGGTTGGACGTCTTTGAATTCGAACCAAAACTCTCTGCAGGATTGGCCGAGCTTCCCAACGTGGTCCTCACGCCGCACATCGCTTCGGCCCGCACGAGCGCCCGTGATGCGATGTCACGAATTGTTGCCGAGAACATCATCGACTTTTTCGAAGGAAAAGCGCCTCGCAACATCGTCAACAAATAATCTTTATGGCAGGAACGCTCATACTCGCCCGACATCACGAATCCGAATGGAACAAGTTGGGCAAATGGACTGGCGTTGTTGATGTTCCCCTCACCGACTACGGTCGCGAAAAGTCGAACGACATGGGACTCCTCATCAAGGACATCCCTATCGACTGTGCTTTTGCTTCGAGCAAGGTGCGTGCCATCGAGACGCTCTCGTGCATGCTCAACACATGCGAACGATTCGAAATCCCTACAGAGCGTTCAGAAGCGCTCGACGAGCGCGATTACGGCGACTACACCGGAAAGAACAAATGGGATATGGAGAAGCTCCTCGGTACTGACGAATTCACCAAGCTCCGCAGAGGTTGGGATTATCCCATTCCCAACGGCGAGACGCTCAAGACGGTCTACGAACGTGCTGTCCCCTATTTCATCGAGACCATCCTTCCAAAGGTCCGCGAAGGAAAGAATGTACTCGTTGTTGCTCACGGCAATTCGCTTCGATCAATCATAAAATATATCGAGCAGGTTCCCGACGAGAAGGTTGGTGATATCGAGATGCCGTTTGGTGCCATCCTTATCTACGACATCGACACCGACGGACACATGAAGAACAAAGAGATTAAAGTAACCGAATCAAACGTACCAGCATGAGCACATCACGCGCACAAATCATCGCAACCATCGGCCCAGCATCAGAAAGTATCGAAACGCTTACTGCGATGCTCGATGCTGGCATGGATATCGCACGCCTCAACTTTGCATGGGATGCATGCGACGGGCACGAGGACCACATTCAGATGCTCCGGTCGCTTCCACGCCACGTACCCATCATTCAAGATCTGCCCGGACCACGCATTCAGCACGAGCACGGCCACGAGCACAACACCGCGCTCCCTGGCTTTACCGACGGAGATGCGGAGCTCATCGCATGCGCCGCAACACATCGTCTCGAATGGGTTGCAGTGTCGTTCGTCCGTGATGCGAGCGATATCGAACGCTGTCGTACCGCTATTGCCGGCCACGGCGCCACATCGCGCATCATCGCCAAGATAGAGCGCCCCGAAGCGCTCGAACATCTCGACGAAATCATCGCCGCAGCCGATGCGGTGATGGTTGCTCGAGGCGATCTTGGACAAAACATCCCCATCGAGCAAGTTCCTTTTGTTCAGGCCGACATCATTGCCCGCTGTAACGCAGCTCACAAACCCGTCATCGTGGCCACACAGATGCTCATGTCGATGACCGAAAGCAGCGAGCCGACACGCGCCGAAGTAACCGACGTTGCAGAAGCAATCATGCAAGGCGCGGATGCTGTGATGCTCTCCGAAGAAAGTGCCGTCGGAAAGCACCCAACACTTGCAGTAGCAACCATGGAAAAAGTTGTGCTCGAATCAGAACGGCACCGAGACAGCACAAAGCCAATCAATCCCCTTTCATAAACACCACCATGAGCATCATCACAACCATCACCGCCCGTGAGATTCTCGACTCGCGCGGGAATCCAACCATCGAGGCAACGTGCGTACTCTCTGATGGTTCCACCGGTGTTGCGGCCGTTCCGTCAGGAGCGAGCACCGGCGTTCATGAGGCGCTCGAGCTGCGCGACGGTGACGCGAGCTACTACAATGGAAAAGGCGTGAACAAAGCGATCGCCAATGTGAACGGTGAGATTGCAGAGACGATCACGAGACGCGAGCTCGACCAAAGGGAACTCGACACCGCGCTCGTCAAACTCGACGGCACAGTGAGCAAATCTCGGCTTGGAGCAAATGCAACTTTGAGCGTCTCGCTCGCTTTTGCTCGAGCATGTGCGGTGGAACAAGGTGTCGAGCTTTTTGAATACCTCGGCTCTCTTGTTGGAAATACATCATTTACACTTCCCCTCCCCGCACTCAACATCATCAATGGCGGCAAACACGCAAACAACGGCTTGGACATCCAGGAGTTCATGATTGTTCCTGTTGGCTTTGGGTCTTTTGCAGAGCGCATTACCGCAAGTAAAAACATCATCAACTCGCTCCGCACGATTCTCACCGAGCGTTCGCTCTCAACAGAACTTGGTGATGAAGGCGGTTTTGCCCCACGCCTTGTGAACGATGCCGCAGCGCTCGATTTGCTCGTCGAAGCAACCAGCGCAGCCGGCTATTCGGCCGATGATGTAAAGCTCGCCATCGACACCGCCGCATCAAGCTTTTATGCCGATGGTGTGTACAAACTCGAAACGACACACGAACAACTGACAACCAATGATTTGATTGAATGGTACGAGATGGTCTCCGCACACTACCCCATCATCTCCATCGAGGACGGCCTCGCCGAAGACGACTGGGCCGGGTTCACAAAGCTCACCGAACGCATCGGCAACCGTATGCAGATTGTCGGCGATGATCTCACCGTAACCAACATCTCGCGTATCCAAAAAACTATCGACGAAAAAGCCATCAACGCAGTACTCATCAAACCAAATCAGATAGGAACGCTTTCAGAAACGCTCGATGCAATCATGCTCACCAAAAAAGCTGGGTGGAAACCGTTCATCTCTCACCGCTCGGGTGAGACAATGGATACCTTCATCGCCGACCTCGCAGTCGGTACTGCAAGCCCCTTCATCAAAGCTGGTTCACTCACCAAACCCGAGCGCGTGTGCAAGTATGACCGCCTTATCGAAATCGAAACGAAGTTGAACGGATAAACTCCACCATCTTCATAGACGCAAAGCGGGCCCGACACTGTTTCGTGTCGGGCCCTTGTTCGTCAACTCCTCGATCTACGGGAGTCTGGACTTGCCATTCTTCTGCTGGGGACTCTTGTACTTTTGGATCTCCCTTTCGAGATACCGGAGGAAGCTCTTGAACTCCCCCGGCGTCATGTTGTAGAAACCTTCCGGATTACCATGGAGGGAGAATTCGATGCAAATCCTATTCAGCGGCTGTTCTTGAAAATACCGCATCTGTAAAACAGGATCGCTTTCCTCACCAAACCGCCACGTCACGGAGATGTACCCGCCGAAAGGCGTGTTACCGACGATTGTCGTCTGGAGCCTTCCAGTTGGGTTCTCGTTCTCGTTGGCCCACTTCTTGACGTTCCGGCCAACCGAATGCCACATCTCCAGGTGGTTGATCTTCTCCCCCCAGTTCTTCAGGATGTTGCGGAGGATCCAGAGAGCGAAGCCCAGAGCGATCAGGAAAAGCACTACGACGACGATTTTCATCTTCGAAACCTCCCCGGCTCGGCCGGAAAAATGAGCAACGTTAATTTCTTCTGGAAAATATTATATGCCAAATCTATCGCTGTGTCAATGGATTACTTTTCTTTTTCAAATCATAGGTGCATGATGCATGTAGTTCCCCTGCCGCATACCATTAACTGACCGTGGAGGTGTCATGGGCTCAAAACCTGAAGTCCACTTCGGAAAGTGCCGTGTGTGTCGTCCGAGCAGAAATGTTCCCATCAACGAGCGCGGCGAGTGCCGTGTCTGTGCAACACTCGCCTCAATTCCGCGCTCGTGGCCGCGCAAGGTCGTCCGACCACCCCAAAAACGACCGCGGGGTGTGCACCCAATCATCGGCCTCTGGTTCAATTAACGAGATTGGTCTTCACCAAGCCCGCCCCTCTCATCTCCTTGGGGCGGCTCTTTTTATCTATACAGATAGAACAAAACCCCTTGCGGGGTTTGTGTTGGCTCCTGTCCTCCAAAGCTTTAGCGTAGGAGGATTATTTTGAGGTCGTCTTCTTGATGAACTTGGAGAGGCGGCTCTTTGTGCGAGCTGCGGCGTTCTTCTTGATGAGACCGCGCTTTACTGCCTTGTCGATCGCCTGATAGGCAGTCGAGAGCTTTGTGCTTGCGTCTTTTGCATCAGAAGCGGTCATCTCACGAACACCCTTAACGGCCAATTTCATGGCGCGTGAACGGCGAAGGTTGAAGACGTGCTTCTTGGCAGACTGACGGAGGGCCTTTTTTGCTGATTGGATGATTGGCATGAGAGATATCGTGAATTAACGACATGAGGACAATAACAAATAAACGTTGGTATGACAAGGGCGTCCGGCTAGAAGCTAACGGCCAGAAGCTGTACCATGTACCCATGATCAGTCATCTGTCAGGGACCGTGCTCAAAAAGGATATAGGCTTCATCATCCTCGATGTCGCCGGTGTCGGCTACAAGGTATACGTGTCGAATGCCACCCTTTCGGATATACCTGCCGAGGGTTCGGCCAAGGTCGGCCTCTACACCCATCTTGCTGTGCGCGAGACCTCGATGGAACTCTACGGATTCTCGGATCAGAACGAGATGTCTCTTTTTGAGTTATTGATTGGCGTCTCGGGCATCGGTCCCAAGTCAGCGCTCGCTATTCTTTCGCTCGCAAGCGCCGAGACACTCCAGACCGCCATCAGCAGAAGCGATACGAGTTATCTCACCAAGGTCTCCGGCATCGGCAAAAAGACCGCCGAGAAGATCGTCTTGGAATTGCGTGACAAAGTCGGTGCCGTCGGACTCTCTGCTCCGGAACTCAAAGAGGATGGTGATGTCATCGAAGTCCTCATGTCGCTCGGCTACCCTCGCGACGATGCGCGCGAAGCGCTCAAAGGTGTTACGCCTGAAGCAACAGGTACAAGCGCGCGGGTGAAGGAGGCGTTGCGCGTGTTGGGATCTAAATAACTATCATGCTCAACAAGCTTCTCCGCGCCATCGAGCGCATCATTCCAAAAAAGCTCTACAAGCTTGGTCAGCCCGTGTACCACTATCTCTTGGCGCTCACTGCGGCACTCATCTATCGCTTCCCTTCCCGAGACATCAACATCGTCGCGGTTACCGGGACAAAAGGTAAATCGACCACTGTTGAGCTCACTGCTGCGATTCTCGAGGCAGCGGGATATTCTGTCGCATCGCTTTCAACGGTTCAGTTCAAGATCGGCAAGAACGTTCGACCGAATCTTTTTAAGATGACGGTGCCGGGACGTTTCTTTGTACAAAAGTTCCTTCGTGAAGCTGTTGATGCGGGTTGTCACTACGTCGTCTTGGAGATGAGCTCGCAGGCTGCACTCCAGTTCCGTCACAAGCACATCGACTTTGATGCGCTCATTTACACCAACCTCGCGCCCGAGCATATCGAGTCACATGGTTCGTTTGAAAACTATCGTGACACCAAGCTCAACATCGCACGTGCGGTGATGTCTTCATCAAAACCAAATCCAATCATCGTCGCAAATGCTGACGATGCCGAAGGAGAAAAATTCCTCACAATCGGAGGAACACACGGTATCCCCTATCGCCTCAAAGACGGCGAGCCGTTTACAACAACGACCGAAGGTTCAACGTTCGTTTTCCGAGAACATGTCATCCATCTCCACATCTCGGGCGTATTCAACATCATGAACGCACTTGGTGCAGCAACGCTTGCTGAAGCTCATCACATCCCAATCGAAGCGATTGTGAGCGGTCTCGAAAGCGTCCAGAGTGTCCGCGGTCGCGTCGAATACATCAAAGAGGGTCAGTCATTCAATGTGGTCGTAGACTACGCTCACACACCGGAATCACTCGAGAGCTTGTATGAGATCTTCCGAGGCCATCACAACATCTGCGTTTTGGGGAACACCGGCGGCGGACGCGATACATGGAAGCGCTCAGTGATGGCAGGTATTGCCGAAAAGCACTGCAATGAGATACTCCTTACCAACGAGGACCCGTACGACGAGGACGCGCGGGCCATCATCGCCCAAATGGAAGAAGGGGTCATCGACAAGCAGCGCCTCAGTGTCATCATCGATCGTCGTGAGGCGATTCGCGAAGCATTTGCACGCGCCGAGCGCCGTGTGATGCAAAAAGACCCAAATACCGAAAACATCTCCGTGCTCATCACCGGCAAAGGAACCGATCCATACATCATGAGCGCAGAGGGCAGCAAAACGGAATGGGATGACGCTCGTGTTGCCCGCGAAGAACTTGCGAAGCTTACTGCTAACGGCAAGGAAGCTTAAGAAGTTCATTTTCAGCTGTGGGCTGTTAGTTGTAAGCTGTAGGCATGTTAACCGTCATCAAGGTCATCTTTTTCTTCATCGCCGGCGTCTATCTCGTTTCATTCATGAACGATGGTGGATTCGCTCTGACATCAAACAATTCCACCAACAGTAGTGATACTGAGGGTCTCTCTGATCGCGAGGTTTATTCACGCTCGTACGATGACAACAACGACGGTGTTGTGAGTGATGCTGAGTATCGCCGCGGCGAACTACGTCGCATCGAAGACGAGATTGAAATGATTGAGGAGGAGGCGGACGACGCTATTGAGGCTCAAAACCGTTCTATCTACTACGATGTCGTCAGCCTTTCTGCCGGCAGTGCGCGAAGCGCCGAGCGACGCAACGACGAATATCTCACGATACATGTCGACAGCGACGCAGAGTCGCTCATCAACGTAACCGGCTGGACTGTGAAGAGCCTCGTCTCGGGTCGTGGTGGAAAAATAGGCAAAGGCGTCGCAACACTTGATGAAGACCGCCCGTGGTACGGCGAAAAAGACATCCTCCTCACAGCGGGAGATGGTGCCGTCATTACCACCGGCGGGGCGGCAGGTATCCGCACATCCTTTTTGATTAACTCCTGTATGGGCTATTTTGATAATGACCGTTTCACCCCTGGCATATCCATGAGCTGTCCCCTGCTTGAAAATGAAGACCTCGATCGCTTTGGTCTTGCCTATGATGATTTCCGACGCGAGCGCGAGTACGACGAATGCATCGAAGCAATAGAAGACATTGGTTCGTGCGAGATTGTTCGCAGTCCTGATCGCGATCTCGTCGACGACTGTCGCGATTTCATACGTGATTACTCCAACTACGACGGCTGTGTCGAACTCCACAAAAACGATGAGGATTTCTACGGCGATGAGTGGCGCATCTTCCTCAACAGCACCCGAAACGACCTCTGGCGCGAAGAACGCGAAGCAATCGGTCTCTTCGACCGAGATGGTAAGGTCGTTGATGTTGTGAGGTATTAAGAACTGGTTCGGAACAGAACAACTCCCACAGCTACCGACACGTTGAGTGACTCCTTCTCCCCTTTCATCGGAATCTCAATCACCTCGTCACACTCTGCGAGAACGTCGAGCGACACACCGCCGACCTCATTGCCAAAGACGAACGCGCACTGTTCCGAATATTTTACTGAAGCATAATCTACGGAACCTTCGTATTGTTCAACACCAAATACTTTGATGCCTTCTGTCTTGAGTTTCTTAACGATATCAAGCGTGTTCTCTGCATATTCCCACGGCACGGTCTTTTCTGCGCCGAGCGCCACTTTTGCCATATCGTTACGTGCACGCCCGAACCGATCGATAGGTGTCGGCGTCGTTCCACACAGATAGATCTTTTCGATACCCGCCGCATCCGACGTGCGGAATACAGAGCCCACATTGTGGACGCTTCGGATGTTATCGAGTATGACGAGAAGAGACTTCAAGTCCGTCCAGTTGGATTCGAACCAACGACCAACTCCTTAAAAGGGAGCTGCTCTACCAGCTGAGCTATGGACGGATTCCGTAAAACATCGAAACTATAACGAAAAAATGGTGTCTTGTGAAGGAGGGTAACGTTTCACCTTGTGTACTAGACTATCCATATGCACGAACCAAAAACACAACGGACCGACGAAGAAATCATGGACATCGTGCGTCGATTACGCATCGCATACCAACTCAAACGAACACTACGCTATTCAACAGCACGTGACTTCGATACACACAACGAATCTGTTGCCGAACATGTGTTCGGCATGTTCTTCCTTGCAGAATATTTTCTCCCCCTTGAAGATCCCGAGAAGAAGCTCGACATTGAGAAGCTCCATCGCCTGATTCTCTTTCATGACTTCTCGGAAATCACTCATGGGGACGTCCCCTATCATTGGAAGACTGACGCTCATCGGGCGCAAGAAGAGGAAGACGCTGTGGCGATTTTTGCCGAGCTTCCTCCTCCTCTTAATGTGACCGCCCACTACAGCTGGCACGCATACGAAATGCGAGACTGCCCCGAAGCGCGATTCGCCTATGCGCTCGACAAGATTGAACCAGTCTTTGAACTCCTCGATCCTGTGAATGAGCAGTCGATGAAACGACTCAAGTTCACCTACCAAGATCATATAGAGCGGAAACGAAATGCTGTGGAAGGATTCCCTGTCATAGGTGAGTTTCTCGAGGCAACAACCAGAGACATGGTCGCCCGCGATGTGTTTTGGAAGGAGGAGACAGCTACAGACTCAGAATAAGCTTCTCCAGCCCCTTACCAAAATCAACCCGCCATCTATGTGAATCGTGGTAGAGGGAAATCAGCTTGAATGAAAGGTCTTTTGCTTCTGTTGGGGAATACTTTGTGAGATATGTCTTCGCCTTGCCGAGCACATATGGCTTGATGTCATCGGTTGCACCTGCGAGCACTTGGAGCATCGTCTTCATCTGCCACATCAAGATGCTGTGCACCTCTTCGGGAGCGACGCCTTCGCTCAACGCCTTTTGATACCCGAGCCAGAGGTTCTTCTTATCGCGCATACCCAAGCTGTTGGCGAGATCGAATATCTGAAATGGTTTCTTCTCTACCTTTTCTTTCTCGGTAAATTCTTTTGATTCATTCGCATGCTTTTCAACCAACTTCTTGTTCGCAACAAGCAGCTTCCCCTCTTTGAGGATGAAGAGGTTCTCGGATTCTGCGAGTGATGCAAGATGATCAGCTAGCGTCTCTCCATATTCTTCGTGCGCAAGAAGATATGGAACGATAACCGCATGAGCACCAGTGAAAAGTCCGACGGAACCGATAAGTCGCTCGAGTTCGCTTTCGGAGAAGTTCTCGTCGCCAAGCGCAAACACTTCGGCTTCCTTGTTGGTCTTAAGAAACGCGCCGAGCCGCTTGGCTGCGGCGTCATTTACCTTATCGCGGTCTGTTCCGTAAAAGATTGCGAGCATGTTTAGATTTTTTTCATCTCACTCCACCGCTTCCCTACTGATGCATCGACAATGATTGGAACGCCGTCGCATTTTTCTTTTGGAACAACTCCCTCCATCACGGCTTTTATTTTTGGGACAACCTCGTCGACGAGGTCTTCGCGAACTTCAAACATCAATTCGTCGTGAATCTGGAGTACGAGACGGATACCATCGCCGTCTTTTGCAATGATTTCATTATGGATTGTGGCCATCGCAAGCTTGATGATATCGGCCGATGTGCCTTGTACCGGCGCATTGACCGCCTGACGCTCTGCCTCGGCGCGGATATATGGCAGTGGTGACTTCATTCCCGCCAATTGGCGACGGCGCCCAAAGAGCGTGGTGGTGTAGCCCTTGGTGCGCGCTTCACCGCGCACAGTGCTCATATAGTCAGCGACACCGGTGAAGGTGCTCTCATATTCAGCAAGATATTTTTGTGCGTCGCTTCGACTCATGTCGGCAGTCGCAGCAAGTGCGTTGGCTCCCATGCCGTAGAGGATGCCAAAGTTGATGACTTTTGCAGAGCGGCGCATGTCGGGTGTGACGTCGGCGAGTGGGACATCGAAAATCTCGGAGGCAACCGCTGTGTGAATGTCGCCACCATCTTCGAATGTCTTCACGAGCTTAGCGTCGCGCGAGAGAATCGCCGCGATACGCAGCTCAATCTGAGAATAGTCGAATGTGACAAGTGAGTATCCGCGCTCTGCCATGAATGCTCCGCGGATCGCGCGGCCGAGCGCCGTGCGGATTGGAATGTTCTGCAAGTTCGGAGCCTGTGACGACATGCGTCCGGTAGCTGCACCTGTTTGGATAAACGTCGTGTGTAGACGCCCACCCTCGTCGAGCATCTTTGGAAAGGCGTCGATATATGTTGAGAGAAGCTTCTGGAGTTCGCGGTACGCGATAATCTCACGAATAACAGGGTGAGAACCTGCAAGCTTATCAAGTTCGCTCTCTTTTGTGGAACGCTGGCCTGTTGATGTCTTCTTCCCTCCCTTAAGACCGAGGTCAACAAAAAGCACATCACCGAGCTGACGTGGCGAATTGATATTGAACTCTTTGCCCGCATGTCCCCAAATCTTTTTTTCGAGATCAGACAATTCTTTATGATACGTTTCGGAAAGCTCTTTGAGATAACTCACATCAACACGGATACCATTACCAATCATCGTTGAGATAACAGGGATGAGCGGTTTCTCGATGTCTTCAAACACGTGTCGCAACCCTGCGGCATCAAGGTCAGCGAAGATTTTCTCTCGTGCCTGTTTGAGGCTGTCGGTACGCGCGTAACTCAAGATGTCTTCGGGCTGAGGGTTGGTAAGCTCAGAATTGATGAGCCAGAGCGCGATCTTCGTCTCTTTCAGTTCATCTTCGGTGATGTCCGGCTCTTTGGGTTTTTCTTCAGCAGTCTCAGGAAAACCGAGTGTGCCATTGTCGCTTACCGCAGCGGCACCAAGAATGCTCTTGAGTCGTGCACCAAATGAACGAAAGTCGAGCTCGGTAAAGAGCGCCGTGATCACCGATGGAGATGCGGTCTCTTTCCAAGGTTTCTCGGGGAGCGCAAAAGCGATCGGCGCGTCGCGACGGATTGTACCAAGGAGTTTCGAGAACTGCGCCTCGTCTTTTCCTTCTTTGAGAATGCCTTGGATGCGCGGAGTGATTTTAAGTTCATCAAAGACCGCCGAGTCAGATTCGAGCTGACGATAGATCGCTTCGATGCCGCCGAAACTCGTGATGAGCGTCGATGCAGTCTTCTCACCAATGCCTTTAATACCCGGGATGTTGTCCGACGGGTCTCCACGAAGACCTTTGTAGTCAGGGAGAAGTTCGGGACCGAATCCAAAACGCGTAACAACATCGTCATATCCATAGAAAACCGTATCGTTCATGCCTTTGCGGAGCGTGAACACTTTGACGCGTTCTTTGTCGACGAGCTGCAACGTGTCCATATCCCCCGACGCGATGACGACCTCGAGTGTCTCGTCACCCTTTGTTTGTTCGACGATTGTTCCCAAGATGTCGTCGGCTTCGAATCCTTCGTGTTCGTACGATGGAATGCTAAATGCTTTGAGAACATCTCGACTTCGTTCGATCTGAGCTACGAGCGCATCGTCGGTCTTGGCACGACCAGCTTTGTAGTCTTTGTATGCTTCGTGGCGATACGTCGGCTTGGGCAAATCGTATGCTGCAGCGATGTAGTCGGGCTTGAGGTCAGCAATGATTTTGAGAAGCATCGCCGCAAGACCGTATAAAGCGCCTGACGGTTCGCCCTTACTCGTCGAAAAGTCCGGCAGTGCGTGATAGGCGCGGTGCAAAATGGCATGCATATCAAGCAATATCAAACGGCGTGGATTCTGCTTGGCCGATGTTTTCTTTTTTGGAGGTTTGGTAGGCATTTTGGTTAAGTTCCAAGTGGTATGTATCAAGTGGCAAGCAAGTTTAAACTTTTCAAGTAGTTAAGTATTTAACGGTTGTTTGGAACTTGCTACTTGGAACTTATTTTTCTGGTCGTCTCATCAACATGCTCGAACACAAAGTGCTGTGCGTTGCTCGGCATCGCGCCAGGAACTTTCTCGGGCCACTCGATAGCAATGAGCGCGTCGGGGTCGGCAAGAAGCTCCTTCCATCCCAACACTTCGAGCTCATGTGCACTCTCCAATCGATACGCGTCGATATGCGTCAGTGTTTTGAAACCGTGGTTGGTTGTAGGTGGTAGGTCGTAGGTTTTCATAATGACGAACGTCGGGCTCGTGATGTGTTCGGTGATGCCGAGCTCTTTTGCGATAGCTTTTACAAAGGCGGTCTTCCCTGCTCCTAGGTCTCCGGCAAGCGCGAGAACTACCGCGCCTTCGTGCGGCATAGAGCCTAGGTCCGCGAGGACGCTCTGGGCGTAAGCCTCAAGCTCCTTAATGGAGGAGATAGTTCGTTCGTTCATAGAGCAATTGTACCATCGAGCTTCGTTTGACATCTCTTCTCAAAAAGAGCATTTTGCTCTCGGAGAAAGAAAGCCCACCAGAACCACCACGCTTGTGTGGTGGACTCATTTATAGTCCTTCTAGAAACAAACCCAAACCACGGAGGGGGCATGGCTCAACAACCAACGTCGTTCTTCCCAGTAGCATGGCTCTGCGCAGTCGCACAGATTCTCTTCTTCGCCGGAACGGTCGCAATCATTTACCTGAACGCCCCGTTCTGGCCAGCCCTTGTCATGATCGCGTGTCTCGTACTTCCTGGACTCTACGCGGTCTGGCGCGAAAAAGACGGCGACGGCTTCCTCATGGAACTCACCGGCGGTCTGGGTGTCTTCACACTGCCAGTACAGATTCTATTTGTTGTCATCAGTCTTTTTCACCCATTTGGGTAAATGGTGCCGACAACCAACTGCCGCACCGAGATGCCGCCGCGCACTCAGCGGCGGTTTCTCTTTTTATATTGTTTCGTTGCTTCGTCGCTTCTTGCTATCATTACCTCATGGTTGAATTTGATGACTCCAAACAAGAGCGAAAATACGAACAACTTCGCCAAGAAGAAGAGGAGCTTGCCATCCAAGCACTCTCACAAAAATACGGCATCCCCTACATCGACCTCTCAACGGTCCCAATGAGCGTTGACGCGCTCGCCCTCATCCCAGAAGTGGCGGCTCGTGAGGCAAAAATCGCAGCCTTTAATAGGCTCAATAAGAACATTGATGTTGCTTTCCACGAACCTGATTCAGAGCCAGTCCAAAAAATCATCACCTCGCTCGAAGCCCAAGGCCTCATCGTCGCACCCCACCTCACCTCAACAAAAAGCCTCAATTTTGCTTGGGATCGCTACAAAGACATGGCGTTCACGTCAGAGAGCAAAAAGGGCATGCTCGACGTCTCCGGCGATGAGATTGTGTCGTTCATCAAAAACGTTCACGGTTCCGAAGACGTAAAGAAATACATCGAGGAGACCATGAAGCTCAAGAAGGCGTTTCGCACATCGCGCATCGTCGAAGTTCTTCTCGCCTCAGCACTCGCAACCAAGTCGTCAGACATCCACATCGAACCCGAAGAGACAAGCGTTCGCATGCGTATGCGTCTCGATGGCATCCTGACCGACGTGGCGCGCTTTGATGCCGAGACATACCGCCTCCTCCTCTCACGTCTTAAGCTCCTCTCAGGTCTCAAGCTCAATGTTGCCAAAGAAGCACAGGACGGACGTTTTAGTATCAACATGGAATCGGGCGATATCGAGATCCGTACATCTATCCTCCCTGGGCAATACGGCGAATCAATCGTCATGCGTATCCTGAACCCTGATGCTATTGCGGCCTCAATCGACGTTTTGGGTATGCGCCCTGAGCTTTTGGCGGCTATCGAGCATGAAATCGCCAAGCCGAACGGCATGATTCTCACCACCGGTCCTACTGGCTCCGGTAAGACGACGACGCTCTACGCCTTTCTCAAGCGCGTTCACAATTCGGAGGTAAAGATTCTCACCATCGAAGACCCTATCGAATATCACCTTCAAGGTATCGTGCAGACACAAGTTGATGCAGAAAAAAACTACACATTCTCAACAGGTCTCCGCGCAGCACTTCGACAAGACCCTGACATCATCATGGTTGGTGAAATCCGTGACAAAGAAACTGCGGAGATTGCGATTCACGCCGCACTCACCGGGCACTTGGTGTTCTCAACATTGCACACCAACTCTGCAGCAGGTGCATTCACTCGTCTCATCGACCTCGACTTGAACCCCCGCATCTTGGGATCAGCAATCAATCTCTCACTCGCACAACGTCTCGTACGAAAATTGTGTACGACCTGCCGACAAGAATCCCCCCTCACAGAAACAGAAAAAGCGACCGTCAAAAGAATCCTCGCAGACGTATCGAAACCGGAGATGATTGCAAGCGTTCAACGGGTCAACGGCTGGAAAGCAGGGCCTGGTTGCGCGGAATGTGGCGGTGACGGCTACAAGGGTCGTATCGGTGTTTTCGAGGCTGTTCGGCTCGATGAAGCAGTCGAGAAGGCTGTCGAAGAAAACCCGAGCGAGCGCGATATCAAGAAGGCCGCAGCTCCACAAGGCTTCCTTTCGATGGCACAGGACGCGGTGGTCAAGGTGCTCGAGGGCTCTACTACATTTGAAGAAATCGCGCGCGTCGTTGACATCTCATAACAAAAGCTCCGCACTGGCGTATGCACAGTGCGGAGCTTTCTTTTTTCTTTAAATCAGATACACTTGAGGAAGTTCTTTGACCAGAGGAGAAATCTCTAAGCAACACCACGTTATCTGTTAAGGAGTTTGTTCGCAATCTTGAAATAAATTTCAGGAAAACCAACAAATCCTCACTGACGACATGCATGCGGGCGCATGAAGGTTACTTAGAGGTTTCTCATCTGCTCTTTCGCGATTACCGAAACCCCATTCACGTAGGCTGTATTCTCGTTGGATACAGGCCTTCTGTCAAAGTGCTAGATACAGTCTAGCATATCCCTTTTTATATGTCAAGTACCCCCTCCCAGAAAGGCCCTGTTGAGGCGTCCCCTACCGAGAGCTCTCTCGATGCCTCCCTGCGCCCTGGATTATGGGATGAATACATAGGCCAAGACCAAATTAAGGCCAATTTGAACATCCTTTTGTCGGCTGCCCGCCAACGAGGCCAGTGTCCTGAACACGTTTTGTTCTACGGACCAGCCGGTTTGGGTAAGACCACCTTGGCCCACCTTATTGCCCGCGAAATCGGCACATCGCTCAAATTAACCTCCGGTCCCGCCATCGAGCGAGTTGGTGATCTTGCCTCTATCCTCACCAACCTCTCCCCAGGTGACATTCTCTTTATCGACGAGATCCACCGTCTCAACCGCGCAATCGAAGAAGTCCTCTACCCTGCCATGGAGTCAGGTCGTCTCGATATCATCATTGGCAAAGGTCCGTCAGCTCGCACGGTACAACTCGAGCTTCCTCCGTTTACACTCGTTGCAGCAACCACACGCATCGCATTGCTCTCGTCACCACTGCGTTCACGTTTCTCAGGCGGAACATTCCGTCTCGATTTTTATACCGACGATGACATCCTTGCGATCATGCGCCGCTCAGCAAAGATTCTCGGTGTCGAAGCTGAAGACGAAGCGCTCCAAGAGATCGCGAAGCGCAGCCGCTACACGCCGCGCACCGCCAACTATCTCCTCAAACGAGCACGCGACTTCGCCCAAATCAAAGAAGCGCCTCTCACCAAAGCTCTCGCGCTCGATGCGCTCAACCTCTTAGGTGTTGATGAGCAAGGTTTGACTTCATCTGACCGCAAACTCCTCTCACTTC
>JAUPUE010000048.1 GCA_030917725.1 Patescibacteria group bacterium
GTTTCGTACTTTTCGACAGGTGGTCCTTCGGGTGAAATAGACTTCTTGTCACGCACACAGACGTGGCTGCCGTTCGCAGGATTCCTTTTTGGTGCTCTTGTTGGCTTCATGGAAGATCTCACTGTCATCGGCGGTTCGAAGCGTTTCCCTGATGGGCTTCCATTCATCTATCGCGCAATCCCAGTGTTGGTCTTCGGGGCATTCATTGCATGGTGGTTCTACGCAAAGCTCGGTATGTCGGAGATCTTCATCCCGTTCTATGGATTTATGGACCTCGGTATCTGGTTCATCCCATTCTTCCTACTTGTCCTCCTTTCTATCCTCATGAGCGGCGTTATCGACGGCATCGACGGTCTTTCGGGTGGCGTGCTCTCGGTAACATTCTCATCAATTGGTTTGATCGCATTCCTCAGCAGCCAATTCGATGCATCAGCGTTCTCATTCGTCATTGTCGGAGGGTTGCTTGCATTCCTGTGGTTCAATATTCCACCCGCACGTTTCTATCTCACCGAAACAGGATTCATCGCACTTGCTCTGGCCCTTACCATTCTGGCGTTCATGACGAACACCGTCATTCTCTTGCCACTTCTCGCATTCATTCCGTTCATGACCGTCATTACCAATATTATCCAAATCCTTTCCAAGAAGATTCGTGGCAAGAAGGTGTTCTTGGTCGCTCCTATCCACCATCACTTTGAGGCTCTCGGCTGGCCACCGTACAAAGTCGTCATGCGCTACTGGATTATTTCGGTTATATTCGCATTCATCGGTGTCATCGTTGCCCTGGTTGGGTAGTTTATAAGTTCTTGAGTTGGAAAGTTAAGAAGTTCAAACAACAACTTTACAACATATAAACTTATCAACTTAAAACTACCCATGAAGAATCTCCCTGAAGCAGACAAGGCATTCGGTACCATCGTCCTTCTATTGGTCGGAATTGGATTCTTCATTTTTGTCTCGGCACTTCTTGGCCTCTTGGCTCGCGATTCGGGCCTCTTCTCCGCAATTGCAATTAATCAGTCGATATCATTGGTTGTTGGTCTTGTGGGATTCTATTTGGCATCACGAATCAAATACGCCACATGGAACAAATATGCGTTCTATCTTTTCATCGGTGGTCTCATAGCAACGGCACTTGTCTTCGTACCACATATCGGCTTTGAGCATGCGGGCGCAAAACGTTGGCTCGATATTTTTGGATTCTCCATACAACCAGCAGAGATTATTAAGTTTGCTTTCGTTCTTTATCTCGCGGCATGGTACGCGATGATTAAACAACAGGTGGCAACATGGATGTATGGCCTCGGCCCACTCGTAGGACTTCTTGCTGCGGCAGGTACTGTTCTCGCATTCCAGCCCGACTATGGAACGTTCATCATTCTTGCTGTCACTGGCTTTGCAATGCTCTTCGTCGCAGGAGGTTCGTGGAAGCAAATAGCTGCCGTAACGCTCTCCGGCATCGCGCTCATCGCCATCCTCACACTGTCGGTTCCATACATCAAAAGCCGTGTGCTCACATTCGTCGACCCATCACGTGATCCACAAGGTGCGGGATATCAGATTCAGCAATCACTCATCGCGGTCGGTTCGGGTGATATCTTCGGTCGGGGATTCGGACAGAGCATCCAGAAGTTCAACTTTCTTCCTGAACCGGTGGGGGATTCGATCTTCGCAGTCTTTGCCGAAGAGTGGGGCTTTGTCGGAAGCGTGCTGTTAATTCTTCTCTTCAGCTCGTTCTTCCTGAGGGGATTCCGTATCGCCAAACAAGCACCGACCACATTTGCTCGGCTTACCGTCGTGGGATTCGTGACGCTGATTATCACCCAATCGTTCATGAACATCGGCTCGATGCTCGGTGTCTTCCCGCTAACCGGCGATCCACTCGTCTTTGTGAGCCAAGGCGGCACCTCACTTGTGATGGTCTTGGTTGCCTCGGGCATCATTCTCAATATTTCGAGGTACGCCAAAACCACAGAACACCTAGCTGTGAAGTAACGGCCCATGAAAAAAGTTCTTCTTTTCCCTGGCGCATTCAATCCACCCCATTTGGGGCATGTGGCGATTCTTGAAGCAACGCTCAAAAAAGAATCATTCGATGAAATTTGGATTATCCCTTCAGGAAACCGCGATGACAAAGTCATTTCTACGACATACGAAGACCGTCGCAATTTGGGAAACCTTTTTGTTGAGTTTCTCCGAACAAAGATTTCTACACCAATCAAACTAATGACTGACGAGCTTGATGATGCAAAAGGCAGACCTACTCAGGAGACTCTAGAGGAAATCAAATCCCAACCCGATATACAAACAGTTCAACTCATCGGTTCTGATGGTATGGCGAATCTCCAAGCATCATCCGACAAACAATTGAATATGGAAGATTTTATTGTGGCGCAAAGAGACTCAACAGATATCTCCAGCACCCAAATCCGGACCATGATACAAAATGGGGACTCGGGTTATCGAAACTTAGTTCCTCAAGAAATCGCAGACTATATTGATATCAACGGGCTTTACCAGACGAAATAAGCCATTTTTGCTACACTAGAGAGCGTATGAAAATCGTACTAACAGGAGGAGGCAGTGGGGGACACTTCTACCCACTCATGGCGGTCGCCGAACGGCTTCGCGCTATTGCTCGTGAAGAACACCTTCTCGAACCAGATTTGTATTACCTCGCTCCCGAGGAATATGACAAAGACATGCTCTTCGAGCAGAACATCACGTATCAGCATGTGAATGCGGGCAAGATACGTGAGTACAGTTCAATCAAGAACTTTTTTGATTTCTTCAAAACCGCGATTGGCATCATGAAGGCACTCGTGAAGCTCTTCTTCATCTTTCCTGATGTTGTCTTCAGCAAAGGTGGCTATGCGAGCGGTCCGGTGCTTTTTGCGGCACGCATCCTCGGCATTCCGGTCATCATTCACGAATCAGACAGCGTTCCAAGCAAGGGTGGCGCGTGGGCTTCCAAGTTTGCAAAACGTATCGCTATCTCATATCCAGAAGCAGCCGAGGCATTCGGCAAGCTTGCAGCTAAGGCAGGAGGAAAGATTGCACTCACCGGTAACCCTGTCCGCAAAGATCTCCTTACACCTGCCACAGAGGGTGCAAAAGAGTTCCTCGATCTCAATGAAGAACTCCCGGTCATATTGGTCTTAGGAGGTTCTCAAGGCGCACAACGCATCAACGAAACACTCATTGAGGCATTGCCTGAGCTTCTCGAAAAATACTACGTCATCCACCAAACAGGGAAGGCGCTATACGACATCACCAAGAACACTGCGGACATCATCCTTAGCGGCAACCAACACACTAACCGCTACAAGCCTTTTGCATATCTCGACCTCCTTGCAATGCGCATGGCCGCCGGTGCTGCGTCGCTCGTTATCTCACGTGCAGGCTCAAATGCCATCTTTGAGATCGCTGCATGGGGCAAGCCATCATTCATCATCCCGATTCCCGAAGATGTAAGCCGTGATCAGCGCAGCAACGCATTTGCCTACGCTCGCACCGGTGCCGCGCTCGTTATCGAACAAGCAAACCTCACCCCGCACCTCATTGTTTCCGAAATCGACCGTCTCATGGAAAACCCCACAGAACGCGAGAAGATGTCCGTTGCCGCAAAAGCATTTGCACGCCCTGATGCTGCCGACAAAATCGCTCGTGAAGTGATCGAGCTGGCGCTTGAACACGAGAGCTAGAATTACTTACAAAAATACTTTTGTGCAACATAAGACATTTAAAGTAAATCTTCACGCACTCATTAGAAATAATCTTGGACAGACTCTCATCTTAAAAAGAGGAGATTATTGGGTTTTACCTGGAGGAAGACTCGAAGATGACCAATCGCCCGAAGCTGGACTAAGAAGAGAACTCCGAGAAGAAACGGGTCTCGAAGATATCGTGGTAAAGAATGTTTTAGATGTTGGTCTAAGCGATAGCAAAGAAACACTCCTTGTTATATTCGAATGCGAGAGCAAGGAATCATCAAATATTCAATTGAGTTCTGAACACTCCGAATTTGCATGGGTCACTAAAACGGATGCCAACACATACAACTTTGAATTCGAGGCAATAAAAGAAAAGATCTGAACATTCTTAGATACGAGAGGCCCTTTTCGTTTTATGCTAAAATAAGCACATGACATCCGTTGTGACACGATTCGCACCTTCGCCTACAGGATTTCTCCACATGGGAGGTGTTCGTACGGCGCTTTTTTCATTCCTCTACGCTCGTCAGAACAAGGGCACCTTTGCTTTGCGTATCGAAGACACCGACGCAGCACGAAATAAGCCCGAATGGACGACCGGCCTCGTCGAAGACCTCAAGTGGCTTGGATTGGAGCATAATGTCTTTGTCATCCAGTCAGAACGAGCACCAAAACACAAAGAGTATCTCCAAAAGATCATCGACGAAGGAAAGGCATATATCTCAAAAGAGACACCGAAAGAAGAAGGTCAGCGAGATGAAGTGATCCGTTTCAAGAATCCAAATAAAGTCGTCGTCATCAACGATCTCATCCGTGGTGAGGTATCGATCGACACGACAGATCTCGGTGATTTCATCATCGCACGCTCAATCGACGAACCGCTCTATCACTTCGCCGTCGTCGCAGACGATTTCGACATGGGTATCACGCATGTGATCCGCGCCGAAGAACATCTTTCAAATACTCCTCGCCAAATTCTCATCCAAGAAGCAATTGGTGCACCTCGTCCTGTCTACGCGCACCTTCCACTCGTGCTCGCTGCCGACAAATCAAAACTCTCTAAACGCAAGCACGGTGAGACAGTCTGGCTCACATACTATCGTTCACGTGGATATCTTTCTGCCGCAATCATCAACTTTGTTGCATTGCTTGGATGGAACCCCGGAACCGAACAAGAAATCCTTTCGCTCGACGACCTGATTGCGCAGTTCAAACTCGAGAATGTGCAAAAGGGTGGTGCGGTGTTCAATGTCGAAAAACTCGATTGGATCAATCGCGAATATATCAAGCTGCTTACACCCGAAGAACGCACGAAGCTCGTGCGAGAATTTGCACCGGCAGAAATCTCTGACGACGTTCTCATCAAACTTGAATCTGTCATCATCGACCGCATCAGCGCATTCGGAGAAATCAAAGATCTCTTTGCAGCAGGGGAGTTCGATTACGTATTGAGCGAACCTGTCTACGAAGCAGAAAAGCTCGTCTGGAAAGCTGCATCAAAAGAAGAAACCATCGAACATCTGAAAAAAGCCATCGAACTTCTAAGTAATCTTCCTAACGAAGCTATTGAAGCTAACGAAGCTAAAGAGCTTCTGTGGCCGTACGCCGAAGAGAAGGGGAGAGGGAACGTTCTCTGGCCTATCCGCTATGCCCTGTCGGGAAAAGACAAGTCCCCTGACCCCTTTGTCTGCGCAGGCATCCTAGGCAAGGCTGTAACCCTAAAGCGCCTCGAAACAGGCCTCCAAAGCCTCCAGAATGCCCTATAAGCCATGTTCAAACGCTATTCGACATTTGCCACAGGTCTCATTTTTATAGCGATTTTAGGAGGGATTTTTACCCCCATTTTGACCCGTGCCGACGAGGCTGATGACCTGCGTGAAAAGATTGCCGAAACTCAAGATCAGGTTGAGAAAATCAACAAGGAAATCGCCGAATTCGAACGACAGCTTCAGATGGTCGGTGCCGAAAAGTCGACCCTCCAAGCGGCCATCAACGAGCTCAACCTCACGCGCAAAAAGCTCCTCACTGATATCACGCTCACACAAAAGAAGATTGAGCAGACGACATACACAATCCGTGAGATTGAGTTGGATATCGACGACAGTG
>JAUPUE010000001.1 GCA_030917725.1 Patescibacteria group bacterium
TAAGTCAAGATATATATCAACTGCTTTTAATAATTCCTCATCATTAGAATTATTTTCTTTTTGCAGCCTTAATTTTAACAACATCAATTCCTTCTCTGTACGGCCTTGCCAAAATTGAAACGAATTATGGAAATTACTATTCAACATTTCTTTGTCTAATTTCGCAAGTTCGACAATAGAAGGTAAATCTTCATCTTTAAAGTTTCTACTCTTTATGAAATCAAGTATTTCTTTATTTTCCAAAATATTACTTAAAGATTCGGGCGCTTTTTCCATACGAATTGAATATATCACAAACAAAACCTTTTTTCTATTGAGTAGTAAAAATAAAAAAATATGGTATTGTTTCTATTGTTACGGAGACGTGTCTATGCAAATCAAACTGCTTTGATTTTCATCCAATTATTCGCATAGCGAATAAATGGCCGATGCCGAAAGGCAGGCCATAGGGAGTGTCCGAGGAGGACGCGAAGACAAGTCTCCATGAAATACGGAGACGTGTCTGAGCGGTTTAAGGTACCTCCTTGCTAAGGAGGCGGGCTGTTACAAGCCCCGCGAGTTCGAATCTCGCCGTCTCCGCAAATTTTCGAAAAGGGTTTCGGAACCAAAAATATGGTCGGCGCGAAGCGCCGTCTGTTCTGAATTCCCCCCAAAAAATCCTAATTCTGCAAGGATTCGCCACGCTCCGCGTGGCTCAAAAAGTACGGTTCGATCCTTAATTTGAAAGTTCGAACCGACTTTTTTGAATTCCCGAAAAAGTTTTTCGGGAATTCCCTCGTTTGCCAATTCCATATTGTTTATACTGGATTTTATGAATCTATCAGCAAGTTCGAACCGATTATGAGATTTTTTCTCAAAAGCTGATAATTTCTCTTTGAGAAGCTGTTTTTGGCACATCAACTTGTTTTTAGATTCTCGATATTCGTCTAACGAAAGTGCGTTTTCAAGATATGCGTTCATCAGCTTCTCAATCTTGGAATCTAAAAGAGAAATTTCATCTTTTGTTTTTTGAGAAAAAATCTCACTCGATTGGTTTTCTGATTGCCGATCTTTCTCATTTTCGGCAATCATCCAGTTTGCCCAATCGAGTGGCAAAGAAACTTTTTGTAATTCCGTTCTAATTTGAGAAGTGATGATTTCTTCACGGACATATTTTTGCTCACAAGGATTTTTCCGTTTGGTGCAACGCAAATAATTATGACCTTTTTGTGTTTCGGTAGTAATGAAGCAACCACATTCTCCGCAACGGAAAAATCCTCTGTAAATATATTCTTTCAAACCTTTTCCTTTCGGTTTAGATTTTCTCATCATCACTTCTTGAACGGAATCAAAAAGTTTCTTTGTGATAATCGGTTCGTGCTTTCCCTCAAAAATCTCTCCGTTATATCTCATTAAACCTGTATAGATAGGATTTTTGAGGATTTGCTGATAGTTCGACACCGCAAGTTCCTTTCCGCTTTTTCGTTTCAATCCAAGTTCGTTAAATTTGTCGCGGAGTTGTCGCAAAGTGAAAGACCCAGACGAATATGCCTCAAATGTCTTTTTAATTAATTTGGCAATTTCAATATCAGGAACAATACCTTTGCCTTTTACATTTACATACCCGAGCGGAGACATTTGAGGCCATATTCCGTCTTTCACTTTGTTGCGATGACCTCGTTTGATATTCTCCGACAAATTGTCCACATAATACTTGGATTGCGAAAAAGCGATTGAAAGCATAAATTTGCCTTGCGGTGTCGTATCACACCAGAAAGTTGGAAATTTTAGCTCGGCAATTTTTCCCGTATCGAGCAAATAGATAATTTTTCCACCGTCAACACTATTTCTCGCCAATCTATCGGGATGCCACGCTAAAATTCCATTTGCCTCATTTGCTTCGATACGGAGAAGCATTTCATTAAATACTGGCCGACCCGGAGCTTTGGCGGTTTGTTTTTCTACAAAAATATCAATTACATCAATATCTTCTTTTATTGCCAATAGTTTCAATTCGGCCAGTTGATCCGAAATGCTTCTAACTTGCCGATCCTCGGTATCGGTTGATTTGCGAGTATAGATAAAAAATTTTCTGGTGTGATTATTCATAAAATTGTATTGGCAAACGAGGAGCCACGCGGAGCGTGGCGAATCCTTGCAGAATAAGGATATTTTGGGGGGAATTCAGAACAGACGGCGCTTCGCGCCGACCATATTTTTGGTTCCGAAACCCTTTTCGAAAATTTGCGGAGACGGAGGGATTCGAACCCTCGGTGGTGTGACCCACACACGCTTTCCAAGCGTGCGCACTAGACCGCTATGCGACGTCTCCAATTTTTAAGAGCTTTTTGAATGCTTCGCCACCTTTATAAGATTTGATCTGGCGCTCTCGGGACCAGGCCGATTTCTTATCAGGATGTTCCTCAGAATAGACTATCTTCCAAGGTCGGTATAGACGGGTCGATTTGTTCGCTCCGCCGTTGTGATGTTTTAGCCGATTCTGAAGATTCTCGGTGCTGCCGATATAGTGCTTACCGATTTTGTTTTTCAGAATGTATACAAAATACATATCTGGGGACTAGACCACCCCCGCCTCCGGCGGGGCCCCGCCAAAGGCGGTGGTATGCGAACCCTCCGTGCGGATTGTTTATACCACGAACTCTAGGCTTTGAGGAACTTTTGCGCCATGCTCATGATCTTTTTCTCTTCCGTGGGCGCGAACCATGCGATGTCTTTGTTGCGTTTGAACCATGTCATCTGACGTTTTGCGTATTTGATGATTTCTCGTTCGAGCGATTCCACCATTTCTTTTTTTGAGATGAGGCCGCGAAGATATCGGGATACGAAACGATACTCCAACCCAAGCTCGTCGAGACGTTTCCATGAGAGGCCGCTTGTGCGGAGTGCCTGTACTTCACGTGTCATTCCTTGTTTCAGGCGTTTCTCAAGACGGGTGTGGATTCTTGTACGCAGTTTCTCAGGCGGAACCGTGAGGCCGATGAAGAGTGTGTCGTAGAGAGGTGTTGATTGTGCTAGGGAAGGGACGTTTCCCAAAGCGTCAACGATTTCTAGTGCGCGGATGAGTCGGCGCGTGTTGTGCGGGTCGATGAGTGCCGCGCGCTTCGGGTCTTTCTTTTTTAAAAGCGCAAAAAGAGCCGATGCTGGCATCTTCTCGAGTTTCTTACGAAGGGTAATATTCGGTTTTACCTCAGGGAAAATCGTTCCACATACGATCGTGTCGATATAGAGGCCTGTACCGCCCACAACGATCGGCAGTTTGTTTTTGGTGATGATCGACTTCACCGCGCGCAGTGCCTCTTTTCCATATCGAGAAGCGGCATAGCGGACGCGCGGGCTTGCCACATCGAGCATGTGGTGGGGGATGCCTTTCATTTCACGCTTGGTGATTTTGCCCGAACCTATGTCGAAGCCTTTGTATACTTGGCGTGAGTCAGCAGAAATCACCTCGCCATTGAAGCGCTGTGCCAGTGCCACACCAAGGTCGCTCTTGCCTGTGGCGGTGGGGCCAAGGACGACAATCAATTTAGAAGACTTCATAGGACGTCCTGGACGATACGTTGAGAATGGATAAAAATCAAATCTCTGTTAAAATCGCCCCATGCCGGGGTGGCGGAATGGTATACGCGCACGACTCAAAATCGTGTCTCGCAAGGGATGAGGGTTCGAGTCCCTCCCCCGGCACCATCAACAATCAGGTTCGTTGCGAAAGCATCGAGCCTTTTTGTTTGTTAGAATAGTGGCATGTCATTCCACGGAGATTCCATTTTCTGGGTTGAGGTCGAAAAGATCGTACCGAACCCGTTTCAACCTCGTCGCGAGTTTGATCAAGCAAAGCTCAAAGACCTTTCGGATTCAATCCGTCAGTACGGCGTACTCCAGCCACTCGTCGTGACACAGCGCGAGACGCCTCGCGAGAGCGGTGGTATGTCGGTCCAATACGAGCTCATTGCCGGAGAGCGTCGTTTGCGCGCATCTAAGCTCGCTGGTTTGGCACAAGTGCCGGTCATCATCCGCGATGGCGCGCAGAGCGATCAGATGAAGCTCGAGATTGCCATCATCGAGAACCTCCAGCGCGAAGATATCAACGCGGTCGAACGCGCACGCGCATTCAAGCAACTTGCTGAGAACTTCAAGCTTTCACACGGACAGATTGCCGCCAAGGTGGGGAAGAGTCGCGAATATGTCTCGAACACCATCCGCCTCTTGCTCCTTCCTGAGGACATGCTCACCGCGCTCGGCGAGGGCAAGATTAGCGAAGGTCACACACGCCCACTCCTCATGCTCTCTGATCGTCCCGAAGAACAAAGCGTTTTGTTTAGAGAGATTTTGCTCAAAAAGATTACGGTCCGTGACGCCGAGCAAATCTCACGCCGTATCGCCACCGACCGCGTTCGCAAGAAGGAACGCATGTACGACCCCGACATCGTCGCACTCGAAGAATCGGTCTCTGAGCGTCTCGGTACGCGCGTACGTGTTGAACCAACTGGTTTGGGTGGACGCATCCTCATCGACTACTTCTCTCCCGAAGATATCCGCAAAATCCTCACCCTTCTCGAAGGACGTGAGAATCCTCTCATCGCGGAAACCGCAGATCTCGCTGCAGATGTCGCATCAGGAGAAATCCCGATGCCAACTGAACCTATTCCTGAAGTCAAAAAAGAAAGCGGCGAGGATGATTTGTACGCGGTCAGCAATTTCTCTTTATAATTTCCTCAATAGGCGCAGCGACCTACTCCTCCAGGGAGGCTCCGCAGGCCGACGGGCCGAGGACCTGAGCATTTTCTCACCAGAGAAAATGTGTACTCCCTGGAGGATGTAGGGAGCGGAGCCTTCTAGCTTTCCGTCATTCCCAACGCCAGCCGTATTTTCTTTCGTGCACTATTGGTTTTGACCCACTGAAGCCATTTGGGTGATGGCTTAGCGCCTTTCGTTGTTTCAATAAGAACAATATCACCGTGATGGAGCTCGGTTGAAAGCGCAACAAATTTTCCGTTGACGCGCGCACCTGACGCCATGTCCCCAAGATCGGTGTGGATTGAATAGGCAAAATCGATTGGTGTTGCTCCGACGGGGAGATCAATTGCCTCGCCTTTTGGGGTGAAGACAAGAATGCGGTCGCTCAAGAAATCATCTTTGATTTCACGAAGATATGCCTCCCCATGGCTATCGGTTTCTGTTTCTGCGAGTTCTTTGAGCCATGCGCGCGATGCGACTTTTGGCATATCGATGAGCGTGCGGAGCTCGTCGATTTCTTGTGCTTTTGCCAAACTCTTTTTTTCTTTGTATGCGGTATGCGATGCAACACCACGCTCGGCTGTGGCATGCATGTCGGTGGTTCTAATTTGTACTTCGACAATGGCACCATCACCGGTAAACACAGTGGTGTGGAGACTTTGATACCCGTTGGCCTTGGGCATGGCGATGTAGTCCTTGATGCGCCCAGGGAGTGGCGTCCATGACGCGTGGATGATGCCGAGCGCGAGGTAGCATGCCTCGATGCTTGGAACGATCAAACGGATTGCTGCAATATCGTGGATTTCGTCAATGTTGAGCTTTCTGCCAACAATCTTTTTGTGAAGACTGTAGAGATGTTTGAGGCGGGAATCGATTGAGACCACGTCGATGCCTGCATTGCCGAGTGCACGGAGTACCTCTGCGGTAAATTGTTCGAGTTCTTCTTGTGTCTCGGTCTTTTTGAGTTCGCGGAGCTCGAGGGTCTTGTGATAGGCCTCTGGGTCAGTTGTTTTAAATGCGGCATCTTCAAGCTCGCCTTTGAATTGTCCAATACCGAGTCGGTGCGCGATGGGGGCGTAAATCTGGAGTGTCTCTTCTGCTATGCGAACTTGCTTGTCACGTCGAAGTGAATCAATGGTACGGAGGTTGTGAAGACGGTCGGCGAGCTTGATGAGGATGACGCGATTGTCTGCCGCCGTGGCAACAAAGAGCTTGCGGAGCGTGTTGCTGTGCCGCTTGAGACCTTGGTATTTGAGATGCCCGAGCTTTGTGACGCCTTCAACAAGAAAGAGAATTTCATCACCAAATTCGCGCTGGATGTCTTCCGCGGTTGTTGTGGTGTCTTCGATGGTGTCGTGGAGGAGACCTGCCGCGACGGTTTGCGCGTCGGTGCCGAGGCGTGTGAGGTTCTTGGCGGTCTCAACGAGATGGTCAAAATAGGGCACGCCTGATTCGCGCATCTGTCCGTGGTGCGCATTTTCGGCAAAGGCGTAGGCTTTCGCAATAAGGGCGCGATCAGCCTCGTGTGAATAGTGAGAAAGGAGATTCTGTAGTCCTGGTTCCATGTTGGATAATACCATAAAAGAAAACGACCTCACCCCCGGGAGGGCGAGGCCGTAATGCGGTAGTCCGGCGATGCGAGGACGTCCTCGAGGTGCAGAAGTCCTCCAGCTCGGAAAAACACGATGTGCACCCTTGATCCCCGGGTCGCTGCGACGAGCTCGTCGCGGTACGTTGGTCCAAGGATGCTCGGAGAAAGGAGCACCTTCTGGAAGTGTTCCTGGTCTACCGGTTTGCCTGCAAGGAGAGTCGGCACGTCGGTGATCGGCGACCACCCGAAGATGTGGTTCAGAGCTTCGAACATCCCTTCCGCCTGCTGGCGAAAAATGAGCACTCCGCCCGCAGTTCCTCGCTGCACGAGCACTTGTGGTTCACGCATCGGTGACTCCTTTCCGTTGTTCAGCCCGAGACTACAATACGCCGAAAGAGAATAGGGTCAAGTGGTGGGACCGTACCTACTCAGCCTTCTTCTTTCGTGCAAATCCGCGCTTCTTCTTGGGTTCTTTGAGGATCTCGAGTGCGCGTTCGAGGGTGATTTTGTAGACGTCGTCTGTTTTGAGCGAGCGGAAGTCGCCATCATGACCGATGTACGGACCAAAGCGTCCGATGTTTGCGACGATTGGTTTCTGGCTCTCTGGGTGAACGCCGAGTTCACGAGGAAGACTCAAATAGACGAGCGCATCTTCGACGGTGACGCTATCAAGATCTTTTTCTTTTGGAATACTTGCACGGCGAGGTTTCTTATTCTTTTTATCTTTGATACCAACTTGGACGTACGGACCGTACGGACCGTTGAGGACAAAGATTGATTCGCCGGTTTCAGGATATGTGCCGATCGCCTCAGGGCTTTTCACTTCCTCACCTTCTTTGGTGCGCGCACCGGTACATTCGGGGAAGCGTGCACAGCTCATAAACGTGCCGTTCTTGCCGAGTTTCATCACCATCGCGTTCTGACAAAGAGGACATTTGAATTCTGCAGGCGCGTCGCCCAAGTTGGTGATCTTGCTTGCGTCTTTTGATTTCTTTGCGACTTCTTTTTTGAAAGGAGTATAAAAATCTCCGAGCGTCTTCGCGTACTCGCGCTTACCGAGCGCAATATCGTCGAGTTCATCTTCCATTTCTGATGTGAACGAATCACTGATGTACGTGGGGAAGTTGTCTTCGACGAATGTGCTCACCACATCACCGGTGTCAGTTGGGATGAGCGTACGGCCTTCTTTGAGCACATAGCCACGCGTCTCGAGCGTGTTGATGATCGAGGCATAGGTCGACGGACGTCCGATGCCGCGCTTTTCGAGCTCTTTGATGAGACCTGCTTCTGAATAGCGTGATGGCGGCTGAGTTTCTTTTTGAGTATCAGTAATAGAAAGGAAATCGAGTTCGTCACCGTCATTTACTTTCGGATGTTCGACATCTTCGCCGCGTGCTGCGGTGTCGGCTGCGAGCCATCCTGGGAAGATGACGCGACTGCCCGTTGCCGAGAATTCGGGAACGTCTTTGTGATTTGCCACGGCGGTGATCTTGGTCTGCATCAATTCAGCAGGAGACATCTGGCTCGCAACAGCGCGTGTCCAGATGAGCTGGTAGAGACGCTGCTCGTCGTCTGTCGCACCTGCTTTGAATGTGCCGGCATTCGTCGGGCGGACTGCTTCGTGGGCTTCCTGTGCGTTCTTGCTCTTGCTCGCGTACTTGGTTGGACGGACATACTCTTTGCCGAATTTTTCAGCGACGACTGACGCAATTTGAGCCTCAGCTTGTGCCGCAAGGTTCGTGCTATCGGTTCGCATGTACGTGATGTGACCCTTTTCGTACAACTTCTGCGCTGCACGCATGGTGCGGAACGGCGAGAAGCCGAGACGTGTGCTCGCTGACTGCTGGAGCGTCGACGTAGTGAACGGTGCCTTTGGCTGTCGTGATACCGATGTCTCTTTGACACTTCCAACTTTCCAATCAGCTCCGGGTGCTGCTTTGAGGATTGCATCAACGACTTTGCGGTCGGTGAATTCTTCTGCTGCGGTCAACAAAAGCTTATCTTTCTTTGGTGTCTCAAATTCTGCTGAGAGTACCCAGTATGTCTGAGGATTGAACGCACGGATTTCGCGCTCGCGCTCCATGATGATGCGAAGTGCAGGGGACTGAACGCGTCCTGCCGAGAGACCGTAACGGACCTTTTTCCAGATGAGACCAGAGAGGTCATAACCTACCAAACGGTCGAGCACGCGACGCGCCTCTTGTGCCTGACGGAGGTTCTCATCAATCGCGCGTGGGTGTTTGAGCGCCTCTGTTACGGCATCTTTGGTGATCTCGTGAAAGACAATGCGGGATACCTTTTTGCCCCCCTTCTTTTTCTCAAGACCAAGCGCCTGCACCAAGTGCCATGCGATAGCTTCTCCTTCGCGGTCGGGGTCAGTTGCCAAGAGAATCTCGTCGGCTTTTGACACTTCGGCTTTGAGCTCGCTGATGATCTCGCGCTTCTCAGGAACAATCTGATAGTTCGGCACAAAGCCCGCCTCGATGTCGATGGCGTTCTTGTTGCTCTTTGGTAAGTCGCGCACATGTCCGACGCTCGCTTTGACGACGAACTTTGTGTCGCTTCCTTCAGAGAGATATTTTTCAATCGTCTTTGCCTTTGCAGGTGATTCAACGATGACGAGGGTAGTCATGAGGTCAGTTGATACTATAGATGTGTGAGGATTGCAAATCGTCTACTTATTTTAAACGCTCAATTTTCCCCAAACGATGTGTGACGATGCCTTTGATTTCCATCATTGAAACGGTAATTGATACCTCGCTCGTCGGTATGCCAGTTGTGCGGACGAGATCATCAAATGAAAGTGATGGATTGAGTGCAGAGAGGATCGTCCGCTCGTTCGTTGAGAGATTGTCGAACGATAGTTGAACAGGTTGCTCTGATGAGGGAGTGAGACCGAGCGCTTCAAGAATATCGTCTGATGAGGTGATGATTTGTGCACCATCGCGTAGCAACGCATTCGAGCCTTGGTGATTGGGAGTGAAAAGGGGGCCGGGGACAACGAGCACAGAACGATCATAGCTGAGAGCAAGTCCTGCGGTGATGAGTGTGCCGGACTTTTTTCCCGCTTCGATAATAAGCGTTGCATGAGAGATTCCGGCCATGATGCGATTGCGTCGTGGGAAGTGCCATTCGCCCAAAGCACCGATGTCACGATGTTCGCTGATGAGTGCACCATTGTGATGGAGAATCTCTTGCGCGAGACGCATGTGTGATTGCGGGTATATCTCCGAGTCCGCAAGTCCATATCCGGGAAATGCAATCGTGGGTATACCGGCCTCAAGCGCGGCGCGATGAGCGATGGCGTCGATACCAAGCGCTAGCCCCGAGACGATAACCACCGCATGCCCTGCCAAGCCCGCAATGAGCTTCTCGCAGGCCGCTTTGCCGTACTCGGAGAACTTGCGGGAGCCGACAACACAGAGGTACCGATAGATAGAGGGGTCGGGGAGGGCACCTCGGATAAAGAGGGCTTTTGGCGGGTCGGTCATCTCGCCCAAAAGGGGTGGCCAAGCTTTCGGGTCGAGCTCGGTGATAGAGGAGTGCTCATTCATCGGGCGTACTATATAATGAGCGGATAAAGCACCCATAAAGCCCACTGCCATGCTTGATATAAATTTCATTCGAGACAATAAAGACATCGTTATCGCCGGAGCCAAAAAGAAGCACGTTGATGTCGATATTGAGGCCCTCATCAAAGTTGATGACGAACGTCGAGAGATTCTCAGGGTTGTCGAAGATCTTCGCGCAAAACAGAACGTTGCTACGGAAGCAATTGCCAAGAACGGTCCCGACCGCGACGCACTCATTGCAGAGATGCGCACCGTCAAAGAAGAACTTGCGGGTAAAGAAGAAAAGCTCAAAGAGCTCATGGTTGTGTGGCGCGAGCTCATGCTCCAAGTCCCGAACGTTCCTGATATCTCTGTCCCAGATGGTGTGAGCGATGCGGACAACAAAGAAGTAAAAGTGTGGGGTGAGAAGCCGACATTTGATTTTACACCGAAGGATCATATCGAACTCATGACGGCTCTCGATATGGTTGACCTCGAGCGTGGTTCAAAAGTTGCAGGATTCCGAGGGTACTTTCTTAAGGGTGCAGGTGCGGAACTTCAGTCTGCGCTTTGGCGATTCGTTGAGGACTTCTTCCGTGCTAAGGGTGGTTTTGTACCAATGATTGTTCCTTCGCTTGTTCGTCCAGAAGTTTTCTTGGGCACAGGATATTTGCCACAAGGTGAAGAGGATTTGTATAAAACACAGGATGGAGAATATCTCGCGGGAACCGCTGAGGTGGCGACGATGGGTTATTACATGAACGATGTGCTTGAGAAGAAAGATTTACCTATGAAGTTTCTTTCTTTCTCGGATGCATTTCGTCGTGAAGCGGGAAGCCATGGAAAAGACACGCGTGGAATTCTTCGTGTGCATGAGTTCTATAAGTACGAACAAGTGGTGCTCTGTGAAGCGTCGCACACTGAGTCGGTCAAATACCACGAAGAGATTCAACGAAATACCGAAGAACTTACTGAAGCACTCGGTCTTCACTATCACGTTGTAGCGAACTGCGGTGGTGATATCGGCCTCGGACAGGTGAAGAAGTACGACATCGAGGTCTGGTTGCCGTCTGAGAACACGTACCGAGAAACTGGGTCAGCCTCGTACTTCCATGATTTCCAGACGCGTCGTTTGAATATTCGCTATAAAGACGACGATGGAAAAATGAAATTCGTACACTCTTTGAACAACACGGCGCTTTCTGGACGACCGCTTATCATGATTGTTGAGAACTACCAGAATGCTGATGGTTCGATTACGATTCCCGAAGTACTTCGTCCCTACATGGGAGGACGCGATCGCATCGAAGGCAACAAGGCGGCAATGTAAATGAATTGTTGCCTTGCTATTGTCGCCTTAGTTCATGCTCCGTCGCTTTACATCAGAACGTATCCGTAAGGCGCATCACAAACGCCTCGCGTTAAACGTGGGTGTCTGGGCTGGTCTCATCATCTCCTCACTCCTTCTCATCCTCGTGCTCTTTTCGAGCAAGCAGATAGCAATCACGTCGATATCGTTTGAAGGCAACAAAGCGATTACCGATGAAGAACTGTTTGCTGCAGCTGCGCCACATCTCGAGGGCTCCTATCTTCATCTTTTCTCACGCCGTAACATTTTTATATTTCCAAAGAATGATATCGAAGCGGACATCCACGCTTCATTTGTGAGAGCAGAAGAAGTCGCTATTGATCGCAAGGGATTTTCGAAGCTGATCATTGCGGTGGTTGAACGTGATCCAGCTGGATTGTGGTGTGGATTGACCACAACATCGCTCGCCGCGTGTTACTTCATCGACGAAACCGCGCTCGCATTTGCTCCGGCTCCGCGCATGAGTGGCAGTTCTTTCATTGCATACGAGCGCGCGCTGCCTCTTAAGGCGATTGGTAGACAGCTCACGTCCCAAGATGAATTTGACGCTCTTAATGACTTTATAGGTTTTATCGCAACACTCGGATTTAACACGCGCCGTGTCGTGTGGAAAGAAGATGCGCTTGAGCTTATGACAACATTTGCAACAAAGACAGGCGAGGAGGATGTACGTTTGCGTGTGCCGCTCACGGCTCCCTACGAACAAGCCTTCACAAACCTTGCGTCAATCGTTCAGTCACAAAAAAATAAGAATGTAGGAGCAGATGAAGAACCGTTCATTTTTGCTGATCTCGAATACATTGATCTCCGTTTTGAGAATAGAATTTTTTATAAACAAGAAGCTGAAGCTTCTTCGGTGGCCGAATAGAAATAGGTACGGCCGCCTCCCTGTGGGGGAGAGCGGCCGGGGACGGGTTAGACCCGTCGGGGAATTACGTCTTCTTCATCGTGGGAGGGTGGGCAGGCGGCGGGCCCCACGTGCGGCCCCTCTTGTCGTTGCGCGCGCGGTCGATCGCCCGGCGTTCCTTCGCCTTCAGTCTCGGCTTCTGCTGTTCCGACTGATTCGAAGCGGTGTTCGTCATACACTCTCCCTCGAAACTAGTTGACCTGCTCGGCTTCGGCGTCGTTGGACTCTTCCTGCTGTTCACGCATCGTCTGAGCGAGTTCCCGATTCGTTTCGCGTCGCTCGGCGCGAGCTTCCCGTCGGGACTGTTCGCGTGCGCGTTCCTTGACCCACCGTGGGGCTCCCATGTGGGTCGCCTCGTTAGGCCGCGTGCCGGGCGAGCTGCTCGAACCGGTGGTTGAGCCCACGAAGGAAGTTCTCCTTCGTGTACATCTTCCAAGCGTGCCGGTCGCGACGTTCCTGCATCCTCTGAGCGACGGCGTTGTTGGGGGCGGCGCGTCGGCGCCGCTTTCCCGTACGAACCGAACTTCGCCGTCGCTGTGAGGTCTTCAACATGAGGCACCCCTTCTGATGACGAGCACTGTCCGCTTGATTGCGGATCAATGTCGTGTGCATCTGGAAAAGAATCTACCATTTGAATCAGATAGTGGCAAGTGCTATGGTGTCGTCTGTGGAAAACACTTTTTGGAACAAGCTACCGAAGCCATTCTTTTGTCTCGCGCCGCTTGCCGACGTGACCGATCCTGCATTCCGCAGAGTCATCGCAAAGTATGGCAAGCCCGACGTTTTGTGGACAGAATTCGTCTCTGCAGACGGTTTGTTCAAAGGCGGCTACGATGCATTGATCAAAGGATTGCAATACACCGAAGAAGAGCGCCCCATCATCGCGCAGTTCTTTAGTCGTGAGCCTGAGTTGATGGCAAAGGCCACTGAACTTGCTACCGAAATGGGATTTGATGGCGTTGATGTAAACATGGGATGTCCTGACGAGAATGTCTGCAAGCAAGGTGCAGGTGCGGCGATTATGAAAGATCCCGAGCGTGCGCAAGCAATCATCCTTGCGATGAAGGAGGCGAGTGCCAAGAGTTCACGACCGATTCCTGTGGCGGTGAAGACGCGCATCGGCTACAACGAGAACGAAGTGGAGACGTGGATTCCGCAGATTCTTTCCGCGAAGCCTGATGTGCTTACGATTCACGCACGCACCAAAAAAGAGATGTCAAAAGTCGCTGCACATTGGGATGTGGTCAAACGGGTCGTCGAGATTCGCGATGAGATTCAAAAAGACGATGCAGTGAAGACACTCATCATCGGCAATGGGGATGTGGTTGATATTGCTGATGCGCGAAAGAAAGCAGAAGAGACCGGATGCGACGGCGTGATGCTCGGGCGTGCAATCTTCGGTAACCCATGGCAGTTCGCGAGCGAGCACGGCGATCGTCCTGATCTCAAAACGCGCCTCAGTGTGCTTGCTGAACACATTAAACTTTTTGATGAACTGCTCACAGGCAAACGCTCATTTGCAACGATGAAGAAACACTTCAAGTCATATATCCAAGGACCTGACGGCAACAAGCAGTTGGTCATCAAGCTTATGGAAGAAGCGAGGACGCCAAAGGAGGCGTTGGAGATTATAGAGAGCTA
>JAUPUE010000052.1 GCA_030917725.1 Patescibacteria group bacterium
ACGGCAGCTCGAGTTCGTCTCTTGTCTGAGATGAATCGAGACATTCTTGTGTCCGAGATTCGCTCGTTCATCAATGCCTTTGATGCAGAGCTTAAGGGCAAAGCAAATACCGAAGCCCGACATCTCTCGGACGTCCTTGAAGAGGTACAAGATGTTCCTCGAATCTCCTATCAGTCATCTCAGACAGTTCGACCCGAACGACAGATGATAATTAAAGGACAAGCACGAGGTCCTATAAAGGACATTCAAAAAGACACGTTTAAAATTGAGGCTCAAAAACATGTTTCTAACGGCAAAGACCGAAAGGAAAAAATCGTTAATGTTATTCGTGAGAAAGGGGAGATAACCATCAAGGACATCGCCTCAATCATGCCGGATTGTAGTGAGAAAACTATCCAGCGTGACCTTGCTGACATGGTGCTTGCAGGGGGTGTCAAAAAGAAGGGAGAGCGTCGTTGGACCGTCTATTTTTTGTAACGTTTTGAGCGCTCGAGCTCATATATATTGCGGACCCCGATTGCTTGTTCAAAAGGGCCAGAAATGGTATGATTACGACCAAGCGACGCAGACACTTTATCCACACGGATTTTGTTGTTTGTGTCGCAGTGCCTCTATAATAAGGCCTATCGCTTCCGCCAGTCGGCGGAGCAAAAGCGATAGAACGACTGTACGTTGATAATTTCATATTGATTGACGATTCTCTGGGACGAACAGATGAAAGAAATGCATGACCGTGCGTCGGTCCTCATTCGCGCAAACTACTCTCGAAGCATTCTGGATAGGGTGTGGAACCCACCGGTTCTATGCCCTTAAAGAATGTTTCGAGAATAGTGATTACAGTAGTCTTATTAGTAGAGTTATTAGTAAAAGACTTACAAGAAAGAAATTATGTCAAAAAAGATTTTTGGCTTGGTTGCTCTCTTTGCAGCAGTTGTCCTCTTTGCCGGTGCAAACACCGTCAAGGCAGCAACAGCTCAGGAGCTCCAGGACCAGATCAACGCGTTGCTCGCGCAGATCGGCTCACTTCAGGGCGGAACGAGCACTAGCTGTTACAGCTTCACCCGCGACCTCACTGTAGGTTCACAGGGTGCTGACGTTACAGCTCTTCAGAATTACTTGGCAGCAAAGGGCTACTTCAACGTAGCAGCAACCGGTTACTTCGGTGCTATCACAGCACAGGCCGCTGCGTCATGGCAGTCAGCTAACGGCGTTATGCCAGCAGCTGGTTACTTCGGTGCAATCTCACGCGCGAAGTACAACTCGATGTGTTCATCAACAACTCCTACAACAGGAGACGATGATGACGACAACGACAACGACTTCGGTGGCAGCAACGGAGAAGAAGCATCACTCGAAGACTTCGATGCGAAGAACGGTGATGACACCAACCTCGAAGAAGGTCAGGAGGATGCAGAAGTTATGGAAATCGAATTCGACGTTGAAGACTCAGATGTTGAGGTTCAGCGCATCGAAATCTTTGCTTCATCAACGACTGAAGACCCTTGGGATCTCGTCGAATCAGCAACACTCTGGTCCGATGGTGATGACCTCGTAACGGTTGAAGGCCTCGACGATGAGGACAACTGGGACGATGAGGCAGGCGACGCATGGAGCTTCCGCTTCAACGGTGTTGACCTCGTTGTTGGTATGGGTGAAACAGCAAACTTTGTTGTTTCCCTCACACTTCAGAACAACCTCGACAACCTTCCAGAAGACCTGGATGTTTGGGTTCCTGACAACGGTATCCGCGCGCTTGACGAGGCTGGTATCGACCAGTACAACACGTCAGCACTCGATACGATTAGCGTAGACATCGAGGCAGCAGGTGGCGATGACCAGCTCTCGATTGGTGAGTCAAATGATGATCCGGTAGCATCGACCCTCGAGGTTGAAGCTGACGAGAAGTCAGAGTGGCTTACCCTCGGTATCATGGATGTCGAAGCTGACACTGAAACCGAGCTCGACGACTTTGTATTCTTGGTTGAAGTTAACCAGGGTGCAGATAGCGAGGACTTCAATGATGTCATCAGCGACCTCGTTCTCGTCATTGACGGCGAGGAATATGATGACTGGTCAGTTGCCGATGCAAACGCTGGAACTGGAACAATCACCTTTGATCTCTCAGATGAGGACATCGTTCTCGGAGAGGGCGAAGAGGTAGTGTTCGAAGTTCAGGCTGAATTCTTGGCAACGACTACAGGAGCGTACGCAGAAGGCACAACCGTTTCGGTTGAGGTTCCTAACGCAACATTCGCTACTGTAGACGCAGAAGGTGTAGACTCAACCGAAAACATCACAGACTTCTCTGGATCGTACAACGGTAACGTCATGACCCTCCGCACATCAGGTATCACAGTTGTCGGCGACGAAGCAGCTTCTGACTCAGAAGTTACCTTCACCGCAGATGACTCAGGAGAGGCTGACAAGGGTACGTACACAATCGTATTCGAAGTCACAGCTTTTGGTGAGGACTTGTACATCGACAACTCGACTCCGGCCGAGGACAACGATGGCTCTGAAGTAACAACTTCAGCAAGCTACAGTGTCACCAACCCTGGTAACAACACGTCAGTTGGTGTTCTCGCCGCAACAGGTGGCGATTACAACACAGAGACGAACTCATGGAAGGTTGAGGAAGGCGACACTGCAGAGTTCACACTCACAGTTGTTGTCACAGCAACTTCTTCATCGAACGCATCTGTGGCGCTTGAGGCACTTGGCTACGCGCTTACGGACGTCAACGGAACCCATGTCTTCATTGTTCCGGACGAGCCTGAGTTTGAGGAAGGTCCTGAAATCCTCAGCGTTCTCTAGTAGAACTTGAGAATTCAGCCTTAGCTCGATTCAACAAAAACCACCCCCTCAAAAGGGTGGTTTTTGTTATGGGTCCGCTGAGCGGACCTTCAAAGCGCTTAGCGCTTTGGGTGATATGCGATACACTGAACTCAATGAAAGGCAATTTCTATGGAAGCTTGCTCTCCTTTCTGGCGATTCTCATTGCGAGCTTTGTGTTTCTCCTTGGGCTCGCGTATTGGAACGGCGTGAAGATTACAGAAGATGACGGTGTTAAAGAAGAGACGACATGTATTACGAGTTCGGGAGAAAGCTGTTAGCTTTTGGCTTTTGGCTTTGAATACGATAGAATCCTTGGGCATCTATCTGTCCCCGTTTTAAAGCTAAAAGTTAATAGCCAATAGCTAAAAGCTACAATGTCCCTCACAACAAACATCAAAGAATCAATCAAAGACGCGATGCGAGCCAAAGACGCTGTTAAGCTCACGGTCCTCCGAGGTATCTCGGCTGCATTCACCAACGAGCTCGTGACAAAAGGCATGAAGCCCGACGGAGAGCTCTCGGATGATGACGCGATGACTGTTATTGCTCGCGAAGCCAAGAAGCGCAAGGATTCTATCGAGCAGTTCACTGCCGCAGGACGTCCCGAGCTTGCCGAGAATGAACAGGCTGAGCTCGCTATCATCGAAACATATCTTCCGACTCAAATGACTCGCGATGAGATTGAAGCTGCAGTCAAAGCCAAGAAAGAAGAGCTCGGTATCACCGATCCTGCACAAAAGGGCCAGTTTGTTGGTGCGGTTATGAAGGATCTCAAGGGTAAGGCAGATGGCAAGATCGTTCAGGAAGTCGTCAACGGTCTTTTCTCATAAGAGCTCCGCTCCCACCGTTCCTGCGGAACGCTAAGAGTATGACCTTCGCTGCGTGGTCCTTGTTTTGTTCTCGTAAACTCGAAAAAACAAGGATCCACTTCGCTCCGAACCATATATTTGGAGCAGTGTGCTGTTGGCTGTAAGCTGTAAGCGTCATGACCACCCCCATCGCCATTCTCATCGGTTTCGTCATTCTTGCTGCCGCCGTGCTTGTGGCGTTTTTCCTTTCGAAAAAGAAACCAGAAGGGAAGGATCAAAACTCCGAAGGTCTTTCGCTTGTGCTTCAGCAAATCAACGAACTCTCGCGCACGGTGGATGCAAAGCTTGGTGAGAGCGCAAAGAGCATGCACGACTCTCTCAAGACACAGCTTGGTGAATCTGCACGTATCGTCAAAGAAGTGACGGAAGGCCTTACAAAGCTCGATGAAACCAACAAGCAGGTGGTGTCGTTTGCCGACCAGCTCCAGAATCTCCAAGACATTCTCAAAAATCCAAAACAGCGTGGCATCTTGGGTGAGTACTATCTCGAGACGGTGTTGCAGAACGTCATGCCACCCGGCTCGTATCAAATGCAGTATGCATTCACCAATGGTGAAATTGTTGACGCCGCGGTGTTCATCAAAGACAAAATTGTGCCGATTGACGCAAAGTTCTCACTCGAGAATTACAACCGCGTGCTTGGAGCGCGCGATCAGGCAGAGCGCGAACTGCACGAGAAGGCGTTTAAGACAGACCTCAAGAATCGTATCGATGAGACGAGCAAGTATGTGCGTCCCGCGGAGAACACCATGGAGTTTGCTTTCATGTTCATTCCATCAGAAGGCATCTACTACGATCTTCTCATCAATCAGGTGGGCGCCGTAAAGACATCAACACGCGATCTCATCGACTACGCCTTTACCAAGAAGGTCATCATCGTTTCGCCAACATCGTTCCTCGCGTATCTCCAGACCGTTCTCCAAGGTCTCCGCAGTCTTCAGATCGAAGAGCAGGCAAAGGACATTCAAAAGAATGTTGGTGAGCTCGGACGTCACATCGCGAACTTTGACGGCTTCATGGTAAAGCTTGGAGGGGCGCTTGGTACCACAATCAATCACTTCAATACCGCAAAGAAAGAATTGGGCAAGATCGATAAAGACGTGATGCGCATCACTGGAAGTCCAGCAGGTGTCGAACCGTCGCTCATCCTTGAGAAGCCGAGCGAAGAGTAGTGCGTTGCGATATGGGCGATGATGAGGTATAGTATCGCCATATCGCGGGGTAGAGCAGTAGTAGCTCGCCAGGCTCATAACCTGGAGGTCGCGGGTGCGAATCCCGCCCCCGCAACAAGTATGAAAAAGGACGTGC
>JAUPUE010000014.1 GCA_030917725.1 Patescibacteria group bacterium
AAGAAGTTCGGTACCGTAGTCCGTGACTCCATAGCCCAAGTAGAGAAAGGCCAAGCGGGATGCTTGACCTTTCTATTCTACCACAATATTAAGAAATAGCAATACTCTACACGAACGAATCGGGCACAGGAAACGCCAGGGCGAGTTCGGTGATTTCTTTCTTGATGCGGTCTTTGACCGCCACGTCATCTTTGTTCTTGAGCGTCTCAAGCATGAGCTCGGCGACACGGGTACATTCTTTTGCAGTAAAGTTTCGTGTGGTGATCGCAGGCGTACCAAAACGGATACCCGACGGATCGAGTGGCTTGCGTGTGTCGTCGGCAATGACGTTTTTGTTGACCGTGATGCCAACTTCATCAAGAGCTTTCTCGGCTTCAGCACCAGTGACGCCGAGCGAACCGAAAACATCGGCAAGAATGAGATGGTTGCTCGTACCGCCAGTGATGAGTCGCACTCCCCCGACAGTGAATACATCTGCCATCGCTTTGGCATTCACAATCACTTGTGCGGCGTAATCTTTGAACTTGGGCGAAAGCGCTTCGCCGAACGCCACGGCCTTTGCAGCGATCACGTTCATGTGCGGACCGCCCTGAAGACCTGGGAAGATCATCTTGTCGATTTTTTTGGCGATCTCTTCGTTATCGCGTGTGAGAATCATACCACCACGCGGACCGCGCAGTGTTTTGTGCGTCGTTGTTGTGAGAACATCAAAACCATAATCAAAAGGATTCTTCACTGCCTTGCCAGCGATGAGTCCTGCAATGTGCGCGACATCCATCACCGCAAGTGCGCCGGCTTCGCGTGCAATCGATACAAACTTCTCATAATCGAGTTCGCGAGGATATGCAGAATATCCAGCCAAAAGAATCTTGGGCTTCTCGGCAAGCGCGAGCGCGCGAAGTTCGTCGTAGTCGATCTCCCCCGTCTCGATGTCTTTCATCTTGTAACGGATGAATTTAAAAATCTTGGTGATCGCTGTCACCGGATGACCATGGGTGAGGTGACCTCCATGGGAGAGGTCCATGCCGAGTACCGTGTCGCCCGGTTCGAGCAATGCAAAGTACATGGCAATATTCGCAGGCGCACCAGAGAGTGGCTGAACGTTCGCATACTTGGCACCAAAGAGTTCCTTGGCGCGTTCAATGGCGATGGTCTCGATCTGGTCGGTATATTCCTGTCCGCCGTAGTAACGCTTACCTGGATAACCTTCAGAGTATTTGTTGGTGAACACAGAACCGAGCGCCTCGAGCACTGCTTTTGATACGTAGTTCTCGGATGGAATGAGTTCGAGCCCTTCGCGCTGGCGTTTTTCTTCTCCCGAAAGTGCCGCTGCAATTTCTTTGTCTTGGTTGATGAACATATTAGTCGGTGAGGCGTTTAACGTGCTTCCAGATGTCTTCGTGTACTTCGTCTCGTGTCTGATTCGCATTCACCATGAACCACCCATTCTTTTTAGCGAGCGTGTGGTGCATCTCTTTCACCTTTGCCATGAGCACATCATCTGTTTCGTGCTTGTGTCCTTCTTCTTTTGCTTCCATGAAGCGCTCGCCGTCCATAAAAATCGGAAGGTCTTCACGAAGGAGATGGCTGTTGAGCTCCTGCAAGAACGCTTCGTCGACTCCAGCACCAACGCCCCACGCCATACCGGTGCCAACATAATCTTCGACGACGATCCACTCGCCACTCATTAGTCGCGCTCGGAGCGCTGCATCATATTGAGTTCGATTCACGACATGCACAATCTGATATTCGCGCGGTGACAATTCGTATGGATTACCATTGCGAAGATAGCCGTTAATCATCTGACCTGATGGAGCCAGATTGTAAAGCGGATACTTGAGGTAGTACGCCTCCTTCCCCTCCTTGATGAGGCGCTCGACGAGACGCTTGGCCTGTGTGCTTTTACCGAGATTGTTGATGCCGTAGAGGGCGATGAGCTTTCCTGACATAGATTATTTGATGAGGCCTAACGTCTTGAACTTCTCGACGCATTCTTCTGTTTCACGCTTATTCGAGAACAATGCCACTATAACCTCTCGAGCCTTCTTTTCCTTCATCGGCCACTTATTGCCCGAAAGCACCTTTCGTTCAAGCCCCGAAAGCTGCATGCTTTCCAACACATAATCGTTGAAGGCTTCATACGCCAACGGCATCGCATCTTTGAGAATCTTCGCCATTGCTTCCGCAAAAACACGGACCTCGTGTTGGGCGTGAGGGTCCATGCGCAGTTTAAGAAAGTGCATGAGATTGTGAAGATTGATCTTCCAATACCACTGCGTGTAGTTGGCAACCGAAAGTCCGATGCGCGAAAGTTCTCGAGCGAGGTTCACGTCTTCGCTCAAGAAATCCTGATAGTTGAGATACGATCGCTCGTAATCATTCTTGAGAACTTCGAGAACGCGTTTTTGTTGTACAGGTGAAAGTTCCTCACCTCTTCCTTGGCGATTACTCTTTGATTGCTTCTTGAGGACTGCTGCGTCGGGAAGATAAAACTCGTTGAGCATTTCTGAATAGCGCCCCGAGTATTCGTTAACACTCGCAGTGCGATGTCGAATCCATTGGCGCGCCACAAAGATTGGCATCTTTGCATGAAATTTGAACTCCACCATCTCGAACGGTGTCGTGTGCCAGTGACGGCGGAGGTATCTGATGAGACCTCGGTCTTCGTTCACTGTCTTTGTTCCCTTTCCATATGACACCCGGGCCGCTTCGACAATCGATTGATCATTACCCATGTAATCAACGAGATACACAAAACCATGATCGAGACATTCAATCGGAACCCCCATCCACTTTTCTGCTCCTTCGCTCACTGGTCTCAGCGTCTTCGATTGCTTTGTATAGAGCTTCTTGGATTTTTGCTGAGGCATGGTGAAAATGGGGCTAGATAATAAACCTGCTCAAGGTTATCACCACGGTCCGAAGCGACGAATTTTGAACATGGGGATAGAACCCGTATGATGGTCCGCATGGCCCTATCAAACAAGAAAATCATCGAGGAAATGAAGGCGGGAGATATCATCATCACCCCGTTCAACGAGCGAAATCTCTCTACGTCAAGCTACGATGTTACGCTCGGTGAGTGGTTCTATGCCGAACAGCCACCTCAACACTTTCAGACCATCTACAACGTCTACGACGAAGAACACACAAAGCGCGTGTGGGGTACGAAGCCGCTTCGTGCAGTCACCGCCGCTCATCTCTTCAAACACTACAAGTTCGAATTCAAAGGTATCGATCCAAAAGACAAAGTGATTCTTCTCGAACCGGGCGAAACGATTCTCGCGCACACCAACGAATTCATTGGCGGAAGGAATCACATCACCACTATGATGAAGGCGCGCTCATCACTCGGTCGCAACTTCATCTCTGTGTGCAAATGTGCAGGCTGGGGCGACGTTGGCTACGTGAACCGATGGACGCTCGAGATTACGAACAACTCAAACCACTATTCGATTCCGCTCGTCGTCGGACGACGCATCGCACAGCTCGTCTTCTTCGAGACCGGTGAAATCATCGACAAGAAAAAGGACTACGCTTCGACCGGCAAATATCAAACAAGCCCATCCATCGCACAACTCAAGAAGTCGTGGAAACCTGAGATGATGGTGCCAAAGATGCACATGGATTGGGAGATTGGAAAGAAAAAATAGGTATGAAAAAGATGTACCTCGGTTGCGCTCTCAAAAATGCTCCAAAAGAGTTTGTTGATGGTGTCATTGTTCTACGACAAAGAATCGAGGACGAGCTTGGCTTTGAGATCCTTAAGTTCGTAGATCTTTCAATTGAACCACGACCGACTCACGAAGAAATCTTTTTGTCGGATATGAATCAGATTGCGAACTGCGATTGCATGGTCGCAATCTGTGATGAACCTTCATTTGGTCTCGGTTTTGAAGTCAGAACGGCACTGGATCTCAAAAAGCCGGTTCTTATGGTCGCCACCGAAGGGCGCGTGGTCTCTTCCTTCCCCCAAGGAGTCAATCTCCATGGAGCGACATTTGCTCGATATACATCATTCGACCACCTCATCTCTTTGATCAAAGAACACTTTTCATAGGGTAAACAAAAACACCCCCGATTTCTCAGAGGTGTTTTTATTGTGAAAGTTTATTTGACGTCGATTCCCATTGATCGAGCTGAGCCTGCAACAATCTTCATGGCTGCGTCGATATCGTGGGCGTTGAGGTCTGGCATCTTGCGCTCTGCGATCTCGCGGAGCTGAGCCTTGGTGATCGAGCCAACCTTCTTGAGAGGGTTTCCTGATCCCTTGCTGATACCAGCCGCCTTCGTGAGCAAGCTCGATGCTGGAGGGCTCTTGAGGACGAATGTGTATGAACGGTCTTCGAACACAGTGACGAGCACTGAGACGATGTCTCCGCGCATCTCCTGAGTTGCTGCGTTGAACTTCTGAACGAAGTCACCGATGTTCACACCAGCCTGACCGAGGATCGGTCCAAGTGGTGGAGCAGGAGTAGCGGCACCAGCTGGTGCCTGCAATTTGAGCGTTTTAAGTATCTTTTTGGCCATGTATCTTGAAATGATTCCCCGGGCGAAGCGTTCCCAGGGGCGTTAGACGTAGTGAATAACGCAGAGGCATCATAGCGTTAAAACGGCCTTTTGTCGAGTCCGATTCCCGGCGACCCGAGCGAGAGCGAGAGGTCGAGCAGGCAAACTGCTTTGCCTGCGTCCGAAATCGGAGGCCGGAGCATCTTCCTCGCAACAGCGAGGAAGAGCGAGGCGGGGTCGCGGCCGAGCGAAGCGAGAGCTGTGACGTCTTGACTCCCCCACCCGACAAGCCTATGGTGGCCCTAGGAAAGTCCCCTCACCGGCATTCTGCCGTTGAGGCTTCAGCCATTTAGCGAGAGGAAAACGCGCCATGTCCACAATCAAAGTCCGGGTCGCTCTCGGAGAAAGTGACAATGAGTTCGTCGAGGAAGCGGCCACAAAGGGAAAGTACCCGGTCAGGTTCCTCCTGAAGATGCTCATCGAGAAGTACTGTGAGGAGTACCCCGGTGTCACCCCCTCCGTCAGCTCAAGCGTACCGGTCGCCGGACACATGGTGTCCTTGTCGTCCGATGTCCTGAACACGATCGACCAGATGAGCAAGGACAGCAGCCTTCCGAGGGAATCAGTCCTGCGGGCCATCGTCGAGAACCGGATCGACAGTCTGCAGGAGGAGTAACCTCTCCCCCGATCTCGTCATCATTTCCCCACCTGAATGGCAAAGGCCAGCTCCTCGAGCTGGCCTTCTGCTTTTGGAAAATATCTTGACTCACCTACCCAATAAGCCTATGGTGGCCTTAGAGTAGTTCCCTCAGATCTCCTGTCTGAGGGATTCAGCCATTCAGGCGAAAGGAAACCGTAATGACAACGCGCCGACTCCATGTTCCCGTAGGAGAGAACTACAGCGAGTCCATCGAAAAGATGGCCAAGGCTGAGTGCTGCCCCACAGAGTACCTCGTAAGTCTCTTTGTGGAGGAGTTTTTACTCCAGGACAGCCACAGGAGCTTTCTTCTCATATCGTTAGTCGCCTCAGATCTCGGTCACAACGTTTCCATGACCGAAGAAGTGCAGGAGAAGCTGGCACAGTTCAAGCTGAAGGAGGGTTACGACGAACCCGACCCCGCTATCCTGCGAGCAATCATCGAGAACCGAGTTCGCCGCCGGAGGAAGCAAGAGCACGAAGCGGCAGCGAAGAAGTAAGTGCACATCGTCCAACCCCACCTGAATGGCAAAGGCCAGCTCCTCGAGCTGGCCTTCTGCTTTGGGCAAAATGTCTTGACTCTCCAGCATGGTGGGCCTATGGTAACTCTGGAAGTGTCTCCCATTGGCATTGGGCCTGTGGGATTTCAACCATTCAGTCAAAGAAAGGAACACCTCATGTTGGTCAACCCTGTTACCGTCGCCCTTGGGCGTGACTACCACAAGTCTCTTGTTCGGATGACGAAGCTCAGGGGCGCAAGAAAGCCCCGGTTTTCGGTCAGACACCTCATCATCAAGCTCATCGAGGAGTACCTCAGGAGTGATGATGACGGAAAGCTCTTCGAGCCACGAGGCGGGCAGATGTTCATCCACCGCCTCGATCTCACAGAAAAAACGCTGCGGACCGTCGTCGAGATGGCGCGCGAGCAAGGCTTCGACCCCGAAGCGCTTCTGCGGGCGATCGTCGAGAACCGCATCCGCAATCGTCAGCCCAAAAAGCGCAAAGCGGCAAGGAAGACATAGTGGGCATGTTCCAACCGCGCCTGAATGGCAAAGGCCTCTCGTGAGAGAGGCCTTTTCCTATGGTCAAGAAATATTTTCTAGCTTCGGCGAACCTGGAGGAAGTCGAGCTCGACTGGAGTCTCGCGACCGAACATCGAGACGAGAACTTTGACCTTGCCGCGCTGGCGGTCGACTTCGGCGACGCGTCCTTCGAATTCTTTGAACGGTCCGTCGACGATGGTGATGCGGTCTTCAACTTCGAAGTCGATGGTGTGCATCGGCATATCTGCCTTCATACGACCAAAGAGCTCAGCAACCTCATCTTCGCGAAGTGGAACCGGCTGAACACCTGAACCAACGAATCCAGTAACACGAGGAGTGTTGCGAACGACGTACCATGAATCATCGGTGACAATCATGTCGACGAGCACATATCCCGGATAGACCTTCTCCTCTTCTTCGACACGCTTTCCGCGCTTCACTTTGATTTTCTTTTCTGTTGGGACGAGCACGCTGAAGATGCGGTCTTCCATACCAAGTGACTCGACGCGCTGTTTGAGATTGCGGACAACAGCGTCTTCGTATCCTGCGTATGTGTGAATCGCGTACCAGTGGCGTTCTGCGTCGGTGTTTTGCTTCATGGGTAGCTTTTAGCTATTGGCTATTAGAAATGATTGTCTCCTTTCAATCGTCGCTTTATTTAATGATGTACGTCTTAACGATGTGCGTGAAGAGCTGGTCGAATGCGCCGAGGTAGACCGCCGTGAGAAGCGAGATAACGATGACGAGGACCGTAAACCAGATTGTCTGGCTGCGGGTTGGCCAGCTCACGTGCTTGAGCTCTGAGCGGGTGTCTTTGATGTATTGGATGAATGAGGACATGGTGATTTCCCAAATTAAAAAGCCCATTTCGGGGCCTGATGTCAAGTATTGTACTCTCTCTGCCCCAAAAAGCAAACGCCCCGCGAGTGCGAGGCGAGAGCTATCGGCGAGAAGGTTTGTTACGCCTTCTTGAGCTTCCTGTTTCCAATCACAACAAGCAACGGGCTTGCGATGAAGATTGATGAGTACGTACCGGCAATCTGACCAACAAGGAGTGTGAGCACAAAGCTGTGGATTGTTGGGCCGCCGAGGAAGAAGAGAACGAGCAAGACAAGAATGACAGTGAACGAGGTGTTGAACGAACGAACGTATGTCTGTTCGAGGCTCTTCCCCACCGTCTGATCGAATGGTTGGTTGATGTTCTTCTCGCCGTTCACGCGGAGGTTCTCACGGATGCGGTCGAACACAACAATTGTGTCGTTCACCGAGAGACCGAGGATGGTGAGAATCGCGACAACGAAGAGTGTATCTGCTTCCAATCCTGCAAAGTGTCCGAGGATGGCAAAGACACCTGTCGGGATGATGATGTCGTGGAGAAGCGTAACGATGGCAACGAGACCGTAGTTCCATGACGACACCGGCTTTGCAACCTTACGGAAGACGAAAGCGATGTAAAGGATGATCATCAAGACCACAAGGATGATGGCGATGGTGGTCTTCTTGCGGAGCTCCTGACCAACAGTTGGTCCAACTGAGCTGACGCGCTCTACCTGCATACCTGAGCCGAGTGCGCTGAGTGTTGAGACGATTGTTGCATTGTCTCCTTCAGCGAGCGGTCGCATGCGGATGTTGTAGCCGTTCTCCCCCGCTGTGCGAACGAGAGCGTCTTCAAATCCTGCTGTGGCAAGCGCTGTGCTGATAGCCTCAGTACTTGGTGTCGAGCTTGCGTAGCTCACCTCGACGATTGCACCACCGGTAAAGTCGACGCTCGGACGGAGTCCCCACATCGAGATGAAGACGATGGATGCAAGAACAAGGAGTCCCGAGATGATGAAGAATATGCTTTTGTTTCGTATGACGAACATAAATTTATTTTGAAAGGCCTGATCCGAACAAGAAGCGCATCATTGGCGTCGTCTCCTTTGGTGCGATTGCCATGAGAAGCGTTCGTGTCACACCAATTGCTGTGAGCATCGAGACAACCACACCGAGAATGAGCGTCAATGCGAAACCGCGGATGAGGCTTGTCGTGGTGTAGAAGAGGATGATCGCAGTGAAGATTGCCGTGAGGTTACCGTCACGGATGGAGAACCATGCACGTGAGAAGCCTTCGGTGATTGCGTCGGCGATGCGCTTGCCCGAGCGAATCTCTTCTTTCATGCGTTCAAAGATGAGGATGTTCGCATCAACCGCCATACCAATGGTGAGGATGAATCCGGCGATGCCTGATGCAGTAAGCGTAACCGGGATAACCTTGAAGAGCGCCAAAAGGATGAGTGCGTAGAGTGCGAGACCAACCGTAGCGATGAGACCTGGAAGTCGGTACCAGAGGATCATGAAGAGCGCGATGATGATGAGGCCCCATACACCCGCCATAACGCCGGCATTCACAACCGTTGCACCAAGCGATGCACCAATTGATTCTGCGCCGACGAGCTGAACAGGTACCGGAAGCGCACCGAAGTTGAGATTACGAACGAGATCGCGCGCTTGCTGCACGTCGCCGTTTCCAGTGATGATTGCCTTACCATCGGTGATGGTCGATTGAATGACTGGATCGCTGATGATCTGACCATCGAGGAAGATTGCGAGGATCTCGCCAACATGTTTGGTTGTGATGTCAGCAAAAAGTGCAGTTCCCTCTTCATCAAACTCGAGTGACACAATCGCTTCTTGGATGAGGCTACCCTGACTTCCCGAGCCAAACTGGAGTGAAGCATTCTTGAGATAGCGTCCCGTAAGACCGGTTGCCGTGTACGTCGTGGTCGTCGCACCTGCAGCGATAGGATTCTGGAGCTTAAATTCGAGAACGGGTGTCTCGCCAAGAGCCTTCACAGCTGCATCGACATCGGTAACACCAGGGAGTTCGACAATGAGACGCTCTTCTTTGCCACCTGCGATTGAAGCGCGCTCTGTTTGTACCAATGGTTCCGAAACGCCAAAGACGTTCACACGGCGCTCGATGACCTCACGAAGAGAGTTCATCGCGTCGTCGACATCGCCAGATGCGAGACCTGAAACGTCGGCGCGATATGTAAGAAGCGTTCCACCCGCGAGATCCAAACCGAGTTTGAATGCGTATTTCGAGTCAGGGGCTTTTTCAGTTGAGTAAACAAAGAAACCGACGAGAATGCCGATAATGATTATGATGAGGGCTCCAATGCGTGCTTTCATATAGGTTTTATGGGAGCATGATACGCTCGGTAACCCCAAAAAGCAAAGAACCCGCGGCCGTAGTGGCGTTGGGTTCTGGTGTGGGAGGTCCGCTAAGCGGACCTTGCCCACGCTCAGCGTGGGAGTCCTTTCAGCTCCCGGGAATGTACTAGATTGACTAGGAAGTCGGACGACCGATGACCTTGCAGATGACAGGGACTTCGAGCGAACGCTCGATGTCCCCGACAAGTGCCTCGACCTCTGGGGGGAGGTCCCGCCGGTTGATCACCTGGGAATCCTCACCGTCGATTCCAAGGAACTCAAGAGTCGCCTTCAGGAGAACCCGTCGATCCTCCTTGTCACGCTCTCGGGAATACTCCCTCTGTCTCTCTTCTACGGTCATAACAATTCCTCCTCTGGGATATACTATACCACTTTGTGGGTAAAAAGCAATCCCTGTGGATTACTTCCGAGAGGAGCCGAAAATAGCTTATTTTAGAGCCCTTTTGCGGTAGCCAGGGTGTAGAGATTCTTAAAAATCATCATCACAGCGAGTGGACCGATGCCTCCAGGAACAGGAGTGAAGAGCGACGCCTTCATCTCACACGCTGGGTCCGCATCCCCCACCACCTTGCCTCCCGCTTCGCTCGTGCCCGCATCAAGAATAATCACACCCTCCTTAATCATGTCCGGCTTCACCAAATGTGGTGCACCCGCACCAAGCACAACGATATCCGCACCAATCATTGCCGCGCACATGTCTGGTGTGCTCTTGTCACACACAATGACTTCACCACCCTCACGTTCAAACCACTGTGCGGCGGGTTTTCCAACAAGTCTTCCGTGCCCGAGAACGACCACTTTCTTTCCCGCGATGTTAATTTTATTTTCTTCGAGGATATTTTCAAAAGCCGCAACAACAGGGGGAAGGATTTCTGAAGCTCCGCCTCCGATTCCATCGACATCGTGGCTCGCAGGCAGTGCCGCAAGCACGCGTTCGGTATCAACTCCTGATGGCAACGGAAGCTGAACAATAATGCCGTCAGCCTGTTCGACAGCAGTCGCAATCATATCGATAAGTTCATCTGTTGTGGTGGTCTCCGGCATATCGATCACTTCGACCATCGCGCCCACCGACTCCCCTGCTCGCTTCTTGATGTTGATGAATTGCTCGGTCGCTTTGTCTTTTGAGAGGACGAACACGCGCAAGATCGGTGCACGAGAAAGGCCGGCAACTTTTTCAGCCAACGTCTCTCCATACCTCTTTGCCATGTCTCGTCCGTCAATGCGCATATAACAAGATGATAGCGCCTAAACTCCCGCCCGCGAAAGGAGTGTTTTCATGGTCTTGAGCGCAATCTTGAGATCGAGGAAGAACGAGCGATTGGTGATGTAATAGAGATCGTACGAGAGCTTGCGCTTGGTCTTCTCGATGTCGATGCCTTGGCGCGGAACATCGTAGTCGTTGATCTGTCCCCAACCAGAAAGACCCGGGGTGATGAGATGGCGGACGTTATAGAAAGGAACCTCTTCTTCGTAATGCTTTACGAGCGCAGGAAGCTCGGGGCGCGGACCGATGAGCGAGAGATCACCACGAAGCACATTCCAAAGCTGTGGAAGTTCGTCGATGCGCGTCTTGCGGAAGAACGCGCCTGCGCGCGTAATGCGCTGTTGGCTTTTGAGAACTTGATCGCCACTGTCCGAGCCGGTCATCGTGCGCACCTTCACAATCTTGATGAGACGATTGTTGCGTCCGACGCGGTCCTGCGTGATAAAGACATCACCCTTGTCTTCGAGATAGATTGCGAGTGTCACAAACGGCAAAAGCACAATCGATGCCAAGAAAAGTGGCAACGTGATAATGATATCCATGAGACGCTTAAGAAATTCGTACGTGAACTTGCGCGTAACCGAGATGTTCTCGAGGAACCAACTGTACTGCACAAGCGAGAGCGGCACGCGATCAAAAATGTCTTCGTACACCTTGTGCATGTCGATGAATCGCACGCCTGAGAAGATGAGGTTATAGAGGCTCGGGAGAATCGACACAATGTGGTCGTTGGTTGTATCGATAACAATCGTACCAATGCCTTCTGAATACACGCGTTCAACAATTTCTTTTTTGAAATCGAATCCGTCGACATCCAAGAGATCAATTGTCGAAACGAATCGCAGACCGTAACGCGGGTTGCCGTTCACTTCGCGTGCGAGGTCGCGCATCTCATCCCCCGTTCCGATGAGGATCGCAGGCTGTTGATCTCGCTCCATAAAGAAGACCGAGCCAAAGCGGCGCCAGAGAACAACGAGTGCGAACGAGACGATGAGATAGATGAACAGGATCGTCTTCGGTGTGATACCAAAATATGGAATGAAATAGAAAAACAGGATGCCAATGACACTGTTAACAACCTGCGTGTTAAGAATGATTCCTGGGAGGCGCTTTTTGAGGATCGACGTATGCTTCTCATAGAGGCCAGCGATGAAGAACGCGAAGAGCCACACCCCAAAAAGGATGATAAAAGCGGCAAAATGGCGCGACCATTCCTCACTGCTAGGAAATGCCCCGTTTCGGATAAGCAACGTCAACCATAGCGATATGAAGAGGATCGCCACGTCGCCCAGGAAGAGAAAGACGGCGTCGAGCCTGTTGAGACCCTTGAAAACCATAGAGATGGTATATCATGAAGCACGCAGCGATGTAAGGCGGCAATGTAAATGGAAATAAATTGTCGCCTTTCGATTGTCGCCTTCTTTTATCACATTCATGTCTCCAGAAATCACCGGGAAGTTGGACATTTTATACGTCATCACCAAATCCAACTGGGGAGGGGCTCAAAAATACGTCTATGATTGCGCAACGTATGCGAACGCTCGCCACACGGTAGGCGTCGCACTCGGCGGTGACGGCATCCTCAAAGAACGTCTCACCGACGCCGGTATCCCCGTCTTCCCTATCAACGCATTCCAGCGTGATATCTCGCTTGGCAAAGAATTTGCATCCGCATGGGAGCTCTTTAAGCTCTTCCGAACAACGCGGCCTTCAGTTGTTCACCTCAACAGCTCAAAAGCCGGAGGTTTGGGAGCTCTTGTGGCACATCTTGCTGGCGTCCCGAACGTGGTCTTCACATCGCACGGACTCACCTTCGAAGAAGACCGCGTCTGGTGGCAAAAACTCCTCATCACGTTCCTCACGTGGCTTACGTTTATGCTTTCTAATAAGGTGATTTTCGTAAGTGCTGCGAATCACCGCGCCGCATCCAAGATGCCACTCATTGGTCCGCGTGCTGAACTCATCCGTATCGGTGTTGCACAGACGAAACAGCTCTCCCGCATCACAGCGCGAAAGAAACTCGAAGAAAAAACACTCATGCCCCACCCAGAACGCGGAACGCTCTGGATTGGTACGATCGCCGAGCTTCATCCGAACAAAGGCCTCTCGTATCTCATCGAGGGAATCCGCGAACTTCGCGCAATTCATGGCAACATCGTCTGCGTCATCATCGGCAATGACGGTGGACTTCGAGAAACACTCGAAACACAAATTATCGATGCTGGGCTCACCGCTCACGTGTTCCTCACCGGAACAATCCCTGATGCAGCAACGTATCTGTCGGCATTCGATATCTTTACGCTTACATCGCTAAAAGAGGGCCTGCCTATTGCTCTTTTGGAGGCTGGCAACGCTGCACTTCCTTGCGTCGGTAGCGCGATTCCAGGGATTCAGGAAGTCATCACCGATATGGAGTCGGGCATTGTTGTACAAGCAAAACGACCAAAAGAAATCGCCGGAGCACTCGCGCTTCTCATTGAAGACAAAGACCGGCGTGAGGCATACGGCAAGGCGCTTCACGAACGCGTTACGCGCGAATTCTCAATTGATCGCATGCTCACCGAAACAGACAATCTCTACCAATCACTCATATGAATGTCGTTTTCGAAGAACAAGGCCCCGTAGTGCGAGCCTCGTCAGGCGCGCGAGGCATTACCGCATGGATGCTCCGAAACCACATCGCCGACACCGTTTCCCACGCACAAACAATCATCCTCGTCGGAGTCATCATCATTCTTGCGGCGTCTCTATTGATTGGTAAATCAGCATTATCAAAAAACGAGATAAATACGCACAAGGGTTACAGAGGAACCCAGGAGGATGCGATGGTAAGATAAATAGACATCATGAACACACGGCGTACATCAACAGGCTTCACTCTCATCGAGCTTCTCGTCGTCATCTCGATTATTGCGCTCCTTTCAACAGTCATCCTTGCTGCTCTCTCAACAGCACGCCGAGGTGCACGTGACGCAGACCGTATCAACTCAATCCGTCAGATGCAGACAGCGCTCGAGCTCTACTATTCTGATGATGAAAGCTATCCCGATGGCGATGGTGCAGGAGACGGTGGTTGGGACACCCCAGGCAACGGGACGTTCGTCGAAGTATTGAACACGAACCGCCTTCTCTCTGGAGCAATCTCTGACCCGCTCAGTGATGACTCTGCCGGCAACTTCCGCTATTTCCGCTTCCCTGCTGGCTCATTTGGCTGTCCTGCAGCCAACGGCGCATTCTACGTGCTCGGTATCGCTGACATGGAAACATCAGACGGCGAACATCACCTCTCCCCTGGTTGGTCATGTCCCTCACGAGATTTTCAAGAAGAGATGGAATACGTTGTTGGAAAATACGAGCAGTAGAATCTCCTTGACCCA